>JAYWBA010000151.1:0-71917 GCA_043781915.1 Saprospiraceae bacterium
TTAACTAACGATGGTGGAGCTGGGGAGAATCGAACTCCCGTCCGAACAAAGCACCACAAAGCCTTCTACATGCTTATACAATTATTAGTTTTTCGAGTAACAGATAGGAAATTATCAAACCCACACTATTACCTTATCTCTGAATTTTGCTGTATTGCCGAGAACTTATACAACTATCCTGATTTTTTTGTGAAACACCGTTACCAACAAGTTCAGGCGACTTGTAAGCCCATTGCTGAGCGGCACGTAGTGTTAAAGCAAACTAATACTTTGTATTAGGCTGCAATGGCATAATTAGAGTTGCCAGCTATAGTTTGAATCAAATTTTTTACGTGGATGTGACTCATTACACGGCATGCTTACTAAATAGTTCACTTTCCCGTCAATTCCGGTCAGCCCCATTTTGATTACAAATTTAATACATTAAGACGTATTACTTCACATTTTAATAAAAATTTAACTAACTATTTTAAAATTCTCAATATTTATTAGTTTTTTTCAACTTTGAAAAACTTTTTTTTTAACAATTCGTATATAGATGCAAATGCTTTGTGACTTTAACACAGATATATTGTCTTAAATTTTAAGTTTTGTAAAAAAAAATACATTACAATTGATTTAAATTGAAAAAATTTTACAATCTGAATTTTTTTTAGTTAATTTTGCTCAATCATAAAATAAAAAACGAAGGTCTAAAAAGCTTTTGTAACAAATCAACTTATTTAATTACTATTTCATCAAAGTTTCAACCTATGTTCCGGAAATTTTATTTCATTACTTTGGTTTCATTCGTTGCGTTTGGTACAGTTACTGCCCAAAACAAGGAAATGAAAGCTACGAACTCTAAAATGCAGGACGTATCGACTTCTGCAGCCCCTACTTACGGATTATTTTCACCTAACGACCAATTTGAATTTGGTGTGGATTTAGGTGTTGTCAATCTTGTTGGCGACTTAAACACGAATTTTTCACCAGGCTTGGGTATCCACGTGCGTAAAGCGCTTGACCATACTTTCTCTTTACGTTTGGGCTTGCAAGGTTTATTTCCTAGTAGTGCTACACCGGATGGAACTACGTTCCCTTATGGTACCGATGCTACTAAAAACGGACAATTAAACGATGCCCGTAATTTTAACAAAGCGGCTACTACTTTAGTTGGTGGCAATCTTGACGTCATTATTGCATTGAACAACGGTCGTTGGGATGCAGGTGTTCGTAAAATTTCTCCTTATGTTTTTGGCGGTGTAGGTTATAACTACATCAATACTGTTGTAAGTGTTACAAGTATTACAACGGGTCCTGGTGTTACTACTGTTGCTGGATCAAAAACTGGGGATCAAGATTTGGTTATCCAAGGAAGAAATGTTGGCAACTTCGCTGCTCAAGCACAAGGTGGTGCTGGTATAGCTTTTAGAGTGAGTGATAAATTTAATATTGCTTTAGAGGAGCAAATTTCTACGGTATTTGGTAAACGTGCTGACTTATTAGACGGTTATGAATTCGGTTTTCGCGATTTCTTAGCTTTTACGCACGTGCGTTTAAACTTTAACGTTGGTGGCGGTGCAGCTACTGCTGCTGTTGCTGGTGCTGCGGCAGGTACAAAAACACTCCCTTTATGGTGGACTGGTGCTGCTGACGAAATGAATGCACGCGTTGCGGAATTAGAAAAACGCCCTAAGTTTGATCCAACTGATACAGATGGTGACGGCGTGATTGATATGTTCGACCAAGAAAAAGATACACCTGCTGGTGCGCGTGTTGATACACGTGGTGTTGCTTTAGATAGCGATGGTGACGGTGTGCCTGATTATAAAGATAAAGAGCCGTACTCACCTCCAGGATACAAAGTAGATGCTAATGGTGTCGCTTTAGTTCCTAAGCCAGCGTATGTTACTGAAGCGGACGTTGATAGAATAGTTGATGCTAAATTGGCTAAATTCAAAACAACTTTCGAACCAACTACAAAATCAGCTCCAGGTTTAGCTGATTGGTTTTTACCTATGATTCATTTCGACTTAAATAGTTCTAAAATTAAAGATTCAGAAATGGGTAATGTGGCATCTGTTGCAAGTGTAATAAAAAATAATCCATCAATCCGTGTATTGGTAAACGGCTTTACAGATAAATTAAGCACTGCAGGTTACAACCAAGGTTTATCATATCGTCGTGCTCAAGCAGCAGTTGACGTTTTAGTTAAACGTTTTGGTGTTGATCGTAACACTTTAGTATTGAACTACGAAGGCGAAAACAACACAATTATTCCTACTAACTCTGGTAGTTATATGAACCGTCGCGTTGAATTCCATGTTGCTAAAGCTGAGACAGATATGGCTGCACCTGCAAATGAATTGAAATCTAAATCTTATAAAGGTAACAAAAAAGCAGGGTATTAAGGAATAGGTGATAAGTACTTACTACCTTACCAAATAAAAAGCCTCGATTAACTGACGTTAATTGAGGCTTTTTTATTTAGTAAAGCCCTAAAGAAAGTTTTACAAGTGTACATTCGCGTTCAGTATGAACGCCATGTTCTTTTAGAAATAATTCTAAATCTAAGTTTTCAGTACCTGGATTAAAAATCACGCGCTCTGGTTTTAAATCCACGATATATTGAAAGTACTCACCCTGATGTTTTTCTGAAATATACAAAGTTACTGTATGAATGCTTTCAATTTTTGGAAATCCAATTTGAATCTCAACCCCATCAATAAACCCTTTTTTATTGCCAATGAGAACAATTTCCACATTATTCGCTTTTAACTTTTTAAAAGCAGTAAAAGATGTCCTTTCAGGATTCTCGCTTGCACCAATTATTAGAGTTTTTTTCATGAACTATAAAGATTAAAAGTTTAAAGAGATTGCCATGTTAAACACTTTTTAGTACCTTTAAGTTTTTTTTAGTGTTACTTTTCAAAATCCATAAATATGGGACAGTTTTTTAAATTTGTTTTTGCTTCTTGTCTGGGCGTTATGTTGTCAATGTTTGCTGTTTTTATTATTGTCAGCGCAAGTTTAAGCACGTTGGCAAATAAAGGCGATTCAGAATTAGTAGATGTCAAAGACAATACAATACTTCATATTACTTTAGATAAAACCCTACCCGAATTGACGAACAATGTAGAAACTTCTACTGCCGATTTATTTGCCAAAGATAAACTGCCTTCTATACATAATGCAATAAACAGTATTGAACGCGCGGCAAATGATGCTAAAATTAAAGGAGTTTTCATACAAATGTCTGGTATATCGCAAGGTTTAACACAAATTGAAGCATTACATAATGCTTTGATGGGTTTTAAAAAGCGTGGAAAATTTATTTATGCTTACGCCGATAGTTATTCGCAAGGCGCATATTACATTGCTTCTACAGCGGATAGCATTTTTTTAAATCCAAACGGCTCTATTGATTGGCGAGGGTTCGCTTCGCAAATACCCTTCTTTAAAGATATGTCGGATAGATTGGGCATAAAATGGCAAATTTATTATGCGGGTCAGTTCAAAAGTGCTACTGAATCGTTGCGTTTAGATAAAATGAGTGACCAAAATAAACTGCAAACACGTGCATATATTAGTGCAATTTACCATAATTTTTTGACTGACATCTCGAATGCGCGTTCAATACCTGTAAGTAGTTTGCAAAATTATGCTGATACCTACGCCTGCCGAAACGCAAAGAATGCACTTGATATAAAAATGGTTGATAAACTCGCTTATTACGACGAGGTGCTTCAAACTTTACGCGCAAAAACGGGTACAAAATCGAGCGATAAAGTTAAAGTTATTTCTCTTGAAGACTATACAAATTCTTATACGCCAACTTCTTCAGATTCAAAAGATAAAATAGCTATTGTTTATGCAGAAGGGAGTATTGTTGAAGCAGATGGTGATAATGTAAAAAATGGCGAAATTGAAGGCAACCGCTACGCTAAAATAATTCGCAAATTGCGCAATGATGCTACAGTAAAAGCAATAGTTTTACGTATTAATTCGGGTGGAGGTTCTGCTTTTGCGAGTGATGTAATATGGCATGAGCTTTCATTAGCTCGTCAACAAGGTAAAGTTGTCGTTTCTTCTTTTGGTGATGTTGCTGCCTCGGGTGGATATTATATTGCTATGGCTTCCGATTCTATTTTTGCCGAACCGAATACAATTACAGGCTCTATTGGTGTATTTAGCGTTATTCCAGGTTTGCAAAATGCCTTGAAATCGAAACTCGGAGTGAGTTTCGATACAGTTAAAACGGGTAAATATGCTGCAGGTATAAATTTGTGGTATAATATTAATGACGACGAAGGAAAACTTTTACAACAAAGCACAGATTCAATTTACGAAAAGTTTCTGAATAGGGTAGCAGTGTGTAGAAATAGAACTCGTGATCAAATTCATTCAGTTGCACAAGGTCGTGTTTGGTCGATGCCGCAGGCTATTGAAATGGGTTTGGTGGATAGAACGGGCAATTTAGAAACTGCTATCAATGCTGCTGCTTCAAAAGCAGGATTAAAAACGTTTAAACGCGCTGAATATCCTAAAATTCGCGATCCATTTAGTCAACTTCTTGATAAATTGACTAAAACTAAAACATCTGATGATGGTTTAGCTGCTATTAAAACGTTCGATAAAAATACCAACTCAGAATTTGCTTCTTATTTTTATCAAATGCTAACGCTGAATAAAATGAATAATCCGCAAATGCGGTTGGTTAGTTCTATTAAGTATTAGGGCTTATATAACTATGCGGTTGGTTATACTTCGTAAAAAATTTCTGTGATTTCTGCAGGAAATGATGATCACTTATGTAGTTACAATTTTTTTTATTTCCTGAATAAATGTATTCATAAACCACTTTTTCAATAATTGCTTTATGTATGAATTAGTTTACACGTCAACTGCAAATTCAACCATTAATAATCAAGACTTACTTGATATTTTAAATAAAGCCCAAGAATTTAATTTAAAAAATCATATTACTGGTTGCCTACTGTATCATAATTATAAATTTATACAGTTTTTAGAAGGTGATAAAAAAGTAGTTAAAGCATTATTCCTGAGAATAAAAAAAGACAAAAGGCATTTTAAGGTGCTTAAAATTGTAGATAATGAAAAGGAAAAGCGCACATTTCAGAATTGGGTTATGGCATTTTATAATTTTGAGGCGGATAAAATAGACAGCGTAGGAAAATTATTTTTGGTTGATACCATTTCTTGGTTTAACATTTTACCCATTGAGCATACTGAAGCGACAAAAAAGTTTCAAGCTATATCAAAACAGCTTTTGCAAGAACTAAAAATTATCAAGTTCATAAATCCAAACCAGAGTTCGGACAAAAAGGAATATTATTGATTTATACACCAAATTCTGATACCTGACTCTTGATACCTATTTTTTCCCATCGTAACTAAACTTATACTCACCCAAATTGGGCAAAAGTTTGCGTTTGCGCGTGCATTCGTAATCGTAAATCGTTTTTCCCAGTTCTGTTAAAAAAGGTAATCCTATAGTTTCAGTCTCGTATTTATCGTCGTTGAAAATTTGATCTTCGTTGCAATAAATAGTTGCACTGATCATAAATTCAACACCCTTTTCAAAATCGACGATGTAAGCGTTGTCGGTTAAAAAACCGTAAGCGTCACCAATTTTATTGAAAATGCGGATACTTTTAGGTATTTCCCCTTTTTCACTGCCGAACATCAAAAATTTACAAAAACTATCGTGCATGCTTGTATCATTCTGATAAGGTGGTGAAGTTGATTCCGTTGGCAATTGCGACATATATTTCAACATAAATTTTCTGTCGTCTGCTGTTAAGTTAAATTGTTCAGTGAGAGGTGTAGCTTCAGGGAAAATGAGACGGCGCAACATTTTTTGTTGCGCTTCTAACGGAAAACAATTTTTGAGTGTAAAATCTTTAGGTTTATCTGTCACTTTACCATCTATCATTTCTCCTTTACCTAAGAGCACAGGTTTCAACTGCGGGAAAACATATTTAGAAACGCGTTTTTGCTCGGCATATACTGTGTCGATGGCTAATTTCTCGTTGGTTTTAGTTAAGGCTAAGAATTTATCTATGCTCGGAACATCTTCAGAAGATATTTTTGCATACTTTTTGTATGCTTTCGACCAAGAATTTTCGTCAATAAAAGTGATTGGGTTGCTAATTTTATTTTTTTCAAGAGGCAGTGGTAGCGATAATCTATGAACAATACGCGTGTTTGGAAATCCTGTTTTTTGGAGCGTGTTGTTAAATTCTTCTTGACCAATAAATTCGAATAAACGATTGAAAGCATCGTTATCGCTCACCAAAAGTACTTTTTTGATATAACTCGCTACACTCGGAAATCCACCTTGAACCAAATTAGTGCTATCAGTATATTGTCGTTTTAATTCAGTATCGACACCATCTGTGAGCATGATGCTGTTGCGATTAAATTTTTTATCTTTTTGCCGATTAATTTTCTCCAATGCTTGGATGCAAGCTGGAAATTTAACCGTCGAAGCAGGATAGAAATATTCATTCGCATTCAATCGAAAACTATGAGAAGTAAATTTAGGAAAATTTTTTTCATCGCGATTAATTTGCGTGTATAAAATTTGTACCCGATATTTTTCTGGATTTGCCATCACCGTCGCAAATTTTTCAGCATTTTTATTCATTAAATGCACTAAAAACGTATCAACTGTTTGTGCAAAGTTTAATTGAATGCCAGACAGTATCAAAATAAAAGCAAAAAATGTTTTTTTCATATCGAAGTAATATTTTGAAACCTGAATTTTTTTAGAGTGACCATTGAAATCCTGTAAATCTTATAATCGTGAAAATCTTGGTCAAAAAATGATTAATCATTGCATCGTTACAGAACGCGTTGCAGGTAAAACCTCATTGCGTAACGCAATTTGTCGCGCTGTATTTTGTGCAATTTCAATAAAAGGCGCTTTGGCTTTTTCATCCTTTTGAGCCATTATCGGTATTCCTGCATCACCTGATTCGCGTATAGACATCACCAAAGGAACTTGACCTAAAAGCATTGAATCGGTTTGCAAAGCTAATTTTTTTCCACCACCTGAACCAAAAATAAAGTATTTATTGTTCGGTAATTCGGCAGGACTAAACCAAGCCATATTTTCAACTACGCCCAAGATGGGGACATTAATTTGCGGCAAACCAAACATGCTAACAGCGCGAACAGCATCAATCACTGCCACTTCTTGGGGTGTTGTGACAATAACTACGCCTGTAACGGGTACGGTTTGAACCAAACTTAATTGCACATCGCCCGTGCCAGGTGGTAAATCGACGACAATATAATCGAGTTCTGACCATAAAACATCATTGAAAAACTGTTTTACTAAAGCAGAAAGACGAGGACCACGCAAAACAACAGCTTGTTCTGGTTCAATGATATTGCCGATGGAAATAAATTCCAATCCGTTAAAATTGAGCGGCACCATTTTTGGTTTGCCGTAAATTTCTTTTATGAGCGGTTTTTCTTTTTGAAAACCAAGCATAGTTGGAATACTTGGTCCATACATGTCAGCATCAATTAGCCCGACACGCGCGCCGAGTTCTTTTAAACCTAAAGCTAAATTAACCGCAATTGTCGATTTGCCTACGCCACCTTTACCCGATGCAACGGCAATAATATTTTTTAAATGCGGCAGTACCCGGCTTTCCTGCACAGTCTCAGTCTGTCGTGCCGTTGTATGCACATTTGTTTCAGCTTCTGGGTAAATATTTTTAACAGCTCCTATGATTGCGAAAATTAATTCGGTTTTATTAGGCATATTCAAAGTTGGCAAAACCAAAGTTAAACTAACTGAATTACCTTCAACTTCTAAACTTTCAACCATGCGGCGTGCAATAATATCTTGACCTGTTGCAGGATCATTTACCGTGCGCAGTGAATCAATTATTTTAATTTTATCCATCTTAAAGAGCTATGAGCTATGAGCTACGAGCTATGAGCTATGAGCGTTATTCTATATAAGAAGGCTCAAAGTTCATAGCTCAAGGCTCACAGCTATATGAAATAATCTATAACAAAAAAACAACCATATACTACACTGGCAATACCGTTGGTTGTGAAAAATGCGCGATTAACGCGAGAAAGATTATTCACACTAATGATACTGTGTTGGTAAATCAGCATAGATATAAAAATTACTGCTCCAACGATTTGAATATATTTTAGTGGCAATTCTGATTTGAAAAGATAGTACGTTATCCCTATCATTATTAACCCACACAAAACGTGTAAAGCATTCGAAATGTTCATCGCGCGCGCTCTACCGAAAGTAGATGGGACAGAATATAAGCCATTAGTGGCGTCGAAAGTATCATCTTGCAAAGCATAAATAATATCGAAACCAGAAACCCAAAACAAAACGAGTGCGGAATATGCTAAGGGCAATAAACTGAATTCTCCCGTTACCGCAATGTATGCTCCGATTGGCGCGAGTGAAAGTCCTAAGCCGAGAATAAAATGACACAAAAATGTAAATCGCTTGGTATAACTATAGCCCAAAATTACAAGCAGAGCAATCGGCGACAACATCAAACACATTGGATTTATTAAAAAAGTGCAAAAAACAAAAGCAGCAGCATTAATAATCACAAACCACAAAGCATTCTTAGCCGAAATTTGACCTGCAGGAATCTCGCGCATCGCTGTTCTCGGATTGATGGCATCAATATCTCTATCCAAATACCGATTAAACGCCATAGCTGCACTGCGCGCAAATATCATACATAAAATAATGTAAGCAAAGGTTTCAATTCGTGGTGAAGTTCCTAATTTTTGTGTTCCTAATAAATAACCTATAACGGCAAAAGGCAACGCAAAAACTGTATGAGCAAAAACAATAAGTGAAAAATATTTCTTCATGCGGGCGATAAAATCAATCTAAAATGCAAATTTAACCAAGATTTACAGGATTTTATGATTTACAAGTTTAATTTCGCTCCAAAATAAAAATCATGCTCTACGATAAGAAAATTGCTGAAGATGTTGCGCGCATATTGCTTGATATTAAAGCTGTAAAACTTGATGCCGAAAATCCATTTACTTGGACATCGGGCATAAAATCACCCATTTATTGTGATAACCGCATAACATTAGCACACCCTGAAGCGCGCGAAAAAATTATTGCTTACCTATTGGATGCGACCGAAAAATTTGAAGATTTCGATGCTGTTCATGGCGTTGCAACAGCAGGTATTCCTTACGGAATGTTAATCGCTTACGCTATAAATATACCTTATGGCTATATTCGCGAAAAACCGAAAGGTTATGGCAGACAAAATCAGATTGAAGGTGCACAAGAGGCAGGTTCAACAACTTTAATTGTTGAAGATTTAATTTCGACAGGAAAGAGTTCAATTATCGCCATTGAAGCAGCGCGTGAAGCAAAAATAAAAGTGGCAGGTGTTATCTCTATTTTCGATTACGATTTTAATGAAACATTCGACGCATTTGCTAAAGTTAATTGTCCTTATATTTCACTTTGTAATTACGATACACTTTTAAAAGCTGCTTTAGATTCAAAGTACATCAGACCAGAACAGCTCGAAGATTTAAAAAGCTGGCGCGTTTCACCACACACTTGGCGCGTTTAGGCAATTAAGAATTAAGAATTAGATGTTATAGCTTCAAAACCTACAAAAAATGATTATAAATCTTTAAAATCTGCGAGAAATTTAGCTACAGAAGCGCTATCAAATAAAAAAATAAGAAGCATTCTCATTTTAGTGCTTCTTTTTTTTATTTTTAAATAGGATGTTGTTATTTTGTGTGAAATTTAAAGATTCTAAAATTCCAATCTGATTTTATATTTATTCAGGTCGAGTAACCAACTTTAATGTATGAGCGTGATTACCCCTAATTCGGAAAATTTTTTACATAAATACCTGAATAATGCTTCTCCTACTGGTTATGAAGCGGAAGGGCAAAAGCTATGGCTCGAATATATTAAACCGTTTATTCACGAATGGCATATCGATAATTACGGCACAGTTTACGGTGTCATCAATCCAGGTAAAAATTATCGAGTTGTTATCGAAGGTCATGCGGATGAAGTATCGTGGTATGTCAATCATATCACTGAAGATGGTTTTATAGGGGTTATTCGCAACGGTGGCTCCGATCAAACCATTTCGCCATCGAAACGCGTGAATATTCACACTAAGAATGGTTTTGTGAAAGGTGTTTTCGGTTGGCCAGCTATTCATACACGTATCGGCAAAGAAGCCAATTTAAATCCAGAATTGACAAATATTTTTATTGATATTGGTGCAAAAAACAAAGAAGAGGTATTAAGTAAAGCCATTCATGTGGGTTGTGTGATTACTTATGAAGATGAACTCATTATTTTGAATGAAACCATGTATTGTGGTCGCGCGCTCGATAACCGAATTGGTGGATTTTGTATTGCAGAGGTGGCGCGTTTATTACACGAAAATAAGATCGAATTACCTTATTCGCTATATATCGTCAATTCAGTACAAGAAGAAGTGGGTTTACACGGTGCACAAATGATTGCCGATTCGATTAAACCCAATGTCGCGATTGTTACGGATGTTTGTCACGATACATCAACACCTTTAATGAATGCTAAACAGCAAGGCGATGTGAAATGCGGAAAAGGTCCATGTTTTGCGTATGGTCCTGCTGTGCATAACAAATTGCTTCAACTCATCATCGATACAGCGACCGACGAAAAAATGGATTTCCAACGTTTAGCGCACAGTCGTTTTACAGGTACTGATACCGATGCATTTGCATATTCGAATGGCGGCGTTGTATCGGCATTGATTTCTTTGCCGCTGCGCTATATGCACACTACCGTTGAAATGGCGCACAAAAGCGATGTTGAAAATGTGATTAAAATTATTTATGCAGTGCTGCAGAAAATAGAATCTCATCACAACTTTAAGTATTTTTAAATCATCGCAGTACAAATCTCCACTAAAAAACCATCGATATCTCTGACATACGACACAGTTTGTCCCCAAGGTTTAACTTTTGGTGTCACTTCCGGAGTAGCTCCATTCTGAATGGCATTTGAGAAAACGCCATGAACATCATCTGTTGTAAAGCCTATTTCTATACCAAAGGCTTTTTTGTTTTTGTTGCTTTTATTAAATCCATTCTCAAAAACAGAAGCAGCTTGCTTAAAAGAAGCGAACGAAAGTGTTGTGTCACCCGTTATTAGTTCGCCATAAGCGTTATCAGGCGTTATGAATTTGCGTTGAAAACCAAACGCCTTTTCGTAGAACTCAATGGATTTAGTTACGTCTTTGACGTAAAGGATGGTGTAAGCTAATTTGACCATGATTAAACATATTTAAAGAGTTTCATGATTTTGACCAAGGTTTACGCGATTGACAAATCAAGGAAATCCTTGAATCTGTTTAATCATGGTCAAACCTACCAACTATTCGACTTCACAATCATTTCCGATAAATCATACACCATAATATCGTCTTGTTTATTGTGCGCTTTTATGCCATCGCTCAACATGGTTATACAAAACGGACAGTTAGCAGCAACGATGGTAGCATTTGACTCTAAAATATCATTTGTGCGTTCAAAATTTATGCGCGAAGTACCAGGTTCATCTTCTTTAAACATTTGTGCGCCACCAGCACCGCAACACAAACCCGTTGATTTACAACGCTTGAGTTCGACTAAATCGGCATCGAGTGCAGCAAGGACTGAACGCGGTGCTTCATAAATATTATTGACTCTACCGAGATAGCAGCTATCGTGATACGTTATTTTTTTGCCTTTAAAATCGCCACCTTCAACGCGCAATTTACCTTCGTCAATCAGCTGCTTTAAAAAAGTTGCGTGGTGAATCACTTCGTAATTACCACCAAAAGTTGGATATTCGTTTTTAAGGGTATTAAAACAATGTGGACAAGCCGTTACAATTTTTTTGACGTTATAAGTGTTCAACGTTCGAATATTTTGTAACGCCATCATTTGGAATAAAAATTCATTACCCGCACGGCGCGCAGGATCGCCTGTGCAAGCCTCTTCATCGCCGAGAATAGCGAACGATATTCCAATTTTGTTTAAAATGGTTGAGAATGCTTTTGATACGCGTTGCGCACGCGGGTCGAAACTGCCCGCACAACCCACCCAAAATAAAATCTCTGGTGTTTCGCCTTCCGCAGCTAACACCGCCATAGTAGGAATCTTCATTAGTTGATAGTTGATAGTTGATAGTTGATAGTTGATAGTTGATAGTTGATAGTTGATAGTTGAGACAACTATTAACGAATCGTTAAATTTTATATAGCTTTTGCGTTTTTTAGAACTAATTGAACCACCACACGATTCATTTTTGTCGAGATGAGCAACCTATTTTACTAAACAATTGAGGCGTGCATTCGAAAACTCTAAAAGCCAATTGCAACGGCAAGTAGGGTAGGTGGTACCATAATTGCTTTTTTCATTGCAGGAAAAACCATATCGAGCTGTGCGTCGCGGTATGCTTCACTCAACTCACCTGTGCATTTTTAAAGCGTGTTATGAAAACGGCACTTTGTGCGTAATCGTCAGCAATACGACCTAATATTTCTTCAATGACTTTTTTAAGTTTAAGATAACCCCCACATGAATTGCGATTTAGCTTGTGTGAACAACAACAACAAAATAAAAACAAGCGTGAAATTTTGTTTCAAAGAATGTTTTTGAATATGAGCTTAATTTGATTGTAAGAAAATTAAATTGTAAGAGTTTTTATTAAATAATACTTTAGCAAATGTAAGAAAAAATTTCTTATATCGAAGCTTCTGTAGCCCATTTTTCACGTGGTGTTGGCATTTGCCAAACCGAACCGCTGTTTTCTAAGCTCGTAAACATCGGATTCCAATCGCTCGGACCTTCCGACAAAGTTAAAATTTCGTAACGACGCATTTTTAGAATGACATCTAACGGATTGATTAATATCGGACAAGCTTCAACACAGGCGTTACAAGTTGTGCACGCATTGAGTTCTTCTTTAGTGATATAATCAAACAGCGATTTGCCATCGCTAAAATTTTTAGATGTTAACACTGTATCATTCGGGTACTCTGTTTTGTGGATAAATTCTACATTTTTAGAATCGAGTTTATCGCCAATTTCTTTCGCTCTATCTCTAACATCCATCACAATTTTACGAGGCGACAGTTTTTTGCCCGTTAAATTAGCAGGACATTGCGCCGTACACCGACCACATTCAGTGCAACTATACGCTTCTAAAACATTGCGCCAGCTTAAATTGGTTACATCATTAGAACCAAAATTGACAACTGCTTCAGTCGCCGCTTCTGTTGCTATCGTTTCTTCTTCTAAACCCATCATACTGCGCACCTCTTTTGTCACTTCAGGCATATTAGTCATTTCGCCGCGTGGAGATAATCGCGCGTAATACGTATTAATGAAAGCAAAAATGATGTGCAAGTGCTTTGAAAACGGCAAATAATTTAAATATGCCAAAACCAAACCGATGTGCATCCACCAACCTGTGCGCTCTAAAAAAATTAAAGCCGAATTACTTAACCCACCAAATAATAACGGACCTAACCAACCGCTCACTGCAAAAAATCCAGTGGGGTGATAATGTTCGGGCAAACGCGATTGTAAAACGGTGTCAGCACCATTCATACTAAAAATAGCGACAATTAAAATGATTTCTAAAATCAGAATTGTAGCTGCATCGCGGGTTGGAAATCCTTTGAGTTCAGGTTTTTGAAAGCGTGCGATGTTTAAAACAAATCGACGCGCTAAAAAAGCAATGGTTGCTACAAAAGCTAGTACGCTCAGAATCTCAATAGTGCTAACAATGAATGTATAGAACCCGCCTAAATAATTTGCAAAAAAACGGTGAATGCCAAATGCACCATCTGTAAATATTTCGAGCAACTCAATTTGAGTCACTAAAAATGCTGTGTAAATAAAAAGGTGCAAAATAGCTGGAATCCAATTTTTAAACATTTTTTTCTGACCCAAGGCAACCAACCCAACGTTTTTCCAACGTTGAACTACATCACCTGAGATTGTTTCAGGTGTGCCGAGATTTATATTGCGCCGAATTTTTAAAAAATTTTGAACAGCAAAATAAATACTGATTGAGCTTATCAGCAAAAAAAGGATTTGAGCCATTTTGGATTCTTTTAGCCGTTTAATTCATGCTGTATATCCGACATGAAAACATACTCAATAGACTCCTCCAAAGTAGGAAGTATGACCAAAACAGTATCAAGCCTCGATATTTCGACGAGTTTGCGCACATTTGAATGTTGCACATTGCACATTACAAACGTACCACCTGAATCTTGCCACAACCGTTTTGCAGTGAGTATGGCACTCAAACCCGATGAGTCAATATATTGAACATCTTTAAGGTTTAAAATAAAATTTTTCACCCCTTCAGTTTTGAAGATTGTGAACTCCGATTTAAGTGTAGGAGCAATTAAAGAGTTTAAATTCTCTTCGTGAAGTTCAAAAATGGTGTATCGCTCTTCGCGGTTTACTGAATATTTCATAAACTAAATTGTGGTATTAACCTTATTACAATGCGAAATAAATATAATTGCGTCATATTTTTTGGGTTAGAGCATTTTTACTTGCTGTATTTTGAAAAAAAAATTTTTTTGCAACAGATTTGAAAATAATAATTACTAAAACTTGATGCCAAACTGCCATTTTTAGTTAAGAAATATCAATTTTTTGTAAAATTATAATCCGCAAAAAATATTTTTTGACATACATCTGCATTTATTGAAAATGTTTTTTTGAAAAAAATAAAGGAGAACATATATTTGTACAACGGCTGAATAATTTCTTTAAAAAAGGGAGTATTGTAGTATCAAGAAGACACTTTATTTTTTTTTAACAAGCATTTTTGTCTTGCTTTTTTTAATTTAATGCCATTTTGACGCGAATTAATTACTTTTTTAAATTTGGTACTATTTTGTTACCGTTACAAATGCTTGATTTACTAATTGTGGCTGTTTTATTTTATCGGACTTAGAATAAAGAATTTTCGTTTAAAGGTATTACTTGAAAAACTTTAGTTTAAATCCAATAAAATCGAACATTCACGGTTTCATTTTGTTTCTTAATAGTTTACAACCTGTTGCCTGTATGAACAATAAAAAGTTTTCGCGCAAATTTAAAGAAATTTTAGATAACAGCCGAGGAGAGGCGCTCCGATTAGGTCATGATTACATTGGTTCTGAGCATTTGCTCTTAGGCTTAATTGTCGATAAAGAATGTTTACCCGTTAGGGTTTTAAAATCGCTGGAAATTAATTTTGAAGATTTAAAGCGCAAAGTAGAAGATAATATTCAACGTTATTCTGGACCGAGTTCGCATCTAAATCTCGGAAATATTAGCCTCAATTCCCAAGCTGAAAAAGTTTTGAAATATTCGGTGCTTGAAGCCCGCGATATGCAAAACGAAGAAGCACAACCCGAACATTTGATGCTTTCTATTTTAAAACAGAAAGAAACGAATGTTACGCGTCTTCTCAACGATTTATACATCGACTACGAGACATTCAAACAAGAGATGGGTTATGTGCGTCAAGAGTCGGATTATATGCCACCTAAAGTGATGGATCAAGCGCCAGGAGAGAGCGACGATCAATACGATGAAGATGAATCGCGCAATTACCGCAAAGCGAATACAAAAAGTCGCACACCTGTTTTAGATAATTACGGAAGAGACGTAACGCGGTTGGCTGAAGAAGGGAAACTCGATCCAATTATTGGTCGCGACACAGAAATTGAGCGTGTTAGTCAAATTCTCAGTCGTAGAAAGAAAAATAACCCAATCCTTATTGGCGAACCTGGCGTGGGTAAAACTGCCATCGTTGAAGGGCTTGCGTTAAGAATTATCCAGAAAAAAGTAAGTCGGACGTTATTTAATAAGCGTGTTGTCATGCTTGACCTCGCTGCATTAGTGGCTGGAACAAAATATCGTGGGCAATTCGAAGAGCGCATGAAATCAATCATGGGCGAACTCGAAAAAACGCACGATGTCATTTTGTTCATCGACGAAATTCATACAATGGTTGGTGCAGGTGGTGCAACAGGTTCTTTGGATGCATCGAATATTTTAAAACCTGCTTTAGCCCGTGGCGAATTGCAATGTATAGGTGCTTCTACTTTAGATGAATACCGCCAGTATATTGAAAAAGATGGCGCTTTAGATCGTCGTTTCCAAAAAGTAATGATTGATCCACCTTCGCTTGAAGATACAGTTCATATATTGGAAAATATTCGCTCGAAGTACGAAGATTTCCATAACGTCGATTATACACCTGAAGCGATTCGCGCTTGCGCTGTTTTAAGCGATAGATATATTACAGATCGTTTTTTACCAGATAAAGCCATAGATGTTTTAGATGAAGTCGGCGCGCGCGTGCATTTGAAGAATATTCATGTGCCTGAGCATATCGAAAATTTAGAAAAACGTATCGAAGAACTAAAAGATGAGAAAAGCGCAGCGGTTAAAAATCAATTATACGAACGCGCAGCAGATTTGCGCGATTTGGAAACGAAACTCGGCAAGCAACTCGAGCAGGAAAAATTCCAATGGGAAGAAGATTCTAAAACCATGCGCTATCCTGTTACAGAAGATGATATATCGGAAGTAGTGGCGATGATGACGGGCATACCTGTTCAGAAAGTAGGCGCTTCGGAGAATTTGAAATTGCTATCGATGGGTGAAGATTTGAAAAAAATCGTTATCGGACAATCGGAAGCTGTTACAAAAATTACAAAAGCTATACAGCGCAATCGCGTAGGGCTGAAAGATCCACGTAAGCCGATTGGTTCATTTATATTTTTAGGTCCAACGGGTGTTGGTAAAACCGAAATGGCTAAAACCATTGCGCGTTATTTGTTTAATTCAGATGATTCGCTTATTCGAATTGATATGAGTGAATACATGGAAAAATTCAGTATCACGCGATTGATTGGTGCGCCTCCAGGATTTGTTGGTTACGAAGAAGGCGGACAATTAACTGAGAAAGTGCGTCGCAAACCGTATTCTGTTGTTCTGCTCGATGAAATTGAAAAAGCACACCCTGATGTGTACAATATTTTGTTGCAAGTTTTAGACGATGGTCAGTTGACAGATAGTCTTGGCAGAAAAGTTGACTTCAAAAATACGATCATTATAATGACTTCGAACATCGGTGTTCGACAGCTCAAAGATTTTGGTGGTGGTCTCGGTTTCAAAACCAAAGCACGTGAAGAAGCTTCAGAAGATATGTCGAAGTCGGTTATCCAAAATGCGCTTCAAAAAACTTTCTCACCCGAGTTTTTAAATCGTATTGACGATGTGATTGTGTTCAATGAACTCGGCACTGCTGAAATATTCAAAATTATTGAACTCATGCTCACACAACTCACTAACCGATTGAGTACAATGGGTATTGCCATCAATTTAACGGACGAAGCCAAAGCATTTTTAGCAGAAAAAGGTTACGATCCGAAATATGGTGCGCGTCCATTAGCGCGGGCTATTCAAAAATACGTTGAAGACCCATTAGCAGAATTCATTCTGAATGAAAAACCTGCTGATGGTACTGTTCTTGAATTAATTGTAAATGAAGAGAAAGATGGTTTGCGCGTGGAGAATGCGAAATCGTTAACCGCTTAATGTAGTAGTCAAGCCGCCATGCATATGGCAGCTTGAAAGTCAAAAAAGCCACCTTGAACAAGGTGGCTTTTTTAGTATTATCTTTATTCACACAATTTATGTAGTTCAGAGACGGATATTACTTTAAGCAATTAAGCGGAAATAGTAATCTAAATAATGAACTTGTTTAAAAAAATACAGACTTTAATACGATAGAGCTAATTTTAATTTCCAATAAAAACTTTTTCAAAATTTTAAATTCAACTACGTTAATTGTTACCAAAATTTACACACTCAAATGTGTAAATTTTGGTAACAATTAACGCGATCAAAAAAAATAAAAAAAATCCACGCAACGAATTTTCATTTTCACTTTTCAGTGGCATTATTTTTAGCAGGCTCGAGCAATTTAAAAAACTGATCCAACTGCGGCAATAAAATAATTTCTGTGCGGCGATTCATTTGCCTGCCTTGTGGTGTGGCGTTATCTGCTTTTGGTACAAATTCCGATCTGCCGCCGGCTGTCATGCGTTGTGGCTCGACGGCAAATTTTGTTTGCAATAAACGCACAACAGACGTAGCGCGTTTAGCGCTTAAATCCCAATTATCCGAAAAAACTTTAGTCGCAATCGGCACATTGTCGGTGTGACCTTCAACCAAAATATCCAATTCCTTGCGGTCATTCAAAACGCGCGCAATTTTTTCCAAAATACCAAATGCTGCGGGATTAATTTCATCGCTGCCCGATTTAAACAACAGTTTATCGGAAAGCGAAACATACACCACGCCTTTTTTAACTTCTACATGAACGTCTTCGTCATTAATATCTGCCAAAGCGCGTTTTAAATTCATAACCAAATTCAAATTGATAGAATCTTTGGTTTGGATTGATTTATTCAAGTCTTTGATATAAGAATTTTGCTCGTTGATGGCTTTGAGCGAGTTTTTGATACTTTCCGCACCATCTTTATTGATGACAGACAAATCGGATAAACGATTCAATAAATTTGTGCTGTTCTCTTTGAGATAATTATTATCTTTTGTGAGTGCATTCAGACTTCTTTGATCGTACGCTAAAAGAGAATCTTTAGCAGCCAAATCGCGCAAATAAGCTGCAATCAATTCGCGTTTTTGAGCTAAATCATCATTAAGCTTTTTGATTTGATCGTCGCACGATGCATTAAGTTCTTTGTAACGCATTGTCGCCTCGTCGTTTCGGTTGACTAAAGCGGTGTATTGTTTTTTGCTAACGCAACTAGTTGTTAAAACAATGGCTACGAAAAAAAATGAGAAGGCATAATTTAGAGTCTTTTTCATAAAGGAGATATTTTATTTTTTTGCAAATATATTTTCATCAACGAAAAAACACTTTAAAAATTTTGACATAAGTATTGTTATTTGTTTTTGAAAAATAAAATTTTAAAATTCTTCAAATTCTTTTATTTCGAGTCAATCCTTCGTACTTTAGCCTCACAATTTATCTAAAAAAAATTTAAAAAATGAATAGACGTGATTTTTTACAGCAATCTGCCATTGCTTCAACGTTTTTTATTGTGCCGCGCTATGTTTTAGGTCGCGGATTTACGGCGCCGAGCGATAGAATTAATCTCGGAATTATTGGCTGCGGCAAGCAGAGTGCGCATTTGCAAAATAGTTTCTTATCAACAAACCAAGTTGAAATTGTAGCGGCTTCCGACGTCTATAAATCGAAATTGACGCGATGTATTGAAAGAACGAGTAAATATTACGCCGACCAGAAAGAAATATCGAGCTATAAAACCACAGAAGGTTACGCAGATTTTCGCGAAATATTAGCGCGCAAAGATGTGGATGCTGTCATTATCGCTTTACCCGATCATTGGCATGCGGCTGCGGCTGTGCGCGCTTGTGCTGCTGGTAAAGATGTGTATTGCGAAAAACCATTGGCATTAACCATTCATGAAGGCAGGGCGATGGTAGAAGCAGCACGAAAACACAACCGTGTTTTTCAAACAGGCAGTATGCAACGCTCATGGAAAGAATTCAGACAAGCAGTTGAATTAGTGCGCAATGGTTATATCGGTGAAGCCAAAAAAGTGTACGTCAATGTAGGTGGCGCGCCAAAACCTTGGACTTTAGAAGCAGAAACTAAACCCGAAGATTTAGATTGGAATATGTGGCTCGGACCAAACACCATTGAACGCCCTTACCATTCCGATGTCGCGCCCTCGATTGAAAAAGAAGCAAAAATGTGGCCTCAATGGCGTAATTACGCTGAATTTGGCGGTGGTGGAATGACGGATTGGGGTGCGCACATGTTCGATATTGCGCAATGGGGTTTAGACATGGACGATTCTGGACCAATTGAAGTAGCTCCTTCAACAGTGGCATACAAAGATGAATTTGGGGAAGGAACTGCCGATTTAATGTTTAAATATAAAAATGGCGTTGAAATGTACCATGTACCACAAAAAAATGATCAATTTTGTGAGTTTGTTGGTACTAAAGGAACCGTTTGGGTGGCGCGCGGAAAATTAAAAACAACGCCGGATACGCTTAAAACACAAATAATTGGCGCTTCAGAAAAACACGTTTATTTCAGTGATAACCATTATGAAGATTTTCTAAAAGCGATAAAAACACGTCAAAAGCCTATTTGCGATGTCGAAGTAGGGCATAGAACGGCTTCGGTTTGTAGTCTCGGTAATATTTGTTTCGAACTTAATCGCCCACTGACATGGCGACCTAAAAAGGAAAAATTCAAACACGATGATGAAGCGAATAAGTTACTGGGCCGAGCGATGAAGCCTGAATGGGTTGTTTAATTTAGTTGACAGTTGTCAGTTGACAGTCGTATATCGCTATCAAACTGTCAACTGTCAACCATCAACTATATTAATTTTCAATGAAAAAAAGCGTAACCGTTTTAATTTTTTTCTTACTCTCAGTCCATAGCTCATTGCTCACTGCTCAAAGTTCAATCGTAAAACCTACACTACAACAAGTGGCGTGGCAAGAACGCGAAACATCTGCTTTTTTACATTTTACAGTCAATACTTTTACTGATAAAGAATGGGGTGATGGAACAGAAAGCGAGAAAATATTTAACCCTACGGATTTTAACGCGACTAAAATAGTTCAAACGTTAAAAAAAACAGGATTTAAACTCGTTATCATTACAGCCAAGCACCACGATGGATTTTGTTTGTGGCATACTAAAATGACTGAGCATTCTGTTAAAAATAGTCCCTTCAAACGCGATGTCGTTAAAGAACTTTCTGAAGCTTGTAAAAAAGAAGGTTTGAAATTTGGTGTGTATTTATCGCCATGGGATAGACACGAAAAAACGTATGGGACAGACAAATACAATTCTTTTTACAAAGCACAACTCACCGAATTATTAACCAATTATGGAGAAATATCGGAAGTTTGGTTTGATGGCGCAAAAGGCGACAATACTAAAATGGAATATGATTTTAAAGGATTTTGGAATTTAGTCCGAAAACTCCAACCTAAAGCTGTCATGTTTTCGGATGTTGGACCTGATGTGCGTTGGGTAGGCAATGAATCGGGAAATGCAGGTGAGACATGTTGGTCAACAATTAATATTTCCAAAGACAATACAATTAAAGCAAGCGATCTAGCTCTTAAAGGAAAAGCAATAGCACCCGGCATTGCCGACGAAAAATATTTAAACACTGGCGATATAAATGGTTCGCGTTGGATTCCCGCCGAAACAGATGTATCCATACGCAAAGGTTGGTTTTATCACGCATCGGAAAATGCAACTGTAAAATCGGGTAAAGAATTGGTTGATTTGTATTATAAATCGGTTGGAAGGAACAGTTTATTGCTACTGAATATCCCACCGAATAGAAAAGGTCAATTGGATGAGCAAGATGTGTCTTCCCTCACTGATTTTCGCTCTATTTTAGATGAAACATTTAAAAAAAATCTGTTAGAAGGTGTTGTTTTTAATTCTTTAACTGATAAGAAAATTGGAACATACGTAGAATTGAATACGGGTGCATCTTTTGAAATGGATTTTAAAAAAGATGTTGCTTTCGACCGTTTTATGATGCAAGAAAATATTTCTGAAGGGCAAAGCATAGAAAATGGTGAATTGGAATATTGGGACGGCAAAGCTTGGCAAACGCTCCAAGATTTTACTACAGTTGGCTACAAACGACTTATGAGATTTAAAGCAGTAACAACCTCCAAAATCAGGTTGACGATTTTAAAAGCAAAGTCAAAGATTTTATTATCCGATATAGGGTGTTATAAAGCGTCTTCAAAGGAGTGAACTTGTCTGAACCAGGATTTAAAAGATTAAGATTTATTTCATAATCATGTAAATTTTGCAATCCTGCAAATCCTGATTCAGACAAGAAAATAATGTAATTTATGAAACGAAATTTACTATTTCTATTTACTTTTTGGGTTCTAAACTTAAATGCGCAATCCGATAAAGTTTTATCTTACACACAACCTGCTGAATTTTTTGAAGAATCTTTGGTTTTGGGGAATGGCACGATGGGCGCATCGGTTCATGGGGGTGTTCAAACCGATAAAATTTTCTTGAACGACTTAACTTTATGGGCGGGTGAACCTGTCGATAATAATAAAATAAATCCAGATGCGCACAAATTCTTGCCATTGGTACGCGCAGCTTTAAAAGCTGAAAACTACAGATTGGCAGATAGCTTGAACCAGAAAATGCAAGGCAAAGACGTAGCAGCTTATATGCCGCTTGGTACACTTTACATTGATATGAAACACAACAATATTTCAACCAATTACGAAAGGAATTTAAACTTGAGCGAAGCCATTTCGACCACCAAATACGCCATTGATGGCGTTGAGTACACGCGTGAATATTTTGTCTCTCATTCCGATAAAGTGATGGCGATTCGATTAAAAGCCAATCAAAATGGAAAATTATCTTTTAATCTACGTTTTAATAGTCTTTTACCATATAAAACTGAAGTTGTAGTGCCAGTTTATAGCAACGCCCCACAAATTCAATCGCAAGGTACAGCACCAGTTTATAAAAGTTTATTTGAAGAAAAATACGTTTTTGACCCAAAACGCGGCACGCGATTCACAAACATCATTAAAATTGTTCAGAACGATGGTAAATTAGTTCAAACCGATACAACCATTGGTGTGGAAAATGGCAGCGATGCTACAATTTTAATTTCGTGTGCCACAAGTTTTAACGGATTTGATAAAAACCCAAGCACTGAAGGTTTAGATGATTCTAAATTAGCGTCTAATCAATTAAATTTAGCTAATAAACATGATTTCAAAACACTCAAACAAGCACATCTCAAAGATTATCAACCTTTTTTTAGTCAGGTTGAACTTAATATAAACGGTAATCCACTTTCTAATAAATCAACCAATGAACGCTTAATTGCTTATAAAAATGGTGCGAACGATCCCAGTTTGGAAGCTTTGTATTTCAATTTTGGCCGTTATTTAATGATATCAGCTTCACGTACTCCAAACGTGCCTATGAATTTGCAAGGCTTATGGAATCCCTACTTAAATCCACCTTGGAGAAGCAATTATACAACAAATATTAATGCAGAAATGAATTATTGGGCGGCTGAATCGTGTAATCTTTCAGAAATGCACCAACCTTTATTAGGTTTTATCGAAAATCTATCTCAAAATGGTGCTGTTACTGCTAAAAATTTCTATAACGCCAAAGGTTGGTCAGTAGCGCATAATTCCGATATTTGGGCGAGTTCAAATCCAGTGACGGGAAGAACACAATGGGCAAATTGGAATATAGGTGGTGCTTGGCTTTCGACGCATTTGTTCGAACATTTTGCTTTTACACAAGATACGGTTTTTCTAAAAAATTATGCTTATAAACTCATGCGTGGCGCGGCGGAATTTTGTGCTGATATTTTGGTTGATGATGGAAAAGGAAATTTAGTGACTTCACCTTCGACATCGCCAGAAAATCAATACAAAACACCAGATGGTTTTATTGCTGCTACAATGTATGGCGGCACTGCCGACTTAGCAATGATTCGCGAATTGTTTTTGCAAGCGATTGAAGCGAGTAGAATTTTAAATAAAGATGCTGAATTTAGACACCAATTAGAAGAAAAACTTAAAAAATTGTATCCGTACAAGATTGGCAAAAAAGGAAACTTACAAGAATGGTATCACGATTGGGACGATGAAGACCCAAAACACCGCCACCAATCGCATTTGTTTGGTTTGTATCCAGGTCATCAAATTTCGGTTGAAAATACCCCCGCTTTAGCCGCAGCCTGCGAAAAAACTTTAGAAATTAAAGGCGATGAAACTACAGGTTGGTCGAAAGCATGGCGAACGCTTTTGTGGGCGCGTTTGCACAACGGAAATCACACGTATAAAATGTATCGCGAACTTTTGCGCTATGTCGAAGCAGATGGAAAAGTAAAATTTAGTCAAGGTGGCGGCACTTACGCGAATTTATTCGATGCGCATCCCCCGTTTCAAATTGATGGTAATTTTGGTGGAACGGCTGCAGTAGCAGAAATGTTAATGCAATCAGAAATGAAAAGCGAAAAATTAAAAGTTAAAAGTGAAACCAATAATTCTTCACTTTTCACTTTTCACTCTTCACTTATAGAATTACTCCCTGCATTACCCGATGCTTGGAAATTTGGTTCAGTCAAAGGCTTGTGTGCGCGTGGTGGATTTGTAGTAGATATTGTTTGGGAGAATAATAAACTGAAAAGTTCATCGATTTTCTCTGCTAAAGGTGGGAATGCAGAAATAGTATATGGCTCAAAAAAACAAAAAATCAGTTTGAAGAAAAATGAACGAATCGCATTGAATTTTTAATGTTTTGTGTCCTTTTGTGGTTGAAATTTCCACCACAAAAGGCATAAAAGGATACAAAAGATTAAAATTATTTTTTAGATTAAATTGAAGATTCTTCGAAAGCCATAATATCTCATGAAATATCAACATCTTCTCGACTTAACAAAAAAGATATTACAAAAATCAGGTTTGCCGATTGCGAAAGCATTCGTTGTTGCTGAAACTTTAATCGAAGCCGAATTATTAGGACACAGAACACACGGTTTACAACTTTTAGAAGCCTATATTTCTGAGTTAGAAAATGGCGGAATGCAAAAACAAGGAAAGCCTGTAATTCTGAACAAAAAAGTTGCTGTACAAGTGTGGGATGGAAGATATTTGCCTGGACCTTGGTTAGTTAATAAAGCCATTAACGTTGCGATTAAAAAAGCAAAAACTTACGGCACTGCTACAATCGTTATTCAAAAAAGCCACCACATCGCTTGTTTAGCAGCGTATTTGGAACGCGCTACGCAACAAAATTTGATGATTCTTCTCGCTTGCTCCGATCCAATGAATAAAACGGTTGCACCTTTTGGAGGAGTTACGGGTGTTTATAGTCCAAATCCTTTGGCGATTGGCATTCCAACATCGAGTGATCCGATATTGATAGATGTGAGTATGTCAACAACATCGAATGGATTTGTCGCTATGAAAAAAAATCAGAATGAAAAATTGCCCTCAGAATGGTTGTTAAAACCCAACGGCGAACCAACAAATAATCCAAATACTTTTTTTGAAAATCCACCAGCAACTATTTTGCCTTTGGGTGGAATGGATGCAGGCTACAAAGGTTTTGGTCTGGGTATCATGGTAGAAGCGATGACAAATGCTTTGAGTGGTTTTGGCAGAGCGGAGAACCCTAAGCGTTGGGGTGGCTCTGTTTTTTTGCAAATTTTAGACCCTGATTTGTTCGGAGGATTAGACTTTTTCACGAAAGAAATGGATTATTTCAAACAAGAAAGCTTGAAGAGTTCACCAATTAATGCAGAAAATCCTATCAGGTTGCCGGGCGCGAAAGGCTTGGCACTGAAAAAGAAACAATTGGAGAATGGCGTTGAGTTGAATGCTGGTACGATTAAATCTTTAGAAAAATTAGGAGGAAAATTTAAGTTAGATTTTTTTTGAAATACTCTTAAACTCAATGTTCTCATAAATATCTGCAAGCTCAATATCAAGTCCAAGCGAGCGTAAATTTATTTTTCCAGTAATATCGGTTTCTATTTTTAAATCCCAATGCTTGTCATTCAGCTTAAAATATGATTCTACACGCGATTTAAATTGGTTGATCATCACATATTCTTTAAACGAAGGAATGTTTTGATACTTCAAAAATTTATCTTCTTTATCGTATTTGCTCGTGCTTTTTGAAGCGACTTCAACAATTAATAATGGGTTGATAACTAAGTCTTCTCTGCCTTGCCAATGTTCAATTGTTTCAAAAATGACGACTATATCTGGATATAATACATCATCCAATTGTGCGATGTAAATTTTTTGATCGCTAGTTAAAAGTCTAAATTTTCGTGGAGTAGTTTTAAAGGCTGCTTTTAAAGCACCAATCAAATTTCCTGAAATTTCGTTGTGTGTTGATTTTGAACCCGGCATAGGTATGATTTCTCCGTTAATGTATGCGTGTTTGTGTTTACTACGTTCTTCACGAACGAGGTACTCCTCAAGAGTATAGCGTTTTTCAGTTGCTGTTAATTTTTTTTCTGCTATGGCGGCTGTCATAATCAAATTTTAAAACAAAAATAACTCAAATTGGACTCGAATTAAAAGAATTTTTGGAATTTATCGAATTTTATTTTTTCGATTTAGAATAAAATTCTATTAATTCTAAAAATTCCGTAAATTCGAATCCAATTTCTTCTAAAAAAATAAAATTACTCTCGATGAGAAAATTTCTTTTCTTCTTGTCTCTTATTTCAGCGTCATTTATAAATGCAGAAGTCACTGTAAAAGGCCTGACGTGTGAAAATCTTATCAATCCTATCGGAATAGACGAAACTTCTCCGCGCTTCAGTTGGAAATTAACAAGTAATGATCGTAACGTAATGCAAACCGCCTATCAAATTCGAGTTGTGGAGGCGTTGCATGCAACATCTAAACCCGTATGGGATTCAGGCAAAACGCTTTCGGATGAATCAATTCTGCAAGCATACAATGGTAAATCGTTACAATCGGGTGTCCGCTACAATTGGCAAGTGAAAGTATGGGATGCAAAAGGCACTGAATCTGCTTGGAGTGATGCCGCTTTTTTTGAAATGGGTTTACTCAACGCGAGTGATTGGAAAGCCAAATGGATTGATCCAGAACGCGACATTGATTCACTTAAACAACAACCTGCACCACTTTTAAGAAAGGATTTTAAAATTTCAAAAAAAATTACTTCTGCGCGCTTGTATGTGACGAGTAAAGGCTTGAACGAAATGTATATCAATGGTAAGCGTGTTACCGAAAATGTATTTACGCCAGGTTGGACATCTTACAAAAATCAAATTCAGTATTTTACTTACGATATTACTTCGCTGTTAAAAACGGGGAATAATGCCATCGGCGCAATACTCGGAGATGGTTGGTTTCGTGGTTATTTAGCTTGGGCAAATTCAAGAAACCATTACGGCAGTAAATTGGCTTTATTAGCACAAATTGTTGTGACTTTTTCCGACGGAACACAGCAAACAATTGGAACGGATGAATCATGGAAAGCGACTTCGAACAGCCCTATACGTAATTCCGATTTGTACATGGGTGAAACTTACGATGCGCGTTTAGAACAACGCGGTTGGGCAGAAACAAATTTTGATGATTCAAAATGGAATACGGTAGAGACTTTGCATGCAACGTCTCTACCGAAATTGGTCGCACCCAAAGGACAACCCGTTCGCCGCATCGAACACATTAAAGCCCAGAAAATTTTTACAACACCTGAAGGAGATAGAGTCATTGATTTTGGTCAGAATTTAACAGGTTGGGTGAGGATGAAAGTTTCAGGTGCAGCAGGAACAACCGTAACAATCAATCACGCTGAGGTTTTAGATAAAAAAGGCAATTTTTATACTGCCAATTTACGGGCAGCGCGATGTGAAATTAATTACACACTCAAAGGCACAAGCGAAGAAATTTTTGAACCACATTTTAGCTTTTTTGGGTTTAGGTATATTCGCATCAAAAATTATCCTATGGTAGAGACGCAAAATCTTGCGTCTTTACTCGATAATTTCACAGCCGTTGTTGTACACACCGATATGCCAAAAACGGGCGAATTCACTTCATCCAATGCAATGATTAATCAGTTACAACACAATATTCAATGGGGACAAAAAGGAAATTTTTTAGATGTTCCAACCGATTGTCCACAACGTGATGAGCGTTTGGGTTGGACAGGTGATGCACAGGCTTTTGTGCGCACCGCTTCGTATAATTTTAATACATCAGGTTTTTTCAATAAATGGCTGACGGATGTTGCTTACGATCAAAACAAAGTGGGATCAGTGCCTTTTGTTATTCCAGATGTTTTATCGCGTGGGAATATTGAAACGAGTGCAGGTTGGGGCGATGTTTCGGTAATTGCACCTTGGACGATGTATAATGTATATGGCGATAAACGCGTTTTAGAGCGCCAATACCCGAGTATGAAAGCGTATGTGGAATATATGCGCAAAAGTGCAGGCGATTCACTTATTTGGAAAAATGGCAGCGTTTTTGGCGATTGGCTATTTTTTCATCCACGTGAAACCCGACACCGTGAAGCAGATGGTTATACCGATCAAGATTATATTGCTACGGCTTTTTATGCTTATTCGACTAAACTGCTCCAACAATCGGCTGAGGTTTTAGGCAAAACAGATGATGCCGTTTTTTATAAAGATTTGTTTAATAAAATCAGAGATAATTTCAGCCAAGAATATTTTACACCACGCGGTCGCACTGCTTCCGATTCTCAAACCTCGTATGTTTTAGCCCTGTTTTTTGGACTATTACCCAATAATTTACGCGCCAATGCTGTGAATAATTTAGTGAATGATATAAAAAGTCGTGGCAATCACCTTTCAACTGGTTTTCTTGGTACGCCCTATTTGTGCCATGTGCTTTCACAAAACGGTCGAACGGATGTAGCTTACGATTTGCTTTTTCAAGAAACTTATCCGTCTTGGCTCTATCCAGTTAAAATGGGGGCAACAACTATTTGGGAGCGTTGGGATGGCATTAAAACGGACAGCACTTTTCAGGATGCAGGCATGAATTCATTCAATCACTATGCTTATGGCGCTATTGGCGATTGGATGTATCGCGTTTGTGCCGGTGTTGAAATTGGAAAAGCAGGTTATAAACACATTCTCATTCAGCCGCACACGACCTCTAAAATGAATAACGCTAAAGCAAGTTTCAACTCCGATTATGGTGAAATAGTTTCGGGTTGGGAAAAAACGGCTAACGGCTATAAGTATTCCATTAAAATTCCCGCAAACACAACTGCCACAGTGAAATTGCCTGCATCAGATTTGAATAAAATTACTGAGAGCGGTGCAGCTTTAAAAGGATATCTCATTAAACTTGAAAATAATGAAGCCTTGATTGAAGTGGGTTCGGGTGAATATGTTTTTGAGGTGAATTAGGGTTTAATTCTTGCTTGCCCGATTCTATTAGGTAATTTTTGATTCAATAACCAATTTCTTTAAAACATGAAGAATATAGCACTGGTTTTCTTTTTTTCATTGTGTTCAATTTCCCTTCTTGCCGAAAAGTATGTAACAGAAATAAAACCTCTGAACGGCGAAAAATGGTATGGTGCTTTTACGGCTAAAGGCTTTTGTAATACTGCTTTAAAAGAAATGAGTTTTCAACCCTATAAGGATGATGAGCAAAAGAAAGATTTAAGCATCGATAATCGAGGCAATCAAGCGGCACCGTTACTTTTATCGAATAAAGGGCGTTATGTTTGGAGCGAACAACCTTTTGCCTTTGAGTTTAAAGCAGGTGTTTTAATTTTAAATTCCGATTTTGAAAAATTGGAAGCTGTTCCATCGGGTAAAACATTGCGCGATGCCTACATTGGAGCGAAAGATAAATTTTTTCGGGCTTCAGGTAAAACGCCGAATGCTTTGATGTTTAAAATGCCACAATACAATACTTGGATTGAACTCGGTATCAGGCAAAATCAGAAAGATATTATCAAATACGCCGATAACGTCATCAAAAATGGATTTCCAACGGGTGTTTTTATGGTCGATGATTTGTGGTCGAAAGGGTATGGCAATTTTGAATTCGACCCAACAGAATTTCCCGACCCGAAAGGGATGATGGATTATATTCACGCCAAAGGATTTAAAACCATGCTGTGGCTCACACCTTTTATCAGTCCGGATGGAAAAGAATTTAAACCTTTAAGGAATGAGGATTGCTTAGTTTTAAGAAAAGACAGTAAAAAACCTGCCATTATTGATTGGTGGGATGGTTATAGTGCCTGTTTGGATTTCACAAAACCCAAAGCAGTGAATTGGTTGCGTGGCAAACTAAAAAATTTGCAGCAGAAATATGGTGTTGATGGATTTAAATTCGATGCAGCCGATTATCATTTTTATTCGGATGAACCTACCAATGTAAGCGGTACGCAACAATCAGAACTATACGCAAAACTCGGTGCCGAATTCGATTTTAATGAATTTCGCGCTTGCTGGAAAATGGGAAATCAACCCTTAGCGCAGCGTTTACAAGATAAAGCATATTCTTGGGATGATTTGAAATTGATTGTACCTGATATGATTTCGGCGGGATTAATTGGTCACGCGTTTACTTGCCCCGATATGATTGGCGGTGGATTAGACGGTACTTTTGTCAATATTGACTACACTAAATTTGACCAAGAATTCATGATTCGCTCAGCACAGGCACAAGCTTTGATGCCGATGATGCAGTTTTCTGTTGCACCTTGGCGTGTTTTAGATGAAAAACATTTAGCTATTTGTCGCGATGCAGCCCTACTGCACGCTAAAATGGGCGATTACATTTTCGGTTTGGCGCAAAAAGCGGCGAAGGATGGCGAACCCATTGTTCGACATTTAGAATATATGTTCCCGAATGAAGGATTTGAATCGTGCGATGACCAATATATGCTCGGCACCGAGTATTTGGTTGCTCCAATGATATCGAAAGGAAATTCGAGAACCGTGAAACTACCGAAAGGTAATTGGATAGATGAATTAGGGAATAAATTTGTGGGCGGTAAAACTATAACAATTGATGTACCGTTGAGTAGGTTACCGTATTTTAAATTGTCTGAACTATGATGTATAGACAATGGCATTGCCTTGTCTCTACATAAACATACAAAAATCGCGAATGAGACGAGGCGATGCCATTGTCTCTACAAAATACCTAAACACTATTTTCTAACGAATCAATTTTAAAAATGAAAAAATACTGTATCGCCTTATCTTTTAGTTTGATTACAGCTTTAGCACTCTCTCAAAAAGTGTATCAACTCACTTGGGAATCAATTGATTCTCGTGCTGTGCCAGAATGGTTTGAAGATGCCAAGTTTGGTATTTTTATTCATTGGGGTGTTTTTTCTGTGCCGAGTTACAGTCCAACGGTGCGCGATGGCGTTAATATTTACGACCGTTATGCCGAGCATTATTGGCGTAGACTTAATGAAAAAAACGGTACACAGCATTTTTTCACTGAATTTCACGGTAAAAATTACGGTGTCAATTTTAAATATCAAGATTTTGCCAACGAGTTCAAAGCGGAGATGTTTGAACCCGATGAATGGGCGAAATTGTTTGAGCGTTCAGGTGCCAAATATGTTGTACTTACATCAAAACATCACGAAGGGTTTACGTTGTGGCCCAGCAAACAATCTTGGAATTGGAACGCCATGGATGTTGGTCCGCACCGCGATTTGTTGGGTGATTTAACCAAATCCGTAAAAGCAAAAAATTTAAAAATGGGTTATTATTATTCTATTTTGGAGTGGTATAATCCATTATATCAAAAAGAAACGCTGAATCGTTACCTCGATGAACACGCTTTTCCTCAGATGAAAGATTTAGTTTCGACCTACAAACCAGATATTTTTTGGACAGATGGCGAATGGGATTACACCTCCGATAAACTGCGTAGCACAGAATTTATTTCTTGGTTGTTTAATGAATCGCCTGTGAAAAATACTGTTGCCATAAATGATCGTTGGGGAAGTGAAACACGCGGCAAACACGGTGGCTATTTTACAACCGAATACGATTTAGTGCACAACACCGTCTCATTAGATGCCAAATTTGAACGCCCTTGGGAAGAATGTCGCGGCATGGCGGGTTCGTTTGGGTACAATCGTAACGAGATTCTTGACGATTACTCGACATCAGAAGAGTTGGTGCATATACTGATCAATAAAGTGGGTCGCGGTGGCAATTTATTATTAAATATTGGACCAACTGCTGATGGCAGAATTCCAGTTATTATGCAACAACGTTTAGCGGATATGGGTGCATGGTTGAAAGTGAATGGCGAAGCAATTTATGGAACGCGTAAATGGGACAAAATGCCACCAATAACTGACAAGACAACGACTTATTACACCAAAAAAGGAAAAGATTTGTATGTACTCTGCACAAAATTTCCTGAACAAGATATTGTAGTTGAAAATATTAGTAAGCCTGCAGATGTAAAAATGTTAGGTTTAAAATCGCCTATTAAAGCGTTGTTTAAAAACGGTAAATTACTCATTTCAGTACCGACGATTACACCTGCGAATAATCCGTGTAATTATGCGTGGGTGTTTAAATTGGAAAATGTCTTTTAGCATAGTAAATCATTACCACTAACCATTAGCTTGTGCTTTCAACAGAGTTTTTAGGTCGGTTACATCCTCTAATAGTGCATTTACCCATCGGTATTTTGCTTTTCGCTTTTGCTATGATTATTTTAAAACATTTTCGGCAAACGCAACTTGATTCTGCTATTAGTTGGGCATTAATGTTGGGTTTTATTTCTGCTACTCTTGCGTGTTTGGCAGGTTGGTTTTTGGCGCAATCAGGTGAATACAAAGCAGATCTGGTTTTTAAACACCAATGGGCTGGCATTTCTACTGCAGTGCTAAGTTTTGCAGCTTATTTTTTTAAACGATTTCAAACCATATTAACAACAACAACCGTCGTGATATTAGTTATCGCAGCACATTATGGTGGGAGTTTAACGCATGGAGAAGATTATCTTTTCCCTAAAAAGAAAGCAAAACCGAATATTGTAGTTATTAAACCAAATACAGAAAACAAAAATCTAAATGAAAATATTGGTTTTACTGAACCGACCAAAACCAAAGAGGTACTTAAAGTGGAAAAAAAACAAGCTGTCACCCACAAAACTTTCATCTATCGCGATATGATTGTGCCCATTTTAGAGGCAAAATGTTATAAATGTCATTCAGAAATTAAAATGAAAGGTGGTTTACGCTTAGATTCCGAGGTTTTCATTCAAGAGGGTGGAAAACATGGCGGCATATTATCGAAAGGTGATGCAGAGAATAGCAAATTCTTCAATTATTTGGTTTTACCCGAAGATGACGATAATCACATGCCCCCAAAAGGTAAGCCGCAACTTACTGAGCAAGAAATTTCAACCATTTACTACTGGATAAAAAATGGCGCATCTTTTATTGAAGCAACGAGCAATGAACCATTAGCTTCAAGCCCCGCTCGCGATTGGCAGCTCACAGCGCACGGCTCACAGCTCAAAGTAAAAGATAGTAGTAAAACAAGGCAATTCGCCCCTGCAATTGCTTCTGAAAACTATCCAAGCATGGAAGCTAAAATTTTAAGTGATAACATTGAAGCCGCGCAGATGAGCCTTTTAGAAAAATTAAGACAGGAAAATATTATTATTTCGACTTTTGGAACAGGTTCAAACTATCTTATGGCAAATTTTGTCAACGTCAAAAACTATTCTTTCAGTTTAATAGATGATTTGAAAGGCGTAAAAAATCAATTACTGCGCTTGCGATTGAGTAATCAACCTGTTAGTGACAGCGATTTAAAAAAAATTTCAGCTTTTAAAAACCTTACACGACTTAATATAGAAAAATCTTCTATTACAGATGCTGGTTTAGTGTATTTACAAAATTTACCAAATCTGGAACAACTTAATTTATATGGTACTAATATAACAGATAGCGGTCTGGAAAATTTAACACACTGTAATAAATTAAAAGTCGTATATTTATGGCAAACTAAAATAACGATATCTGGTATTGAAAGATTAAAAAAAGCAGCACCTAATTTGCAAATTGAAGGGGGTAATTTTTCGTTCTCAACACCAGATACCAATAAAATAAAAAAGGAACTAAAAGGCGAAAAATAAATTCACTTTCACTTTAATTTAAATCTAAAAGCAGCTTTGCAGCTAATAGGTTTTTCATTTTTAACTTTTCAGATCGATGAATATTTTTGAAGAGTACAACAGCAAAATGAACCGTCGTAACTTTCTTTCAGGAAGTGTTTTAGGTTTAGGCGCTACTGCTTTGGCTGGATTAATTAAAGATGAAAACTTAATTTTTGGTAACGATTTAGGATTGCCACATTTTCCACCCAAAGTGAAACGAATAGTATATTTGTTTCAAAGCGGTGCTCCATCTCAATTAGAATTGTTCGATTATAAACCCAAATTAAAAGAGATGTTCGGGCAAGAACTTCCTGTTTCAGTGCGTGGCGATCAAAGGGTTTCGGGCATGACCTCTTTTCAAAAATCTTTTCCTTTAGCAGCAGGTAATTTTACATTTAATCAATATGGAAAAGGTGGTGTTTGGTTGAGTGATTTATTGCCCTACCATCGCCAAATTGCGGATGAAATTTGCGTTATAAAATCGCTACATACCGAAGCTATAAACCACGATCCAGCAGTAACATTTGTCCAAACTGGAAGTCAGCAAGGCGCACGCCCCAGTTTTGGTTCTTGGATTAGCTACGGCTTGGGTTCAGAAAATAAAAATTTACCTGCATTTTGTGTGCTTTTGTCGCGTTCTAATACATTCGATCAGCCATTGTATGCCAAATTATGGAATAATGCCTTTCTGCCTTCCGAACATCAGGGTGTATTGTTTCGTTCTGGCGATGATCCCATTTTATATCTAAAAGATCCACCAGGTTTAGATAAAACTGTTCGCCGCGATATGCTCGATGTACTCGCAAATTTGCACAAACAGCAAATTGAACAAACACTCGACGATGATTTAAATAGTAAAATTGCACAGTACGAGATGGCTTATAGAATGCAAACATCCGTTCCTGAAACGCTCGACGTGAGCAAAGAACCAGATTCGGTTTTTGAATTATATGGTCAAAGTGCGCGTAAGCCAGGTACTTATGCCGCCAATTGTTTATTAGCGCGAAAACTGATTGAAAACGATGTGAGATTTGTGCAGCTCTATCACCAAGGTTGGGATCAGCATGGTGAACTACCTAAAAATATTAAGCATACTGCTAAAGATGTCGATCAAGCATCTGCTGCTTTGGTTTTAGACCTCAAACAACGCGGTTTGCTTGAAGATACTTTAGTTATTTGGGGTGGAGAATTTGGGCGCGGCTGTTATTCGCAGGGTAAACTCACACCAGAAAATTACGGACGTGATCATCATCCGCGCTGCTATTCTATTTGGATGGCAGGAGCTGGCGTAAAAAAAGGTTTTACGCACGGCGAAACCGACGAGTTTGGGTATAATATTATCAAAGACCCTGTTCATATTCACGATTATCAAGCTACAGTTATGCACTTGATGGGAATAGACCACGAACGGTTCAATTTTAAATTTCAAGGAAGACGGTATCGTCTGACAGATGTAGCAGGTAAAGTTGTAAAAGGAATACTAAGTTAGGGAATAGGGAATAAGGAAATAGTCCGCAGGACGACACTAATTGCCGCCTCGGATGAAATCCGTGGAATAAAAAATAGAGTAATAAATTTTCTAAAATGGTACAATTAATCAAAATATTGGGTTTAGCAGTTTTGTATCTGATTTTTGGTTTCAACAGTAGTGACAATGGCACTGCATTGTCTCCCAAAAATAATGGCACTGTGCCATTACAAAAAAATGTGTTGCGAAAAGAGACAAGGCAGTGCCTTGTCTCTACAGGCGCAAAAATAGATTTTAACCGACAAATCAAGCCTATATTGGCGGATAGATGTTTTAAATGTCATGGACCCGATAAAAATAAAGTAGAAGCAGGTTTACAACTCACATCTATTGGAGCAGCCACCGCACTTTTGAAGTCTGGTAAACGCGCTATCGTGCCCTTTAAACCTAAAGACAGCGAATTGGTAAAACGCATTATGAGCACTGACCCTGATGAAATAATGCCTAATCCTAAAGCCAATTTAAATTTAAATGAAACAGAAAAAAAACTCCTCATTCAATGGATTGAACAAGGAGCAGAATACGCTGAGCATTGGTCTTTTTTACCGCCCATCAAATACCCGCTTCCAGAAGTTCAGAACAAAGCTTGGATAAAAAATGCCATAGACAATTTCATTCTTCAAAAATTAGAAGAAAAAGGATTAACACCCAACGGCGTAGCTACAAAAGAAACGTTAATCCGCCGTTTGTCATTCGATTTAATTGGTTTGCCACCTTCAGTAGAAGAAATTGAGCATTTTGTATCCGATACATCAACCAACGCTTACGAGCGATTGGTAGATAATTTATTAGCTTCGCCACATTTTGGTGAGCGCATGGCTTTAGATTGGCTCGATGTAGCGCGCTATGCCGATTCACATGGTTATCAAGATGACGGTTTGCGCAATGCTTATCCGTATCGCGATTGGGTAATTCGCGCTTTTAATCAAAATTTATCGTTTGATACTTTCGCTACTTGGCAAATAGCTGGCGATTTGTTTAAGAATCCGACTAATGACCAACTTATCGCCACTTGCTTTAATCGAAATCACCAACAAACGCAAGAAGGGGGTGTAGTTGATGAAGAATATAGAACAGAATATGTGGCAGACCGAGTGAATACTTTTAGCAAGGCATTTTTAGGAATGACCGTGGAATGTGCGCGCTGCCACACGCATAAATACGACCCAATTACACACTCTGAATACTATTCGCTGTTTGCTTTTTTTAATTCGATAAAGGAGACGGGTATAGTGCCATATAGTGGAGAAGCATCGCCTACTTTGTTATTATTGACTGAAGAAGCCCAAAAAAGTTTGGATAGTTTGAACACATTAATGAAACCTTACGCAGCTCAAACTAAAATCTCTGACCAATACAAAACAGATGTAGAGAAATGGATTGCTGAGAAAAGTAACAAACGGAGTGGTCAGTGGTCAGTGGTCAGTGGTCAGAAAAAACGCATCACTGATCATTCAGCTCTCACCACCCCAAAAGGGCGAATTGTCTATTTCGATTTTGAACCTGCTTCAGATTCGCTGATGTATGACGAGGTTAATCCGCCAACACAGAAAGAATTGGCAGAAAGGCAAAAAGCCATTGAATTAGCTAAAAAGGATTCGACAAAAAAAATCAATCCTCCCCAAAAATTCAAAGGGTTTCTGAATAAAGATTCTTGCTTAGAAACGAGAGCGGCAATACTTATTGGCGATAAAGACCGATTCCCAAAAACCGTAGAGGGTAAATTTGGAAATGGCGTTCGATTTGTGGGTGAGTCGGGCATACAATTTGGTCGTGCTTTAGATTTTGAAAAAAACCAACCTTTTTCAATCTCAATTTGGTTTAAGTTATTAAAAGAAGGAGAGTCATCTTTTCTTTTTGGAAAAACCAATGGCGAGTTTGAAGCGAATCGAGGTTATTTTTGTCGTTTAAATAAAGATGGCACTTTAGGTTTTCAAATCAACCATGCGTTTCCTGCCAATGGTATTGATTTGAAAACGGTAGACAAACTAAAAGTGAATGAATGGACACACATAGCAATTACTTACGACGGAAGTAGCCAAGCAAAAGGTGTTCAGCTATTTATAAATGGTGAAACGCCTGCTTTTACTATTATTACGGATCATCTAGAACGAAGTATTTTGCGAAGTGCTAAACCGAATTATGAAAATTGGAGTTATACGCCTTTTCAAATGGGTTCTGAGATGAGAGAATCCCTCCAAAACGCCGATATGGATGAATTGCAAATTTGGAAAAGGCAATTATCGCACATTGAAATTCGGGAATTATTTGAAAATAAGAATCTTATAGAACCACTTATTGATAAATCGAATAGATCAGAAGCCGAGAATAATCAAATTTTGGAATACTACCTTTTAACTGGAGAAAATCAATCTTTTAATAAAAGCATTGATTCACTGATAGTTTTGCGTGGTCGAGAAACTAAAATAAAAACGGCATTGGAGGAAGTGATGGTTATGGAGGAATTACCCGCCCCCCGAAAAACGTGTCGCCTTAATCGCGGAGCTTATGATGCACCTGCGGAAGAAGTTTTACCTACCACACCCGCTCAACTGTTACCTTTCGATACGCTGAAATATGCCAGAAATCGTTTGGGTTTAGCGCAATGGCTGATAGATGATAAAAACCCTTTGTTTGCAAGAGTTGCCGTAAATCGGTATTGGCAAATGATTTTTGGGAAAGGTATTGTAAAAACGCAAGAAGATTTTGGTAATCAAGGTGCTTTTCCCACGCATCCTGAACTTTTAGATTGGTTGGCTTTGAATTTTAGAGAAACGCATTGGAATATAAAAGCATTTTTGAAACAAATGGTGATGTCGGCTACTTATCAGCAATCGTCAACACCACGTGCGGTTACTAAAGAACAAGATTTTACGAACGAATTATACAGCCGCTATCCAGCTCATCGCCTTTCTGCCGAATTTGTACGCGATAACGCACTAGCATCAAGTGGACTATTAGTACGAAAAATTGGCGGTCGAAGTGTTTTTCCGTATCAACCTGCGGGAATATGGGAAGCTTTGGCGACGCGCAATGCGAGCAATTATGTTCAAAATCATGGCGATAGTTTGTATCGAAGAAGCCTATATACTATTTGGAAACGCAGTTCACCACCGCCATCAATGATGAATTTTGATGCTACCGATCGATCTGTCTGTATTGTGCGCCGTCAAAAAACCGCTTCACCATTACAAGCATTGGTTTTAATGAATGACCCGCAATTTGTAGAGGCTGCCCGTATTTTAGCTGAAAAAACCTTAGTTGAAAGTTGTCGGTTGACAGTTGACAGATCCGGTAAACAACTATCAACTGTCAACTATCAACTATCAACTATTTTTCAAGCACTTATTGGTCGAAAACCACGACAAACCGAATTAAAAGAAATACATCAATTATTTGATAAAGTTTTGACGTATTTTAAACAAAATCCCGAAAAATCGAAGCAATTATTATCGGTGGGCGAATTTCCGCGACTTCCAGATTTAGACGAATCAGAAATGGCTGCCTACACTATCGTTGCTTCAACAATTATGAATTTTGATGAATTCACTATGGAATTATAAATGAATTTGTTTTAACTAATTATATGGATACGAGAAGAAATTTTTTACAAAAAATTACAATGGCATCAGCAGTTACAATCCTGAAGCCCCAACTAAGCTATTCGATTATGGATAAAAAATCAAAACCTGCCGATATCATTATTGGTCATAACGGTTACACCTATAAAGTTGATAAAAACTGAGCAAAAATTGGCACTAATAGCTACCCTTTACTCAATTGCCATGAAATGGTTCAAGACAGTAAAGGACGATTGATTATGATAGGCGACCACACACACAATAATATTCTGATTTTTGATAAGTCGGGTAAGCTATTAGATTTTTGGGGAACTTCTTATCCAGGCGGACACGGTTTAACAATTTCAAAAGAAGGTGGCGAAGATTTTTTATTTATTGTTGATTGTGGTTACTTTCAAGATAAAACGGGTAAAGGCGATAGTCAAGCGGGTCAGGTGGTTAAAACAGATTTAAATGGGCGTTTAATTTTTTCCATTGGTCACCCACGAACTATTGGCATTTATAAAGATAATGAACCGTTTAGACCCACTGAAACTGCTGTCGCACCTAATGGTGATATTTATGTCGCAGATGGTTACGGGTCGGATTATATCATTCAATACAACATCAAAGGACAATATATTCGTCATTTTGGTGGCAGAAACAACACCAATAAAGACCACAACCTTGTTAATGCACATGGCGTTGTAGTTGATACGCGGGACAAAAACAATCCTACTTTAATTTGCACATCGCGCGAAGAAAATTGCTTTAAGGTGTTTACTTTAGATGGGAAATTTATAAAACGCATTGATATGCCAGGGATGTATATATGTCGCCCAGTTATAGATGGGCAAAACTTGTATGCCGGGGTTTGTTGGTCGAAGGACGCATCAGGTGTACGCAATGGAAACTCTGGATTTATTACCATTCTCGACGAAAAAAATTACGTCCTTTCAAATCCAGGCGGAAATGCACCAGTGTATAAAGATAACCTTTTATTGCCGACCTTACAAATGGCAAATCCTGTTTTTCAACACGGCCACGATGTTTGCATTGACGAAGATAAAAGTATCTATGTCTGCCAATGGAATGCTAATAACACACCACCAGTGAAATTAACAAGGGTCTAAAGAGAAATTTACACCTGCACTAATCCATGTAATAATTCGTGTGTGTTTAAATTAAGCGATGCGCATTAAGTCTGCGGACTTAAACGGGTTTATAGAACAATACACTCGCCCTTTGCGGAGTAAAATAATACTGCGCCGCAGTTCGAATTTCTTCAGCAGTAACTATATTATAATTTTCCGACTCAGTATTGATGAGATTTATATCGCCAATGAGTTCGTAAAATGCCAGATTCATGCTTTTATTCATAACACCAGCGTCGCTAAAAGTATTTTGGCTTTCAATCCGATTTTTAAGCTTAGCGAGTTCGCGCGGCTGAATTAGCTCAGCTTTCATTATTTCAATTTCTTCCCAAACGCATTTTTCTGCTTCTTCTAAAGAAATATGAGGTAATGGCTTGCCTTCGATAATAATTAAACCCGTATCAATGCTGCCAGTTTGATAGCAATCAATTTCAGAGAAAATTTGTTTGTTCTTCACTAAATTCTGATACAACCGCGATGATGAACCACCTGCTAAAATATCAGTGCATAAATCAAGTGCGTAATAGTTTTTGTACAATCGCGCAACACCTCCAAAAGCCATGTATAAAACTTCGGTAGGCACTTTAGCTTCTACAACTTTTTCGCGGCGTTCGGTTTGTTCAGCTTCTGTTTTGTATTCAGACTTTGTGAATGTTGTTGAAAAGGGAATATCGGCATACCATTTATCAATCCAATTCTTGACTGCATCAGCTCCACCAATTTTATCAAAATTTCCTGCTACCGAAAGAATAGCATTATTGGGTGCATAAAAGCGCGCATAAAAGTTTTCGGCGTCGGTCATTGTCGTTTGCGCCACATGGTCGAAATTTAATCCAATCACGGGCCAACGATAACTCGAAGTTTTGTATACCAAATCGCCCAAATGATGCCATAAATCGCCGTATGGTTCGTTGATGGTTGTTTCTTTAAATTCTTCAATCACGACTTTTTTCTGTACCCGCAAGAGTTTATCCGTCAATTTCAAATTGTGCATTCTATCGCTTTCTATCCAAAGCGCGGTCTCTAAATTTTCGGCGGGTACAACATTGTAGTAATTAGTTACATCCTGATTGGTGTAAGCATTATTTTCGCCACCTGCTTTCTGAATAACAGCGTCAAAATCTTTGATATTTTTTGTGCCGCCAAACATCAAATGCTCGAACAAATGCGCCAAACCCGTATGATTTTCGTTTTCATCGCGGCTGCCAACATTATAAAGTATATTTACAACAGCGAGGGGCGTAGCAGTATCGTTGTGTAAAATGACGCGTAAGCCATTGCTTAAAATATATTTTTCGAAAACGACCATTTTTTAGAGTTGTTAGTTGTTAGTTGATAGTTGTTCGTTTACGATTTAGCGAACAACTATCAACGAACAACGAAATCGAAATAAAATATTTATTTCTTTGCAAATTAAAGTTTTTTCAACGATATTTTGTTTATTTGTACTTCAAAATAAATCAACTTTTTTATGAGACTTCAGAATGTTTCTCGTTTATTTCAATTTGAAAACACTTCAGAACCCATTGTCAGCAGAAAAAAATTTAATGAACGGTTGTTTCGCTCAACATTAGTAGGTTCGGGGATTTTAATTTTTTCCTTACTTATTGGTATGTGGGGTTATAAATACATCGTTGGAGTTGATGGATGGGACGATGCTTTTTACAATGCCTCTATGATTTTAACAGGTATGGGACCTGTAGTTGATAGTAAAATTACACTTTCAACATCGGCAAAAGTATTTTCTGGCGTATATGCTATATATAGTGGTGTTGCATTTCTTTCGAGCATTACGATTGTGTTTTCTCCTGTTTTACACCGCTTCTTGCATTATTTACACGCCGATGCGAAATAGTAAGTTATCAGCTATCAGCCTTCAGTTATCAGCTTTTCTCGTTAACTAGCTGATAGCTGATAGCTGATAACTGATAGCTGATAGCTGTAGCTTTTAATCATTTATATCGAACGAATAAATATCGTCGCCACCATTTCCTCCTAATCTATTTGAGGAGAAAAAACCATGTTTATCGGAGCCTGGCATAAACATGATCCCGAAATCATCCGCTTCGCTGTTATATGGTTCGCCCAGCGCAGTTGCGCGTGATGTCCTTTCGTCCAAATCAATTCTGTAAATATCTAAACCTCCTTTGTTGTTTGGTAGTCCGTTAGAAGAAAAATACAGAATACCGTTCTCGGAAATATAGGGGAAAATTTCATTTTTAGCTGTATTAACACGCGCACCCAAATTAATAGGTTGCGTCCAAGTGCCGTCAGGCAATTTACGAATTTCATAAATATCCATACCACCAAAACCACCAGGCATATTCGAGGCAAAAAATATTTTTTTACCGTCAGCACTGAAAGTGGGGTGACAATAACTGTAATTATTACTTTCGAACGGAAAAAGGTCGTTTCCAAACCAGCCCAATGAATCTTTCGATTTAATATAAATTTTCAAGGTAGCTGTTCCGTTTCTATCAACGTGTTTACCTTGTCCGTCTCCTACACGCGTTAAGTACATCGTTTTTCCATCATTGCTGAAACACGAGGGACCTTCTTGGTGTTTAGAATTAATACGCGAAGAAAATGATGTAGGCTTGGTTAAATTGCCAGAAGAATCGAAAGAAGAAAACTTTAAGTTGTAATCTTCTACATCCGATTTATCCTTTTTTTTCTTTTTATTGCTATCAGAGCAAAACATTAAGCCATTATCAACAAAAATGGGAGAAAAATCGTCTTTGTCGCCATTAATGAGCGATTGGTTTTTAATTTCTACCTTTCCACCAGTTTTGTGAACACCTGCCGCTGTACCAATAGCTTTAGCTCTGATGACTGTTGCGACACTTTTTTTCGAGGTTTTACCCGAATCCGTGGCAGTCATTGAATCTTGTTGAGCTGATGCACTTTGATAAATAAGTGATAGCAATAAAAATGAAATAAATCTCATAGATCGTATTTAATAGTTTAAGCGAATAACTACAACAGAATAGAACTCGCCCGTTCAGGCAATTTAAATTTTAAATCGGTTGTAATACTTGATTCAAATAAATATTTATGCCAATTTTATCAAAAACTAATATTATTAAGTTATTAAGTGCGAAAAAATAAAAATCAACCAAAAATTAACAATTAAAGCGTTTATCTTTGCAAAGTTCAGCGGGCTATCGCGGCGCAAAAGTGCGATGAGGAAAGTCCGGACAACACAGAGTACCACACCACCTAACAGATGGGTGTGCGCAAGCGCAACAGCGAGTGTCACAGAAAATAACCGCCTTTTTTTTAAAGGGTAAGGGTGAAAATGTGCGGTAAAAGCGCACGGCGATATTGTGTAAATGATATTGCGGATAAACCTTGTGGGTTGAAATGCCAAATATATCACGGCGCTATTTTTGTTTTTCAAAAACAGCAAACAGTGCTACTCGTGCTGCGTGAGGGGTAGGCAGATAGAGGTGCGCGGCAACGCACGCCGTAGATAAATGATAGCCCTGTTCGTTTTTTTATTTTTTTTTGAAACGCGCAGACAGAATCCGGCTTATAGCTGAACATTTTTTTGACAGTGTTTAATGATGGTTGTACTCCTGAGATTTTTAAAATTTTCTGACGAGTGATAGGATTAAAACTGAAAACTCAGTTCTTCACAATTAAAAATTAAAGAAGATTTTGTATTTTTACGCTGATACCGAAAAGTGAACACTTGAATGAGTAAAATAAAAATATTCAACGACCCTGTTTACGGATTCATCAGTTTTCCAAAGCCGAGCATTCTTTTGGATGTTATAGACCATCCTTATTTTCAACGATTGCGCCGTATTAGTCAGACAGGGATGACGAATTTGGTTTATCCTGGCGCTAATCATACACGTTTTCACCATGCACTTGGTGCATATCACTTAACAACAAAAGCGGTAGAAGTTTTGAGGCAAAAAGGTGTTGACATTACACACGATGAAGCCGAAGGTGTATGTCTCGCAGTTTTAATGCACGATATGGGGCACGGACCTTTTTCGCACGCACTTGAAAATACCATCATTCAGTTCCATCACGAAAAACTTTCGTTGGCATTTATGGAAGCGTTGAATATGCATTTTACGGGCAAATTAGGAACAGCAATTGCTATTTTTAACAATAACTACCCTAAAAAATTTTTGCATCAGTTAGTGAGTAGTCAACTCGATATGGATAGGTTAGATTATCTGATTCGCGATTCGTACTTCACGGGCGTTTCGGAAGGAGTTATAGGGTATGATAGAATTATTACTATGCTCGATGTGGCTCAGGGCGAGCTTGTAGTAGAACATAAAGGTATATATTCAGTCGAGAAGTTCCTGATTGCACGGCGATTAATGTATTGGCAAGTTTACCTCCACAAAACAGTTGTTTCCGCTGAACAAATGATAATAAAAGTTTTTTTACGCGCAAAACAGCTTGTAAATGAAGGGAAAGTTATACCTTCAAGCGGCGAATTACAATTTTTTCTGTCATCTAAAATGATTCTTAATTCTAATAATTTTTCCCAAAAAGAAATTATTGAACACTTTGCTTTGATTGATGATATCGATGTGGTGGCAACTTTAAAACTATGGACAAAATTCGACGATTTTGTACTCTCATATTTATCAAATTGTATTTTAGAAAGAAGGCTTTTTAAGCTTGTTTTGCAGAATACGCCGATTGATTCTGATATTTTGAAAAAAAAGCAAGAGAAAATTTTAGAAAAGCTTCCTGAAAAAAAATATATTGAATATTTTTGTTACACTGGCGTTGAAAGCAGTCAAACTTATAGCAACGAAAAAGATACAATAAAGATATTAAAGAAGAACGGAACCGTTAGCACTATCGATGAATGTATGGATTATAAACTTCCTACAAAAAATACACACAGATATTACCTTAGTTATCCGAAATATTTTTAATTTTGTGTTATATTTTGGTTTGAGCGTCCAAAATTGAGCCATATTCAGAAGAAGAGATTAAAAAGAAGTGACAAGTTAAAGTAAATTATTACTTTTGCTTTTTTTAAATATTTATTAGTTTAAATTTTAGAAAATTTAAAAATATTTCTTTGAATTTTTAATTTAACATTCGTGTTGAGTTAAAATTTCAATTCAAGAAATGACGATCAATGTTCTAATTTAATAAAACAGTAAGGTAATTAATTTCTTGGCATTTTGTTCTGGATTTGTTGTAACTTGAATGTTATAAAAACATATTCAATACTGTAGAAATTAAACAATTTGAATACTGGCTATTATATTTGCGACATAAAACACTAAACAAATCTTTTAATCATTTTAAACAACTCAGAGTTATGAGACTTTCTATCTTAGTCCTTTCTGCTTTTTGTATATTTACAACAGGAGCAGCCGTAGCACAAACAGGTACTGATGCAGTACCAAATGCGCAAGCAGGTAAATGCTATGCAAAATGTATGATTCCGGATCAGTTCGAGAATACTACTGAACAAGTTGAAGTTAAGGCTGCAGCCAAAAAGTATGTTACAGTTCCGGCACAGTACAGCGTTCAATCTCAGCAAGTTTTAGTAAAAGCAGCTGCAAAACGCGTTATTGCTATTCCAGCTACTTATGAAACTGCCACTGAGCAGGTTCAGGTTAAGCCAGAAACTAAGCGTATCGTTACTATTCCGGCTACTTACGAAACTGCCACTCAGCAGGTTCAGGTTAAGCCAGAATCTAAACGTATCGTTACTATTCCAGCTACTTACGAAACTGTTACTGAGCGGGTGGCGGTTAAGCCAGAAAGCAAACGTATAGTTGCTATTCCAGCTACTTACGAAACTACTACTCAGCGCGTGGCTGTTAAACAAGAAAGCAAACGCTTAATTGAAATTCCAGCTACTTACGAAACTGTTACTGAAAGTTATGAAGCAGAGCCTGCTGGCGAGCGCGTTGAAGTTTTAACACCGCGTATGGAGACTGTAACTGATAAAGTATTAGTTACTCCAGCTTCTACAAAGTGGGTAAAAAAACGTGCAGATCAAAACTGTCTCTCTGCTGACCCTAATGACTGTTTAGTTTGGTGTTTGGTTGAAGTACCTGCCGATTACAAAACTATTACTAAGTTAGTTAACAAAGGTTGCGATGCAACAGGTGTTGCTAACAGTGGTTGCGTTAAGAAAATTCCTACGCCTGCTAAATTAGCAACGCGTACAGTGCAAAAATTAAAAACACCAGCTTCAACTCGTGAAGAAGTTGTTCCTGCTGAGTATGCTACCGTAACTAAACAAGTTGCTAAAACACCAGCTTCAACACGCGAAGAAATTGTTCCTGCAGAGTATGCTACTATCACTAAGCAAGTTTTGAAAACACCGGCTTCAACACGTGAAGAAGTTGTTCCTGCTGAATTCCGTTCTGTAACAGTTCAAAAAGTAAAAACTCCTGCGTCAACACGTGAGGAAGTTATTCCTGCTGAATTCAAAACAGTAACAGTTCAAAAAATCAAAACTGCTGCTTCATTCCGTGAAGAAGATGTTCCAGCTCAATACAGCACGCAATCTAAAAAAGCTGTAAGTGCTGCTACTCAAGTTCGTGAGGAAAGTGTACCTGCTGAATATTCTACTATTACTAAACGCCGCTTAGTTAAAGCTGGTGGTTTCTCAGAGTGGAGAGAAGTAGTTTGCCAAGAAAAATTAACCGTTGCAACAGTACGTGCTATTCAAGCTGCATTGAAAGAGCGTGGATACGATCCAGGTCCTATCGATAACGTTATGGGCACTTTAACTAAAGCTGCTTTAACTAAGTTCCAACAAGAAAAAGGTTTACCAGTTGGTAACTTAAACGTTGAGACTATGAAAGCGTTAGGCGTACAGTACTAATTTAGCCGTGAGCGGTGAGCTATGAGCTTTGAGCTTTTCTTTCTTATTTAGCGGGAAGGCTCATAGCTCACGGCTCAATGCCCAAAGCTAGAAAATACAATAGCACAAAGAACATTTAAAACCCACCCCTTATAGGGATGGGTTTTATTTTTTCTGGAAAGAGTGAATCCAAAATTATGTGCCAATAAAATGTTCTGAAAGTCCCACGTTTTGAGAAGAGGAATTAGAAAAATAAAACAATTTATTTTACAACTTTGAGGATGAAAACCATGAGTTTTCTGGCAAAATAGTTACTTTTAGTAATATTTAAATAAAGGTTTTCTATAAAAGCGTTTATTTTAGTTCATTAATTTTCCAATTTAAATACAATTTTGTAGTAGAATTGTAAAATTTTTTATGGCTTTAGTTAAAAATATAGGAATTAATATGCTTTTCAGATAATTTTAATTTTCTTTGCACTATTAACTATTATCAAACTATTTTTTAAAGTTTAAATTATTTAATCATTCAATCAAGTTTATGAAGAAACTTTTTTTACTCGTATTTGCAAGCATTTTATCGGGTGCAAGTTTGTTAGCACAAACACGTTATTTAGATCCCGTATTTACTGATGTAACTGTACAAAAAAATGTTATCTATGGTTCAAATTTTCAGGTTGCAAGTTATCTTTTTGGTTTAGCTAAGAATTCTCAACGCCAACCTCTCGCTTGCGATGTTTACACACCTACTGGAGATACAGCTAAATCACGACCTATAGCAATTGTACTTGCTACAGGAAACTTCCTTCCTGGTGCTGTTGTTAACAGACCTACTGGTAGCAAATCAGATTCATCAGTAGTTGAATTATGTACTCGTTTGGCTAAAATGGGTTATATTGCTGTCGGTGCTGATTATAGATTAGGTTGGGGTCCTACTGCAAGTACACAACTTGCACGTACTTACACACTCATTAATGCCGCTTACCGTGGTTTACAAGATCTTCGTTCATGTATTCGCTACTTTAAAGCCAACGGTTCTACTTTTGGAATTGATTCAAACCGCGTTGTGGTTATGGGTTATGGTACGGGTGGTTATGTAACATTGGGTCTTTCTGCCGATGCTTATTCTAAAATTGTTACAACACAATTCCCCCAAGGTAAATTTGCGGTACCCGTTTCTGCTACAGCTTCCATTCCAATGGTTAGGGAAAGTGAGAATGGCGATATTGAAGCTAAGTCATTTGGATTTGCAGTCGATTCTACTGTAAATCCTATATCATCTAAATTTTGGAAAGCTGGCGATACATTATGTGTGCCAAATACTATTTTGCCTTCTTCAAAATATCAGTTAGCTGTTAATTTTGGTGGTGCAGTAGGCGATTTGACTTGGGTTGACAAAAACTCTCCACCAATTATCAGTATTCAAACTCCAAACGACCCTTTCGCGCCTTATACTAGCTATGTATTGAGCGTTCCAATTGGCGGTGGCAATACTTTACCTGTTGTTGAAGTTCAAGGTTCTTATTTAATTCAAAAGAAATTAGACTCATTAGGTACTACCGATCCTTGGAAAAAATTAACTGCAGCAGCTGATCCTTACAGAAGTTTAGTTGCACCCCGTAATCTTGCTTTTAACCCTACAGTGGGTACACCGGGTTATCAGTTAGCTGCGATTGCACCTCCAGGTTTATTTCCAATTATGGGTAGATTCATCAATGACTCTGGTCCGTGGGATTGGTGGGATTTTAGCAACGCAACAGGTGGTAACGACTCAACTAACATTTCCGGAAACGGAAACATGTTAGCTGCGCGTACAAAATTCCCATTAGCTGCAGATAACGTAAAAGCGACCCTTGAAGCTGGACGGACTGCAAAACTTTATATCGACACACTGGTTAAATTTGTGGCACCACGCGCTTGCATCACGCTCAATTTGCCGTGCAAAAGTTTAGTAACTGGTACACAAGATTTCCTTGCAAACGATACGAAATTAGCGATTTACCCGAACCCTTCATTCGCGTCAGTTACTTTCCAAAGTGAAGTATCTAACCGTATGCAAACTATAGAGCTTTACGATTTATCTGGCCGTTCAGTACGCGTTATTTCTAATATCAATAACGATACTTACACCATTAATCGCGAAGGTTTAGCGCAAGGCATGTATATTGCTAAAGTGCAGTTCGAAGGCGGTTTATTAACACGCAAATTGGTTTTCCAAGATTAATTTAGTTGACAGTTGATAGTTGTCAGTTGACAGTTTTCAACTCATAAAATAAAAAGGTTGCGCGAAAGTGCAGCCTTTTTATTTTATTATTTTTTTATTTGGCAAAAAATGCTTTATTTTGCGCTTCAATTTTTATCACCTGTTCCGACATTCAAGAAATACGGCGCGGAAAAATAACTCAACATGGCAGTTTATTTAAAAAAGGAAAAGATTTCCGAAATTTTTGAAACACACAATGGCAACGCAACCGATACAGGTAGCGTAGAAGGTCAAGTAGCATTATTCACTTACCGCATTGCTGAGCTTTCAAAACACTTACAAACTAATAAGAAAGATAACTCTTGTCGTCGTTCATTATTGGCATTGGTTGGTCAGCGCAAACGCTCATTGGCTTATTTGTATAGAAAAGATGTTAAACGTTACCGTGCAATTTGTGAGAAATTGGGAATACGTCACGTGTAATCAAATTGCAAAGGACAAAATGCAAAAGGCAAAATTTTTAAAATATTGTCTAAATCAATAAAAAAATGGCTCGCAATTTTGCGAGCCATTTTTTTATCATTATTTCAAATCCCACTTCATCCGAGGCTGCAATTAGGGTCGTCCTTCGGACTTTGCCTTTTGCTCTTTGCCTTTTGCTCTTTGATTAAAAACGTATATACTCCGCTGGATTAACAGGTTTGCCATCTTTCCAAATTTCAAAATGCAAATGCGGACCAGTTGTTTGTTCGCCTGTATTACCAATAATCGCTACCGCTTCACCTGCTTTAACTTTATCGCCTACTTTTTTAAGGTTGCTCGAATTGTGTTTGTAGAACGACACCATATTGTTTTCGTGTTGAATAACGATGGTATTACCCGTCTCCAAAGTCCAATCGCTGCCGATAATAAACCCATCTGCTGTAGCTTTAACGGGCGTATTTTTGGGTGCAGCAATATCAATTCCGTAATGCTGTTTATTCATATTAAAGCCCAAAAGTACGGCACCAGAAATGGGAGTCGATAAATATAGGCTTTCGAGGCGTTCATTTTTTTTGATTGTGCCCGAAGCGTTACCAGTTTCGGCAGTTGGCGAAAGTTTTGAATTTCCAGAATCGCTAAATTCTTCATCTCCTGAACCGCCCACACCAGCACGTAAAGTTAATTCTGCTTCTGATGGCGAAACGTTGAGGTTTGCATCGTTCGGAATACGCGCTGTATCGCGCTGGAAATTTTTCTCTGTTTCAACATCGCTTGTGAGTAAACGACGAAAATTACTGATATAGCGTGATTGTGCCAATGAGGCGCGTTCAATACTATCCACGCGTTCAGATAAATCGAAAACGGCACGGTCTGTACTCCCATAAGCTTTATAACCCGTAACAATTTTTTTTAAGGGTGTAAATGCAACCAATAAAACGCCAAATAAAGTGCAACCAACCAACAAACTGCTGATTAAAACGTACAAACTCATCATAGAAATTTTGAATGAACGTACTTCTTCGAAAGTTTCATCGTTTCTAATGATGAAGCGAAAGTAGGTATGTTGCGCTTTCTCAAAAAGTTGACGGAGGCTTTGCCAAAATAGCTCAAAACGATGTACAATTTCTCGCGCATTGGTGTGCCTGAGACTTTGAAATATTTTAGCGAATCGATCTCTCATAGATGTTCGTATAGCTTTATTATTATCTGACATAGTTAAATTCTGTTGCGAATAAAATAACTTTGCAAAGTTTATGTTCGTATATGACCATGATTTAACAGATTAACGGATTTTCAGGATTCCAAATTGTTGAAATCTTTTAATCTATTCATCTTGGTCAAATTATTATATCATTTTGTACCGCAAAGGTACGAAGAAGTTTAGTTCAAAGAGCAAAAATCAAAAGGCAAATTGCAAAAGGCAAATTGCAAAATGAATTAGATATTGTCTTTAGGGTTTTCTTATAAAAATAGGAATTAAGAATAATTCGGACTTTTGTGCCTTTTGTGAAATTTCTTTTGTATCTTTTGTGGTGAAATCCGCGAGTGTTTTCACCACAAAAGGCCACAAAAGAAATTTCACAAAAGGCACAAAAGCCCATAATTATTTTATTAGAAAACCCTAATATTGCCTTTTAATTTTTGATTTTTGTTACGTCTTTTACTTTTTGCCATTTGCCTTTTGTATTTTGCCTTAATAACCCATTTTCATGATTCTCGATATTTACCTTTCAAAACTTCGGAAAAACGTGTTAATTACACCGAAAAAAAGTTTTTTACTATTTTGTGTGTTTTTCGCGCTATCAAGTTGCGTCACTGAACGCAAAGTGGATGAAGCACATGGCGTGCGTTTATTCTTCCAAAATTTAAATTCAAAATATAACGGCTTCTTCAATGCATCAGTTTTGATGGATGAAGCAACTGATAAACTGAAGGCACAGCACGTAGATAACTATACCAAAGTTTTAGATCTTTATCCAGAATTGGCGGTTGAAAATCCGAAAAGTGTTTCTGGCGAACTCGATAAAGCGATCGAAAAAATTGCTGTTGTGGCAACTTATCACCGTTCGAGCGATTGGACGGACGATTGCTATCTGTTGCTCGGCAAATCGCAATACTATAAGCATGATTTTGAAAGTGCACAAGAAACTTTCGAGTATATGTCGGAGGTGTACGACCCAAATGCTAAACGCAAGCCTTTAACTGCTGCCGATAGAAAAGCTAATGCTGCGGCTGCGGCGGCTGAAAAAAAGCTAACACAGAAGGAAAAAGAAAAAGAGAAGGAGCGACTTGCTAAAGAAAAAGAAAAAGCACTTGAAGCAAAAGAGAAAGCAAAGGAAAATGCCCAAAAAGAGAAAGACAAAATTCTGGAAGCAAAACGTAAACAGCGCGAACGCGACATCAAAGAGCGTGCTGATGCACGTAAACGTGGCATAAAACTTCCTCCTAAACCCAAAGTTGATGAAACGGGTATTAAACCTGCCACTAAAGAAATAACTAAAACAGGTACAAACGGTACGCCTGTTTATAATCAAGATGTGGTAAAAAAACCTGCTGACACAAAAGTAGGTGGACCAAAATCCTATTTTTTAAAACACAGACCTTGCTTCCAAGAAAGTTTGGTGTGGTTGGCTCGCACTTATACAGAACGTCATAATTATGTTGATGCCGATTTTACGCTCGCACGTTTAGAAAAAAGTTCTAAAACTTTTAAAGATATTCGCGCCATGGCAGCTATTGCGCGCGCCGATTTAAATTTAAAACAAAAAAATACAGACGGTGCTATAGCAGCTATTGAAAATGCGTTGACTTTGCGCAATAAGGAACAAACTAAAGCGCGCTTATATTTTATTTTAGGTCAGCTGTATTCATCTAAAGCCAATACCGAAAAAGCAAATCTTGCTTTCGATAAAGTTTTAAATAATAATCCGATTTACGAAATGGAGTTTAACGCTAAATTAAATAAAGCGTTGACGAGTAGTTCGAGCGAAGATGCATCTAGAAGCGCATTGTTAAATATGAGCACCGATTTTAAGAATAAAGAATACAACGATCAAGTTTATTTTGCATTGGGACAATTGGCATTAAAGAATAAAAAACGCGACGAAGCGATTGGGTATTTCAGACAGTGTTTATCGGCACAAGGAAAAAATCCACAGATTAAAACAGATGCCTACTATACTTTGGCAAATTACGAATACGAAACGGGTCAATTTGCACGCGCTAAATTGTATTACGATAGTACGCTCATAACTATGTCTAAAACAGATGATAGGTTTTCAAGTGTTTCTCGACTTTCGCAAAATTTGACAGATATTGCCAGAAATTATGACATTGTGCAAGTACAAGATTCGCTTTTGCGCATTTCTGCACTAAGTGAGAAAGATCAGCGCGAATGGGCAAAAAAATTATTGAAAAAACAACGTGCTGCTGCCGAAGCAATAGCCGCTGCAAAACTCAATGCTGAAAAGAACGCCAAAAGTGGTTCTGCTATTGAACAGCAAAACGGCATTATAAAAAGCAGTTTTTTTGGTTACGATGCTGACTTAGTGAAAAAAGGAAGAAAAGAATTTGAGAAAAAATGGGGTAATGATAGAAAATTAGAAGATAACTGGAGACGCAGCAATAAAAAAGCAAATTTGGGTGGTAATTCAGAAACTGTAAAATCGAACGACCCAGAAAAAGCTACCGATTTTACAGAAGCCGATTATAAAGATTTCTTAAAAGACGTGCCGAAAACAAAAGAAGAAATAGCCGCTGCCAATGCTAAAGTAGAGGAAGCTATGTTTCAATTAGGAACATTGTATCAGGATAAGCTTAAAAATGATAAATCTTCTGCTTCAACTTTAGAAAATCACCTCACCCGTTTTGCTGATACAAAACACAAAGTAGAAGACTACTATTACTTGTATTCCGATTATTTGGGTTTGGGCAATTCGGCTTTAGCGCAAAGTTATTTCGATAAAATTGTCAAGCAGTTTCCTGAATCGAATTATGCTAAAATCTTGACGCAGCCTGCGCCTGAAGTCAAACAAGGTGAGCGCACGATTGAGAAATATTACACTGCTACATTCATTTTGTTTCAGAAGAAAGATTTTGCTGGTGCTAAAGAGAAAATTAAATCCTCAACCCAAGTTTTAGGCGTAAATAACTATTACAAAGCAAAGTTTGAATTGCTCAACGCTATGTGTGATGGCAGATTGCAAGGCAAAGATGCTTACGTAGCAGGCTTGAAAAATGTCATTGCGCAGTTTCCAGGCACTGACGAAGAAAAACGGGCTAAAGAAATTTTACGTATTATCGACTCAGGAGTACCTTTAACTGAAAACCCTACCGATGCTAAAAAAGATAGTTCAAGCACTGCTGACAATTTGGTTGCCAAATTTAAAGTTGACCAAGGCAAACTACACTACGTTATAGTGGTTTTGCCCAAAGATGGCGATTTAGAAAAAGCAAAAATCAGTGTTTCCGATTTTAATTCACGCTTTAACCGCCTCGATGATTTAAAAATTTCGAGTGTTTACCTCAGTACAGAGTCGGAAATACCCGTCATTGTTATTCGCAAGTTTAAAGATGCAGCCACTGCTTTAGCCTATACAAAAAATACAGCAGATCCTAAATCGGATTATGCGCCCAACATGAAACGCGAAGTTTTCGCTGTCACGCAAGATAATTACCGCGAAATTTTGCGCCAAAAAAGCATTGATGCTTACAAGGTGTTTTATCAGAATAATTATTAGAAAAACACTTAACAGGTTTTGAAGATTCTATACGATATTCACTTCGTAAAAAATGAAAAAACGTGTAAAAATGTTCTCAAAAGGGCGACCGCAAGGGTACGCCCCTACATCATCCAATAAAATCGATTTATTATTGCATGATGGCAAAATAATTAAAATCAAAACACAAAATGATGTAGGGGCATACCCTTGAGGTCGCCCTTTTTGTATAGTAAAGCCACACCACTTCGCAACATTATAGCAGCGTTTCCTCCCAGAATTTCGTTTAAAAGTTAAAGTTTTTCTTCTAAACAAATTAAAATTGGATGATTAATTTTTTTAGTTTAATTTTGAATGAATAATCTTTCTATCTCAAACATTTAAACAATTTCTTATGAAAAAGTCATTACTCGTTTTATTTTCTTTTTGCATTTTCTCAAACGCTTTTGCGCAAAAAACAGAATTTCGCGTAGCGTTGAATTCAGGGTTGTTTTCTTTTGGTGGGGGCGCAGCTGCCGATCAGACAAGTGAAATACAATTCCTCTCTTCCAATAATACTATACAATCAGAAGGTTTACTAAACATTCATGGTAAAGCATTAAACTTATTTAATGGGGTATCATTAAATGTAACTCGTGTAACTAAAAAAGATTTTATCTTTGGTTTGGATTTTGGAATTGAATCTCTAAAAAGCAATCTTGAAATCAATTCAATAATTCAAGGTCAAATAAATAGCCCAACTCCAGCAACTATAAAAAATGCTGAAGGTAAAACTATATTATCATTTAGGTCTGTTAACTTAAATCCGTACGTAGGTCATAGATTTTATTTTAAGAAATTTTCTATTGATGCTACAGGTGGAGTTGACTTAGCTTATATGTATAATTCTCACATTACTACCGACATATCTACAGGTAATGGAATTACAAATATTTCCGTAAATGAATACCGAGAACTTCTTGATATCCGACCACGTATTCAAATAGCAGCTAATTACAACAAATTTGGTTTCTATGCTGGTTATTCTTTCGGCATCAAAAATTATGTCAATGCGCCTTCAATAAATTATTGGGATGGTGCTTTCACGCGCCAAATTCGCTTTGGTGTTTCTTATCGGATTAAATAAAAGCTCAAATTACTGCATAAATTCATTTACCGCTGTTTTCAGATGGTATTTTATAAAAACTTCAGGTGTGTCGAGGACAGTTTTTCGATACCACTTTAAAGGCGCTTGCGTTTTATCGCCCGTACTCGTATCGCATAGAAAGAAAGTGAAGTACATGTCGGGGCAGTCTTTTATTTTATCGAGTAAAATGTTTAATTTTTCATCAGAAAGGGATTGATTATTGAGCGAAGTATGCAATCGCCAACAATAATATGCTTCGTCGTGTTGTTCAATTATATTGAGAATATTAAGGTCTGTAATTTCTGGTATATTGGCTTCTGCAAATTTTCGCGCCAACAAGGCGTGGTATTTAGTATAATCGCGTGGAATGCTTTTATCTTCTCTAAATTTAAAAGTATCGTGTAATAGCGTAATGATGCGGAGTTTAATCCTATTTTCAGGCGTCGGTGCGGGCGATAAATTATCTATATTATCATAAATTTCGCGAACATGGTAAACAACTTTACCTTCCGGATGACCAAAACGCGGCACTCCCCACATTAAACCTTCGATAATTTCGGGCATTGTGAGAATGAGTCTTTCTAAATCCGTTTCTGGAGAAAGCAATACTGGGATATCCTGTTCTGTAAACATTGCGTAATCGTAATAATCCAAAGTCAAGGTTATAAAATTTTCACAGAAAAAACAATGGTTTGAGTGATTAAGAATTAAAAAATAATTATTATAATACTATTTGTATTGTATTTTATGTTTTTTGAGATGTTAATCTGCTCTATCAGCATCTTTACGCTTTTGTAATTACTTAAAAATACCGTAATTTGCAGTAGCAATGTAATATTCTTGCGTCCAAATAATAGGCTTTAATATTTAGAAAACTATGTTTTTAGAAAAACGCATTGAGCGACACTATTTGCTACTCCTGCTTAGCCCTTTTTTTTTATTAAGTTCTATCGCAAAAGGCAATGCGCAAACTTCAGATACAACTGAAGTGTTAAAAAAACTGACTGACCTATACGCGACATTTCAGAAACAAAATACGGAAGTTAAAAACCAAATCGAGGTTCTGAACTATAATAAACTGCGCAATGAGGAAGATTTAAAAGATGCGACAGAAAAAAAACTCTCCAGAAACGAGCGTCGAGTGATTCAAACTAAACTTGCAAATACTAACTTTCAAATTGATAGCCTCGATAATGCTTTTGAAGCTACAAGTGGTATGATTGACGAAGTTACCAACCTCTTTAGTGCTAAGTACGATAAGCAAAAACGATTTGTTGAGCGCTACGAGAAAAAATTTGGTGTCATTTCCTTGCCTCCTGATGCTCAGTACGAAAGCGTGCTTCAACCCGCCCAAAAACCTGTCGAAATCGAGCCAAAAAGAAACAAATTGCAGCAACTTGAAACCAATAGCATCAATGCTGAAATAGTTGTTGCTACAGGAGGTAATTTAGAAAAGAAAGCAACTGATGTTTCAGAAAAGAAAAACTCTGATTTTACATCAGATAATAAACCAAAGAAGCCTCGTGCTGAAAAAGCGGCTACTAAAAAAGTAGAGCCAGTAAAAATAGTTTACGCTAATTACAATCAAGCTGAAGATGTGATGCTTTCGCCGCCCAATTTGCCGTGTAAAATTGCATTCAATGGTATCGATAATTTCACTGGAAAGAATAAAAAAGAAACAGCTCCTGAGATTTTGTTGACATATACCGAAGATTTAATGCGTCCTCAATTGAAAGACAAAGAGTTTATTACTTGCTCAGTTACGGCTTCGCGTGTGCAAGGCGGATTTTATTTCTTGACTCTAAAGTTCGAAATCGCCACTAAAGAAGCGCAACGTTCATTCGGATTTTTAGATCGCGGCATTCCCTTCAGTTTTAAGTTGCTTAACGGTAGAAATATCAATCTGCCCAATATAAAAACGGATGTTGGGGTAGTTGATGCTCTAAAAGGAACGACCACGTACAGTGCCATTTTTCAATTATATAGCAGCGATGTAAAAAACTTAACTTCTGCTGAACTTGATCAAATCAGAGTGGCTTGGAGTGCAGGTATAGACGATTATGAAATTTACGACGTTAATGCACTTAGGCATATTTTCGCTTGTTTAGAAAATTAAACTTATTGGTTGACAGTTGACAGTTGACAGTTGACAGTTTGTTACTCAATCTACGACTGTCAACTGTCAACCGTCAACTGTCAACTAATCTGTCAACCATCAACTATAATGATTGAAGCACAAAATCTAACAAAAAAATACGGCGCATTAAATGTCGTGAATGGCATAAACCTCAGTGTAAATCGCGGCGAATTTGTAACCATTGTGGGTAAATCTGGCGCAGGCAAATCGACATTGTTGCACATACTTGGCACATTAGACAATGCTGATTCTGGCACATTGCGCATTGCCGATACTGATATTCAAAAATTTAAAGGCAACGCTTTAGCCGATTTCAGAAATAAAAACATTGGATTTATTTTTCAATTTCATCATTTGTTGCCTGAGTTTACAGCTTTAGAAAATGTGATGATGCCTGCACTCATTGCCAAAACGCCCGATGCACAAGCCCGCAAACGCGCCATGGAATTACTCGATTTACTTTCGCTTTCAGAACGTGCGACGCACAAACCCAATCAAATGAGTGGTGGCGAGCAACAGCGCGTTGCGGTGGCACGTGCCATAATGAATGCACCCGCTGTTGTTTTTGCCGACGAACCATCAGGTAATTTAGATTCCGCACTCTCTCAAGAATTACACAATTATTTATTTAAACTGCGCAAAGAACTGAATCAAACATTTGTTATTGTTACCCACAACCAAGAACTCGCCAACATGAGCGACCGTTGTTTAACAATGCGCGACGGGAAAATTGAACATGATTTAAGATGAATAAAGTATGAAAATTAAGATTTACAAAGTTTTTCTTTTGCTAAGCTTTTTGGCGGGCATTGTTTCAATAACTTATTTTGCGCTCCAAAAAACCCAAGAAGCTGGTACAATTTTGATGTCAGCTTTCATTTTTGCTGCGTTAGGTATACAAGGGTATGAAAAATTTAAAGGGTTTTCTTACACACTTGTCATTTTCGCAGCAGCAACTTGCAGCTTGTGTTTCCCGACATTCTTTATAGAAATCAATGGCTACCCATCTAAAAAATTAATTGTGCCCCTGCTTATAATAGTCATGTTCGGTATGGGTACGCACATGAATGTTAAAGATTTTATAGGCATCATTAAAACACCAAAACCCATTTTCATCGGTCTGCTTTGCCATTATACCCTCATGCCAACCATTGGATTTATTTTGGCATATACCTCAAATCTTCCACCCGAAATCGCCGCAGGAATTATTCTCTTAGGTTGCTCGCCGAGTGGCATGGCTTCTAATGTAATGTCGTATATATCTGGAGGTAACTTGTCTTTATCCGTTACCGTTACGGGTTTATCCACTTTATTAGCACCCATTTTGACACCGTTGCTAATGAAATTATTGGCGGGACAATTAGTACCGGTAAATTTTTGGGAAATGCTTTGGCATATTACTCAAATTGTAATTTTACCCGTGTTAGCAGGATTAATTTACAATCGCTTTGCGTACGGAAAATTTTCGTGGTTCGATAGAATTTTACCGCTTATGGCAATGTGTGCCATTCCAATCATCATCGTCATTGTTACAGCTTCGGGTAGAAACGCGTTGCTTTCGATGGGACCCATCTTGGTTTTATTAATTCTTATCCATAATCTCGCAGGTTACTTTTTAGGTTATAAACTCAGTAAATTTTGGGGATTGCGCGAAGATGAAGCTCGAACAATTGCTTTTGAAGTTGGAATGCAGAATGCGGGTTTGGCATCGGGTATAGCACTTCAAATGGGACGCATGGCTACTATGGGTCTTGCATCTGCCATATTTGGACCCGTTCAGAATATTACAGCTTCAGTACTTGCTAATTGGTGGAAAGGTAAAACAATAGTTCAATGAAGTCAGAACTATTTAAACAAATTAACCATAAAGGCAAAATATTACAAGGGAGGTCGCTATTGAAATTGGCGCGTGCTCAAGCGGAACCCACAATTAAGAAGTCACCAATATGAGCAATCAGTATTTGACAATGAGAGATGGGTTAGTATTTGAAGAGATTTAAAAATAAGCACAATAATTTGTTTGTAATTTTAGTTGAAATGTTTTTACTTTGTCATTGAATTTAAAAAGTCATATTATGGATTTACTCATATCAATTCGCGAAAAAGAGTCATTATTTGTTTTGGAATTACTTCAAAAATTTGATTTTGTTAAAGTCAAACAGTTAGATAGTCTGCACACTTTAGAGAGTTTAGAGCTAAGTTTAAAACAAATGAAATTAATGAGAGAAGGTAAATTAAGGAAGCCTGCAATTAGTGAGCTTTTTGAAGGTGATATTTAATGCAAAAAACTATGAGCAAAACACAAATAACCTTCACACCCGAGTTTCAAAAAGAATATAAACGATTAGCCAAGAAATACATTTCTGTCAAAACAGATGTGCAAACACTCGTTACTGAACTCCAAGAAAATCCAACACTTGGCATTTCTTTAGGACGCGGTGCGTATAAAATTCGAATGGCAATAACAACTAAAAATAAAGGTAAAAGTGGTGGTGCACGCGTAATTACTTATTTTTGGTCAGAAGAAAACGAGCTTTATTTAATTTCTATTTATGATAAATCGGAAGAAACTACAATGACTGGTGATGCAATTAATGAGCGAATAGATATAATTCTTGGTTAAGATTCTTATTCAATCTAAGCCAAAACAAAATTAGAAAATGGGCACATTTCTGCGGTTAGAAAACCAAGAACTAAATTATTTTTGGAAATGCTAAAAATAATCCTTTTTCATAAATTCTGCTTTTCTTCCAATTCTTTAAATTTAAGATCCTATGAGTTTTTTTTCTGCACCATGCACAACAAGTAGCGGGAACTGTTTCTGAACTTTCGCCCATTTACTTTTTATCTCCTCAGTACACAAATTGCCAATACTACCAGCATGGGTGTGTTTTATATTTCTATCTGCCACATAAGTGCCATCCGCTAATTGCTGACTGACGGTATGATACGCATCTCTGAATGGCACACCTTGATTTACCAATGCGTTGACAGCTTCGACAGTAAAAAGTGTGTCGTATAGCGGTCGCTCGGTGATGTTTTGTTTCACTTCAATGTTCAGAATCATAAATTGCATCATCTCTAAACAATCTTGCAAAGTATGCAGCGCAGGAAAAATAATTTCTTTCAAGAGTTGGTAATCGCGGTGATAACCACTGATGAGATTAGTGGTAAGGGAAAGAACTTGTGTGGGCGTTGTGACGAGTTGATTGCATTTTGCACGCAAAATCTCGAACACATCAGGGTTCTTTTTGTGCGGCATAATGCTCGAACCTGTTGTCAAAGCATCTGGTAGAGAAATAAAATCAAAATTTTGATTTATGAATAAACACGCATCGGCAGCACAGCGCGAAAGTGTTGAAGCAATAGCTGCAATAGCAACAGCAACAGCGTATTCTGCTTTGCCGCGACCCATTTGCGCGTGAACAACGTTGTAATTCATATCGGCAAACCCCAAAAGTTTTGTCGTTAATGCACGATCAATCGGCAAGCTCGAACCATAACCTGCTGCCGAACCCAACGGATTTTGATTAACTACATTATATGCCGCCAACAAGAAATGCGCATCGTCGCAAAGCGTTTCAGCATAAGCACCAAACCATAAACCAAAACTTGATGGCATGGCAATTTGTGTGTGCGTATAACCTGGCACTAAAACATCAGCATAGCGTACGCTTTGAGACAAATACGATTCAAAAAGTGTATGCGTCGCATGGAGTATTTTTTCGAGTTCTGCACGATAAAAAAGTTTTAAATCGACGAGAACTTGGTCGTTACGGCTACGTGCTGCATGAATGCGTTTTCCGACATCACCGAGTTTTTGAGTAAGTTGTAATTCTATTTGTGAGTGTACATCTTCTACGCCTTCTTCAATGCTAAAATCACCTTTTATTATTTCATGGTAAATTGCTCGCAGGTTGTCAGCAAGTATGATATAATCATCGGAAGTTAACAAACCCACACTGTTCAACATTTGTATATGTGCTAAAGAGCCCAACACATCGAAAGGCGCGAGTTCTAAATCGAACATTGGGTCGTTACCCGTTGTGAATTGTTCAATCCGCTTATTTGTCTCAATTTTTTTTTGCCATAATTTTTTCATAGTGCAAAGGTAAAGTTAAGCACGTACTTTTAGAAAGTTCTGAAGTATACTGGCAAATAAAATCGTTAAAATACATCCCAGCGGATTAAGCCACAAGAACGGGAAATTAGAATCGTGGAGACCGTAATTCAACCACGTAGCGATAATACACGTTTCGCCAATAACGGCGCCGTAAAAAATAGCGCGCGAGTGAATGCGTTTGAAGAAAAAGCCAGCTAAGAAAATACCGAGAATGGTTCCATAAAACAAAGAGCCAATAATGTTAACGGCTTCAATAAGATTGGAAAAAAATGTGACAATTGTTGCAAAACCCAGCACGATTAATCCCCACATAACCGTCAATAATTTTGACACATTGGTGTAATGCGTATCTGTTTCATAGGGGCGAAGTAATCGGCGATAAATGTCAATCATGCTCGTTGTGCTGAGTGCATTAATTTCTGATGCGGAAGATGACATTGCTGCTGAAAAAATGACAGCAATCAAGAAGCCAACCAACCCCCGGGGTAATTGCGTCATAATGAAATAAATGAACGTATAATCTCTATCTCGCACATCGGCAGTAGCATCTGCTTGAACCATCAAGTTTTTAACATCCTTTCTTAGATTGCGCTCTTTCGTTTGCATTTGTTGGATAACATTGGTTGTTGCACCCTCGAGTTGAACATCTTTCGAGCGCATGGCGAGCACTAAGTCAGAAACAGCCATACGTTTATTTTCAAAGTTTTGATTGTATTGTGTCTGTATCGAATCGAAAGAAGCACTGTATTGAGGGTTAGCTTTGAGCTTATCAAGAATTTTAGAATTAAAATGAAGTGGTGCTGCGTTGAATAAATAAAATACAAACATCATGACACCCACCATTAAAATCAAAAATTGCATCGGCACTTTAATCATGCCGTTAAAAAGCAACCCTAATTTACTTTCCATCAACGATTTACCCGATAGATACCGTTGAACTTGCGATTGATCGGTGCCAAAATAACTCATGAATAAGAAGACGCCGCCAATCATACCCGACCAAAAAGTGTATTTATTGCGCCAGTCGAAACTAAAATCGACGATATTCAGTTTGTTTAATTTGCCCGATATTGCCAAAGCATCGGTAAAATGTATATCACTCGGAAGTTTATAAATCATCAAGCCGAAAGCAAACAACATCCCTATGAGGATAATCACCATTTGTTGTTGTTGCGTTACGCTCACGGCTTTTCCGCCGCCTAAAACCGTATAACACAAAACGAATGCACCTACTAACGCATTGGTTGAAAACCATGACCAACCCAAAATACTCGCTAAAACAATGCCTGGCGCCGCTAAGGTTAATCCTGCCGACATTCCCCTTAGAATTAGAAAAAGAGATGCCGTAAATGTACGGGTGCGCAAATCGAAACGCGTTTCTAAATATTCGTAAGCCGTATAAACATTCAGACGATAGTAAATGGGCAAGAAGAAAATACTCAGCAGAACCATCGCAATCGGTAAGCCGAAATAAAACTGCGCAAAGCGCATACCATCATCAAAACCTTGACCTGTTGTAGAGAGAAAAGTAACAGCGCTGGCTTGAGTTGCCATAATGCTCAAGCCGATTGTCCACCATTTTAGCTCGTTAGAACCTAGCAAATATGTTTTTAAAGTTTGTTTTCCACGTGTTTTTAAAATGCCGTATAAAACAATACTGACAATGGTGAGCGTTAGAACCGCCCAATCAATCGGGTGCATAAATTCTAGTTGAAATTTAAGCTACAAATCTACAAATTAAGAATAAAGAAATTCGTATTTCTCAAAATTAATTGTTCTTGCACTAAAAAGTTGGGCAAAGCAATTCAGAATTATCGAAATCGCCAAGGTAAATGAGCGAAATTTCAAAAATATTTTGATAGACTTTATAATCGCGCAGACTTGGTAAATTTAAATCGTAACTCATGCCAAATAAAACATTGTTATATTCTATTCCAGCTAAAAAAGCGACACCATCTAAGCTAACACCATTTGTATTCTTCACACCACGCAACCAACTACCCAAATGCAAAGATGTTCCATAGGTTTTATCGATAACAAATCGAAAATTTGTGCCTGCATTTACAGTAATTTGCTGACCTTGTTGCATGGCTAAAACACGCGGATTAAACATTACAGTGTGCTCTCGGTTAATCGGAATTTGTGCTGCCACTTGAACTGAAAGGCGTGCATCAAGTAAAGTTACAGGATAATCCGTTCCTTTAAAAAAAGAGATGTTGGGTTTATTTAAATGGAAATACGAAATACCTATAAAATAAGATGTTTGAGCGGCAGGAGAAATAGTGTAATTCAAACCCACTGAAACATCGCCATAACCAAAATTATTATCGGGCAAATGTTCTTGACGTGGCAACGTATAGCCATCAATACCATTCCATTGATCCTGAAAACTTAAAAACTCGTAATTCACATTCCGCTGGCTTAATCCCAATTGGACACCGAGCGATAAATATTGTGTATTGAACAAATCTAAAGCTTTATGGTAAGCACCCGAAAGTGCGATGGTTGTATTTGTGAAGTCTATATTACTCACATTATCGCGCACAAACTGAATACCAACGCCAATTTTATCTTTCGAAAAAGCAGAACTGAAAGGGTCTAACCGTAAGTCCCCACCAAAAGCAGTCGTTTGCAAAGGCTGCTCTAAAGTACCACGCCACTGATTGTGGTAAATACCTCCTACTCGATACTTGCCATCGAAATTACCTGTCAGAGCCGGATTAAGTAATAAAGGAGAGGCGTAAAATTGAGAAAGGAGTCTATCTTGAGCGCACAAACTTTGTGACATCAAAAACAATACTGATAATAAAAAACTCAAGCGTTTTAGAGCTAATATCATGCTAAAGATCTTTGGAAAGTTTATTTTAAACCGATTTTGAAGCGCAAAAATAGGACGTTAAGTTTGAAAAATCTAAAACGTTTTGTTGATGTGCTTATTTCGTGCCATCTGGAATTTAATTCTATTAGACCAAGATTGAAGGATTTAATGATTTTCAGAATTTTTTTTGCGTTTGAAATCTCGAAAACACTTTAATTCGTTATTTTGCAGACATTGTAATTTTCATGCCACGCACGCCATAATCGACAATGCGCTCTAAAACAGGAGTACCGGAATTAGCTTGCGCCGTAATATCCCACTTTCCATTGGCGCGTAAATTTTCTTCCCATTCAAAACATTTATTGGTGCTGAGAGAAAGCGTGGCCACCATATCCGCCGTTTCGGAACCCGTAATAGTAAGTGGCGAATCGAACGCACCTGTAACCACACACGAATTATTAGGGATGGGTGATGAGGATTGAATCGGATTTACTACAGTAAGCGTACTGCCATCAAATAACTGACCATTATAAACAGCATCGTAAGCTGCATAACCCGTGCTTAATTTGGTTTCGAATGCCCAATAACCTTGCTGACGCATGCCGTTAATTTTTTCCTCTTTGTTAAATATTTTATACGATGAAAGAAATGTACGCGCATTCAGAAAACCATTGAAAGTGCCGCGTTCATCTAAAAAATCGCCCGCGAAAGGAACACTCAATAAATTAAATTTTACATCGAAGTTGATATACGCCACACCCAATCTCAAAAAAGTGAATTTACCCGTTCCGAGGCTTTTTAACGGAATTTCTAAAAGTATATCCCCGTCTTTATAGTTTTTCATGTATTGGTAATCGATAGCGCGAACACCATTCGTACCAATGGCAGTGTCTTTAATGTCGAATAAAACAATCCCTTTACCCAGAATTGTATAAGCATCAGGTGTGAGTTCGATATAACTACAACCAATACTATTGACGGCGGGTGTTTGAGCAGCATGACCTGAAGGAATATCGGCAACAATTTTCCCATCGCTGCTTTGCCGATCTTGCAAAGGGTCGAATTTAATTTTTAAACGCAAAACTGGATCTTGTAAAGCTGTTTTTTTGCATTGAAAAAACAAGGTACTTAAGCACAGAAGTGCCATAGTAAGTGCTTTAAGGTTCATAGGTTCAGTAATTTTATGTTAAAAGCTTGAATTTAGTTGTTCGTTGATAGTTGTTAGTTTGTCACTCAATCTACGACTAACAACGAACAACGAACAACTATCAACGAACAACTAAATTGCTTTTGCAAATAAAATCCGTTTTTACCGTTATCCCAAATATATTTCTAATCCTTCATGTTAATGTTACTAATTTTTGCGAAAAGAACCATGAAACAATGCCCGCAGTAACAGCTACATTGATAGAGTGCTTGGTGCCAAATTGTTTTATTTCCACTACATGATCACACAAAGCAAGCGCTTCATCACTTAACCCATCCACCTCATTACCCAAAATTAAAGCTAATGGTTTATTTAATGTGCACAAAAAAACAGCATCATCTAAAAAAATAGATTCTTCAACCTGTTCAATGCCCACAATTGTAAAATTATTCTGTTTGAGATTTTGAATAGCATCGCTTGTATTTTCAAAATATTCCCAAGCAACTGTTTCAGAGGAGCCTAAAGCTGTTTTCATAATTTCTCGGTGGGGAGGTTGCGCTGTGATGCCGCATAAAATGAGTTTTTCTAAAGCAAAAGCATCGCATGTTCTAAAAATGGAACCTACATTCAGTGCAGAACGTACATTATCGAGTATTAAAACCAAAGGCAGTTTTTCCGTCTCTTTAAACTCTGAAACACTTAAACGATTTAAATTTTGTAAACTAAGTTTTGTAAATGTCATTGACTCGAAATTAACTCGAATTTATAGAATTAATTGAATTTTTTACTAAATTTAAAAAATAAATTCTTTAATTCCAAAAATTCGCTGAATTCGAGTTTAATTTTGTTCATCGAAACATTATAAAAATAATTTCATGTCTGTCTCTAATTTTTTAAAAGCAGAACTCAAAGGCGATAAGGTCATCTGGGCTATCGTTTCGGTGTTAGCACTTTTTTCCATTTTAGCAGTCTATAGCTCGTCGAGTACTATGGCTTTGCGCGCGCGTGGGGATAATTCCGAATTTTATCTGATTAAACAAATTATGATTTTAGGTCTTGGCTTAGTCATTACCTACGTTTGTTTTTTAGTGCATTATAGGCGTTACAGCGCTATGGCACCCTATGCTTTGCTTATTACTATTGTGCTGTTAGTTATTACGCTGGCTATCGGACCCGAAGTAAATGATGCGCGCCGTTGGCTTATTATGCCCGGTATTGGAATAACATTTCAAACTTCCGATTTGGCTAAAATTGCTCTTATTGCTTATGTAGCGCGCAGTATCACTTCAAAACAAGAATACATAACCGATTTAAAATACGCTTTCATCCCAATTATTTTACCCATAATCGTTGTGTTTTTGCTCATCGCTCCAGCCGATTTGTCGACTGCGATTGTACTTTTCACTACTTGTTTTTTGATGATGTTTATTGGTAGAGTGGCAATGAAGTATATATTTCTTCTCATTTTATGTGGTGTTATTGCTTTTGCTTTACTTTTAGGACTTGGCGAGAAATATAAAGGCTCGGTCAGAACTGATACTTGGAAAGAACGTTTGCATTCATGGACGACCGATTCGGAAGGAAGTACTCAAACGCAATTAGCCAAAATGGCGATTGCACGTGGCGGTGTTTTCGGAACAGGTCCGGGTAATTCTGTCCAAAAAAATTATTTGCCGATGGCTTATACCGATTATATCTACGCAGTTATTCTGGAAGAATATGGCCTCATTGGCGGCACACTCCTTCTGGCTTTGTATGTGCTTTTGTTTTTGCGAGTCGTGCGACTTGTTACCATATCGCCCAAAACTTTTCCCGCCATGCTTTCCATTGGTTTAGCCCTCATTCTCACAATTCAGGCTTTAATGAATATGGCTGTGAGTGTGCATTTAATTCCGGTTGCTGGTTTACCTTTGCCTTTCGTATCAATGGGTGGAACATCGCTCTTGTTTAGTTGTGTATCCATCGGTATGATTTTAAGTGTATCTAAATTTATTGAATCAAAATAATCAGGTGTCAGGAATCAGGTGTCAGGAATCAGCCTATGAGAAAACCTGAAACCTGACACCTGATTCCTGATAGCTAATTTATTAAAAATGTCTAAACACAACGCATCAAAAAAGAAATTTGAAGGACTTTTCATTCACCACGTATATTTTTGGTTAAAAAACCCCGATAGTGAATCGGATAAAGCACACCTCAGAACTGGCTTAGAAAAATTAGCGGGTGTGCCAAATATTAAAATGGTGCATATCGGTACGCCTGCATCAACCAATCGCGATGTAATTGAGCGCGGGTACGCATTTTCGTGGCTTTGTTTTTTTAATTCTCTTGAAGAGGAAGAAATTTATCAAACACATCCGATGCACCTTCAATTTATAGAAGAATGTAAACATACATGGAGTAAAGTAGTTGTTTACGATTCGATTTAACGCTTTTTTGAACATTCAAAACTAAATTTGCGCGTTATTGCATTTATAAATAAAAATGCAATTTTATTTCCTCCAGAATGACTAGAAACGATAATTTAGTGAGTGCGCTGACGGTGCTTTTTCGGAATCGCAAAAAATTAGCCTATACCATACTTTCAGCTGTTGCCATCACTGCACTTGTGAGTTTTATTTTTCTCGATAACTATTATAAATCGAAGACGACTTTTTTGGTGGCGAGTACCGATATTTTTAAACCTGAACAAGTTTTTGGTAGTTCTACAAAGGATATAGAATATACGGGCACAGAAAACGATGTTGATAGAATTCTGACAATTGCAGATTCACCTGAACTATATGATTATCTAATTCAGAAATTTAGTTTGTATAAACACTACAAAATTGATTCAACTAAAGTCAAGGCGCCATTTAAAGTGCGTGAAACTTTACAGAAACTATACGATGTAAAAAAAACGACGCACAATGCTATTGAACTCACTGTTGAAGATGTGAGCAATAAGCAAGCTGCCGAGATGACGCTTGCTGCGCGCAATAAAGTAGATGAAATTGCGCAACGGCTGATAAGAAATACGCAAGCGGGCATGGTAAAAACGTTTGAAAACAGTATGGCTGAAAAAACAAACAATATCATGAGATTGGGTGATTCGCTTCAGAAGTTGCGGCAAAAGTTTGGCATTATCGACCCTGATAAAGAAATCGAAACTATAACGGGCAATGCCTCGCAAGCAGAGAGTAATTTTATAAGAAATGAAGCTAAGTACAAATCGGCTAAAGATGATGAAAATGTTAAGCGCGATACTTTAGCATTACTCAAAGCCACTGCCGCAGGTTATGAAAAAGAAGCTATTCTGACAAAATCGAAATTAGAACGCTATAACGAAGGTTACAATGCGATTTCGCAAACCAAAGAAGCACTCGATTACGAGCGGTTGCAGAAAAATCGTGATAATCAAAAATATATGCAGCTAAATTCAGCATATAGAACTAATACTTCAGCCATCATTATTACTGAAGAACCGCGTGTTGAAGTCGAAAAATCGAGACCTAAGCGTTCGCTCATCATTTTAACAGCAGCTTTAATTGCCACACTGTTTTCAATTATTGGTGTGCTACTGTTCGATAATTATAAAGATATTGATTGGAAAGACATCGTTCAGGAGAATGAAAACGGTGAATCAGGTAAAAGTGATAAACCTAAAGGGATTGGGTTTAAACATTCATAAGCTTTGAGCCATGAGCAATGAGCTTTGAGCTTTCTCGTGACTGCTCATTGCTAAAACGCTATACACAAATTACAATTTATAAAACGTATGTTTGAAAGCTCAAAGCTCATGGCTCAAAGCTCAAAACTATTTGCATTTTTTGCTGGCATTACAATTATTTGTGGTGCCACTGCTGCTGCTTTAGAAACAGTTTTACCGTTAGTTTTACCTATTGTTTTTCTGGTTGCCTATTTGTGCATTGTTGATTATGCCATCGCTTTTTATTTACTCATGGCTTGTTTGCCGCTTTCAATGGAGTACGAATTCCCAAACGGATTAGCTACAGATTTACCCACCGAACCCATCATGTTTGGTTTAATGCTGATTTACCTCGTTATCCGCTCGAATCAAAAATCTAATACCGATGTTCTTTTTTGGCGACACCCGATAACGCTTTTAATCCTTTTAGCTTTTTTTTGGGAATGTATCACTGCTATCCATGCTGAAATTGTAATTCGAGCTGTTAAGCAATGTGCCGCTAAATTTTGGTATATCTGCACTTTTTATTTTTTGGCATCGCATCTTGTTCGTTCCGAACGCGCACTGCGCAAAATATTTTGGTGCTTGTTCAGCACTATGTTGTTCGGCGTAATAGTTACCCTCGTTCGGCATGGTTTAAAAGGATTTACTTTTAAAGAGGTAAACTACGTGATGCAGCCTTTTTTCAGAAACCATGTCATGTACGCCAGTATTATTGTCGTCATTTTTCCGTTGGTTTGGCTGGCATTGGGTTGGTATCAAAAAAAGAGTTTAACCCGCTTTTTATTATATATCGGTGGATTCATTTTATTACTCGGTGTACAGTTTGCTTATACGCGTGGTGCTTACATTGCTTTAGTAGGTGCACTCGGTTTTTATTTTGTAGTAAAGTATCGACTCACAGCTTGGGTTTTGGGTTTGAGTGTATTATCAAGTATCATTTTTTTTAAAGGGTTGATTGATGACAATCATTTTATGGGGTATGCGCCGCGCTACGAGCGGGCAGTGACGCACTATAAATTCGAAAACTTGGTAGCAGCAACAGCCAAAGGTGAAGATGTTTCGACAATGGAACGCGTGTATCGTTGGGTAGCAGGCTTTAGAATGGTTGCTGAAAAACCATTTTTAGGTTTTGGAGCAGGTAATTTTTATACATCTTATAGACCGTACACAGTTACGCGATTCAAAACGTATGTCAGTAAAAATGAAGAACAAAGTACCGTACATTGTTATTTTTTGCTTCTTGGCATCGAGCAAGGAATTCCAGCAGTTCTAATTTTTACAGCATTATTGTTTGTGGCTTTTATTCGTGGTGAACGAATTTACCACAGCACAGACGATAAAATGATTAAACGCATTGCTATGACGATGCTTCTTATTCAGATTATAATTTTGCAACTCATACTCATTAACGATCTCATAGAGACTGATAAAATTGGGGGGCTGTTTTATCTTTCTTTAGCCGTTATTGCTATTTTAGATGTACATTATTTTCAAACATCTCAGTATTCAAATAGTGAAATTGTTATTTATCCAGACATGGAAGAATTAGAACTACCACCTGATACTGAATTTAATGAGTTTGAAACGGAACCACCGAGTGCACCGGAGTTTAAAAAATAAGTAACGGTTCAGATATATTTTCAGCGGAGCTTCAGAATGTTTTTTAATAGATGTTCTCTATTAAATTTCATACATTGCTACAGCGATATTCTAGTATTCATCAATCATTAATTTAAACATAGTTCTTTCTGTTTTAGAATTATTTCGTATCCTTTCTAAATAGATTGTATCGTAACCCTTTAAGTTTATCGAGTCAATTTTTTTGTAGAACTCAGAAGGCTCAAGTATAAGTTTGTTATTAATTTCATATAACTCATAAAATTTAGCGAAATTAGGTAAATCTACGATAATATATAAAAATACAGAATAGTCAGATTCTAAATTTGGGATTCTAAAAGTATATTTTTTTTCACTGCGTAAACATTCTAATTTACTTTTAACCTCGTAACTCAAATCTGGGTAATTAGTAAATTGAATTTCTTTGCTTTTACCATTGTCCATATTAGATTGAATTTCTTTTTGAAAACTACAATCATCAAGGGGATCTACATAGATATTAGCATCATTAATGTTTGTAAGAATTATACTGAGACAATCGTCAATTTCTCTTATTTCAATTTTAAAATTCGCTTTATAAGTAAAGATTTTATTAAAATAAATAACTGTATCTAAATCAGAATTAATGAAACTAATTCCTTTTGCTTCACAATTAAGATTTGAAAAAAAATAAAATGAAATACTTGCAAAAAAACATCTCATAAATTTAAGATGTTCTAAATAATCTTTAGTTGCCATTTTATAATATGTCTATTCGCTCGTTTGCAAAATGTTCAAATTCGTTTAACGTTAGGTTTTTTCCCCGCTCGTCACACATTTTCCAAAAATGTAACGCTTGTCCAAGGTGTGTCCTGCAATTCGAAGCTCACGTGCTTTGAAGAACTATAAATAAGATGATAGTAGGTCTATCATACAGGTTTTCCGAAAGAGCTGTATAA
>JAYWBA010000152.1:0-34264 GCA_043781915.1 Saprospiraceae bacterium
TTCTTCAATGTTTGCTGCGTTATCAGCTTACGCGTTTTTGGAGAGAAAGCCTTCCATTGCAACAAAAAACTTATTGGTTAATTCATAACTCACGTTAAATTATTATAAATTTTATACAGCTTCTTAGAACTAATAAAATATAAAGTAAAACCTCTAATGCAATTGTTACCAAAATAAAAATTGTATGGCGAGTAATACACCGAAGTAGCGGTGAATTCGACGAATTCTATAATTCCAGTTAGCAGTCATTTTTGGTTTTTATTTTTTTATTTTGAAATACTATCTCTTGTAAAGTTTGCCCAGTTGATGATTAAATATTTTTCGGTTTTATTGAGTATTGCATTGCTATGAATAAGTGTATATTGGCTTATCGGCATGGCATCATCATTAACTTGATTCGCTATTGATGTTAGTTTACTCGTTTGTCTTCGTTTTGATAGTGAACCAAACTCACTGAAATTGAGATTTTTTTTTCCTTCAACAATATGGTTGTTTAATAACCACCCTATGGGTTGTATGTAGGCATAAAAAGGATATTTGGTGTTGTTACTGTGGCAATCGTAACAAGCTTTTTTTAAAATCATTTGCACAGAATCAGGAACGGTTACAACTTTAGTGATGTCGGTTGCCAAAACCTGCCCGTTGATATTCCGGGCAGGTTGGATACATTGAATGGCTATAAAGAGAGCAGTTATTGCCAATGATATTTTTTTTAAACGACTCATATTTTTATTTCAGTTCTTCTTTCATACTGCCACACGTCGGCATACTTTTTCCGAGATAAGGGTTGTTAATTTCTTTGGTTTCGCTCAACCAAATGGCGCCTTTTGAATCATTGTACATTGGGCAAAAATCTTTATATAGTGGTTGACCAGCACCAAAAGTTTTCGCTAATGTATAAACATCTTTACTCAATAAATCAAAATGCTCGCGTTGGTGTTTTATGTTGCCGCCATTTTTACCAATATGCTCGGCATGTTCTTTAGCGTCGTCTTGCACCTCGTCAAAAACTTTCTTTTGTTCAGTGCTTAAAGCAGATTTGTCGTAATTTTTGATTGATGCCTCCAAAACTGTCCCTGCGGTAGCTGCTTCTTTTGTTCTATCAGCAGTTAAAGCATTTTTTAAAGATAAATAATCCTTAATTATTTCACTCACAGACACAACTTTAGGGGTATTTATTGGCGGTGCAGTCGTTTCTGTCTGTAGTTTAGTGGCTTCGTTAACTGTTTTTGTTTTATCAGCGTTAGCTGTTGTTGAACCGCTGTTGTTGCAAGCTCCAAACGGAATTAGCATTAAAGTGCTAACTGCGATAATTTCAAATACTTTCTTCATTTTCAGAAATTTAATGATTTTAGCTAAAATAGTTTAAAAATTTGGGTGAAATTTTATTGAAAAAAATTAGTAGTTCAACGTTAAGCCCACTCCAGCACCCATGTCGGAGTCGTAATGCGTTGTAATGCCAAAATTTTTGCCGACAATGTATCTCAAACTTGCCATGTATTCTTTATCGGTGTTTACCATGAACGCAGCGCGCAAACGTTTCGTTACAGGAATATCTTCGCGCATGAGTTGAAAACGAATATTACCATCGGTAAAAATTTCAAATTGCGATTTCACGAGCATAGGCAAAGTATATTCTAAACCGACGCTAAAAAAATTACGCTTATCTTTCGTGCTCACTTGTCCGAACAGATTTTTTTCGCCAATTTCGCTCAAAGGTGTGTTTCTGTATCGCCAATCGAAACCTACGAACGGCATCAACCATTGCATTCTATCAACGTAACGACCTATATGTGTTTCAGTTTCATAGCCGTGCTCGTCGTGATAACCCAAACGCCATTCGGTTTTAAAATTCCACCGAGAGTTAGAAAGCATCACCATACCGTCATTGCCATTTGTGGCAAAATCGTTATTTGCCATTAAATGGTACATTCTGTCATCTTTGAAAACTTGTCTATCTGCCTTTTTTTTATCACCTAATTCGGGGTTTGGAATTGAATTTTCGTATTGAAAAATACGACCCATACCGCTCATCATGTGGTATAAAATGTGGCAGTGAAAAAACCAATCGCCCGATTTTTCTGAAGCATTGAACTCAACCGTATCGGTTTCCATTGGCATAATATCAAGTACATTTTTGAGCGGCGCATAATCGCCTTGACCGTTTAGAACGCGAAAAAAATGTCCATGCAAGTGCATCGGGTGTCGCATCATTGAACCGTTGTATAAAACGATTCGAATGTTCTCGCCTTGCTTTATCAAAATTTTATCAGTCTCAGAAACAGTTTTACCATCCATACTCCATAAATACCGATTCATATTACCTGTTAACTCAAATTTTAATTCGCGCACAGGTGCATTTTTGGGTAAATTTGTTTTTGTCGGCGATTTAAGCATTGCATAATTCAACGTTTTTATGTCCGATAGCGCATTACCATTGTACATATTGGCATCCATTTTTTCTTTGCCCATGTCCATCTTCATGCCATCCATTTTTTTATCGTTCATTTTCATGCCATCCATTTTCTTGTCGTCCATTTTTTTGTCGTTCATCTTCATGCCATCCATTTTCTTGTCGTCCATTTTTTTGTCGTCCATTTTCTTGTCGTCCATTTTCATACCGTCCATTGCTGGTTTTTCTTCGCCCGTAATTTCAGGATACATCACCACATTCATATCCATTTTGTTTAAACTCATACTCATTCCCATGTCATCGAGGTTGCCATTCATCTTCATCATGCCGTTCATCATTTTCATACCTTCAAAATATTTAAGTTTAGGCATCGGCGAAATAGTTTGCTTTACACCATTACCGATGTAAAATGAAACTGATTTTGTCCTATCTTCTGGTGTGGCTTGAAATTCGTAAGCAGTATTTTCATTCGGAATGGTTACAACCACATCATACGTTTCTGCAACGGCAATAATTAATCTATCCACTTCAACAGGTTGCACATCCATGCCATCGCTGGCGATGACGGTCATTTTTCCGCCGGCGTAATTCAACCAAAAATAAGATGATGAACCACCATTAGCGATGCGTAGGCGCACTTTGTCGCCCGCTTTGAGTAAGGGCGAATAGCTATTCGCCCTTACTATTTCACCGAGTCGAAATTCGTCTTTTCCATTTATTAAAAATTTATCGTAGGCAATATCGCTGACATCCATAGCATTCATGCGTTTCCATTCGTTGGCAACTTTGGTTTTAAAATAACCATCGCGAATAGCTTCACCATAACTTTGCACTGTTCCTTTTCTAATTGCGTAATAATCTGAAGCATTGTGCAATTTGCGATGCACTTCGAACGGTTTTTCGTTCGTCCAATCGCTTAAAATCATGGCGTATTCAGGCAATTTATCAAACGCATTCTTTTCTTTTTCTTTTTTATGAATGATGAACGAACCATACATACCACTTTGCTCTTGCAACTTTGTGTGACTGTGATACCAATAAGTTCCGTTCTGAATGAGCGCAAATCTGTGAATTTGTGTTGTGTGCGCCTTTATAGGCGGTGTTGTTAAATACGGCACACCATCCATAGCATTGGGCAAAACCAAACCATGCCAATGTATCGAAGTTTCTTCGCTCAATTCGTTGTGAATGAAAAATTCGGCGGTGTCGCCTTCCGTAAACTCTAATTTTGGCATCGGTATTTGACCATTGACAGCAATAGCGTGTCTGGATACTCCGCCAAAAGTTACAACTGTATCGCGCACGTATAAATGTACGCTCACAATTTTTTGTGACAGAAGAATTTGTGTTGAAAATAAAAAAAATACTGGCAACACTTTTTTAAAAAAAGTTATTTGAAAATCCATTTTAAAAGAAATTTTATTTATTGAAGTCATAATTTTTTAATTTTTAAAGTACTTGCGTTTATGGCAACAACCACAGTACTTACAGTCATTAATGCAGCACCCATTGCCGGACTTAATAACACACCTTGTTTATACAAAACACCCGCAGCTAATGGCATTGCAATAACATTATAACCAGTTGCCCAGACCAAATTTTGAATCATTTTTCTGTAAGTGGCTTTACCAAATAAAACCAGATTCACAATATCTTTCGGGTTGCTATTTACCAAAACAATTCCCGCAGTTTCTGCTGCAATGTCACTGCCGCTCCCCACTGCTATGCCGATATCAGCAATGGCTAATGCGGGTGCATCGTTTATGCCGTCGCCTGTCATAGCAACAAATTCGCCTTTAGCTTGCAATTCTTTTATTTTTTCTAATTTCTGATGCGGCAAAACCCCGGCAAAAAAACCTTCCATACCTAAAGTATCGCTCACACTTTTTGCCACTTTACTGTTATCGCCCGTGAGTAAAATAGATTTAATTCCATTTTCTTTGAGAATTTTTATTGCATCAGCCGATTCCGGGCGAATCTGATCTGAAAGCGCAATGTAACCAACCAATTTATTGTCGCTTAATACAAATACAACTGTTTCATTATCGTTGGTTGTAAAATTTTCTGGGAAAGAAATTTTATTTTCCGTCAAATAACCTGGACTTACTACCGCAATTTTTTTACCATCAACCGTTGCCTCCACGCCTTTACCTGTAATGGCATTGAAGTTTTGGGTTTCTGGAATGGGTATTTTTTGTTCTTTAGCTTTTTGCATTATGCCCGTTGCAATCGGATGTTCGGATTTTTGTTCTAAAGCAGATGCCAAACGAATAATTTCATTTTCATTGAGCTCTTTTTGTAAAGAAACAATTTTCGATACTTCAAACTTTCCAATGGTGAGCGTTCCTGTTTTATCAAAAACAATAGTTGTTATACGTCGCGCATTTTCAAAAGCAGTTCTGTTTTTAATGAGTAAACCGCTTTGCGCTGAAAGCGCAGTTGATTTTGCAACAACTAATGGGACAGCCAAACCCAAAGCATGTGGGCAACAAATAACAATTACTGTTACCATGCGCTCCATGGCAAATGCTAAAGTTTCACCTGTTAAATACCAATACAAGAAAGTAGAAATGCCCGAAAATATTGCGATGAATGTTAACCATTTTGCTGCTTTATCGGCTAAAAGTTGGGTATTCGATTTGGAGTTCTGAGCATCTTGCACCAATTTGATCACTTGCGACAAGTAAGAATCTTTTGCACCGTGCGATACCGTCACTTTAATTGAACCATTTCCATTTATTGAACCCGCGATTACTTTATCCCCTACTTTTTTCTGTACTGGTTTCGATTCACCTGTCAGCATACTTTCATTTAAATAGCTTTCGCCTTCTAAAATAATTCCATCAGCCGCAATTTTTTCGCCAGGTTTTACAAGAATGATATCGTTTGCTTTGAGTGATTCTGTTTTTACATCATGCACCATGTTGGGCATAACCATGTGGGCTTCGGCGGGCATCAATTGAACTAATAATTGTAATTCATTCGATGCTCCTGCAACCGATTTCATTTCTATCCAATGCCCTAAAAGCATAATCAGAATTAACGTTGCTAATTCCCAGAAAAAATCCATGCCTTCTAAACCAAAAACAATCGCTACGCTATAAGCATAAGCAATTATTATGGCAAAGCCAATCAGGAACATCATACCTGGATTTTTTGCTTGAGCTTCATTGACTAACCCTTTTAGAAAGGGCCAACCACCATAAAAAAAAACGATGGTGGATAGTGCAAACAGAATATATTGTGAGCCTGCAAATTGCCAACTAACTCCCATAAATTGCTGAATCATTGTTGATAGCAACATTATTGGAACAGTGAGTGCCAAGACAACATAAAACCGCCTTCTAAAGTCCGCTATCATTCCCGAATGCCCCGAATGATTACCATCTCCTTTGCCAGTAGATACCATCGGTTCTAAAGCCATTCCACACAATGGGCATTTGCCGGGTGCATCGCGTATTATTTGCGGGTGCATCGGGCAAGTATATTTTTGCAACTGATTTTGTTGTTCCATAATAATTGGTTGATTAAAAAAATGGTAACTGTTTAGCTAAAGCTAAAATATTTATCAATAGAAACAGGGATTTAGCGGATGACACAGGTTTTAGCAGATAAAATATGTTTTTATAAGAAAATCTGTGTTCATCAGCGTTATCCACTAAATCCGCGTTTCCATTGATAAACACTACTTAAATAAATACAGAAAATGTACAATCAATTTTGGTACGCAAAATTTTGCGGCTCTACTGGCAACACTTCTTTACAAAAAGTTTTTTAAAAATCCATTTTAAGAAATTTGATACTTTTTTCATAATTAAAAAAATTAATAATTGAAAACAGTTTCGGACTTTCGGAAATAGCAAAAAACAAATTTTTGTAATGTTCCAAATGGTGTTAAATGTTCTTGATTAAGGCAGTGCACTTTTTCCAAAAATTGATGTAATAGCTGCGTCAAAGAACTTTCTGAATATTGTTTAACATCTAATCCGCTGCATTTTGTTGGGCCCTCTTCGTCGAAAGTTCCAATTAAAAAATGTCCATTCGGATTGAGAAATTTTTTTACATTATCCAAATAGTGATTCACTTCTGGCTGTGCCGTTAAAAAATGAAACGTGGCTCTATCGTGCCAAAAATCAAAATGTTGTGTTGGTTTAAAATTACCAACGTCTGCGACAATAAACTTTATCGTTTTTCCGGAATTTCCTAAACGTTGGCGTGTACGTTCAAGGGCTTCTTCAGAAATATCTACTAAAGTTATATTGCTATATCCTTTTGAAATTAAATAATCAACAAAATGACTTTCACCTGCGCCGACATCAATAATTTCAGCATCATGGGGTAGATTCATTTCTTCAAAAAATTGAATTGAGGTTTCAGGAATTGATTCAAACCAACTCACTGACTCAAACGATTTGGTTTGATATACTTTCTCCCAATGTTTTTTTTGATTTTCCATTAATAAATACTTTAAATTCTTACTGTAATAAAAATAGCATAGCACCGCTCATCACTATCATCAAAGCATCTTCTATTATGGTGACGGTACTCATGGGTAAATTAAAAACAGCGCCTAAACAAGCGCATTGAATTTTTTTCTTGTTGAGTACACTTTGTAATACCCCAATTATACTCAACGACATTACAGCAAGTGTTACCACATTTGTGAAATACGGATTGAAATTAACCAAGAAAGCGATTCCTAAACCTAATTCAACGAAAGCGTAAGCATAACCCCAACTCGGAATCCGTTTTGCTAAAACATCGTACATCGCGTAACTTTCGGCGAAACCTTTTAAGTTGAGTAATTTAAAAAACGAAAACACCAAGAAGAATCCAGCCATGAAATGGCGCATAAAAAGCATGGAATCAAAGCTTTTGTATGCAACTTGCGCCAACACTGAAACCAAAGTGATGTACGAAAAAATTAAAATAATCGGTTTATACGTTTCAAACCACGAGCGCACTTCTTCAGCAATTTCGTTATGATGCGAGGTAGAAATTTGGTATTTGGAATTATTTCCGCCGATTGCTTCTTGCAAATCGTGAACAGAAATGTGTTGCGTCATAGAAATAGTCGCAGAGTTGGTATCTTTTGAAAGATCCACCGAAGTAATTTCGGGTAATTTCAATAATTTACTTTTTACGCTGGTTTCACAACCGCCGCACGTCATACCAGTTAAATTATAAGTGTGCGTCATTTTTTTAGTTTTAAACCTCGTAGGTTTTTAAAACCTACGAGGTTTTTTTAAAGTTTTAATAATTACGATTTGTCTTTTCTGTAATGGCAGCACTTTGGCAAATTATTATAAACCATATCATCGGCTTTAAATGATTCCGTATCATTTCCTTCGGCAGCAATTGTTTGCTCCACTAAGTCAACGATATCTTTTCTGTAAGTATCGTATTTAAGTGTCAACGTTTTAGATTTAACACTCCAATTTGCCTCCTTTACTCCTGTGACTGAAAGTGCCGCTTTTTCAATCCGTTTTTTATCTACGGTGCATAAACCTTCTACTTTTATTTTTTCAGTTTTATAACCGCGTTCAGCTTTATCGCTTTGAGCATTTACAGTTAAACTTGTTACAAATATTAATAAACCAGCGAAAACTAATTTTAAAAATTTCATCTTTAATTTTTTAAAATGGTGACTAAAAGAAAATTCTTTGAAACAAAGTTACGGGACGATAAAATTTTAACTGTTGTACAATTTGGACTAAAAGTTATAAAATTTATAAGTCCTCTAAGTTACTTCTTTCATGAATTTTTAAATTTTTAAAATAACTCGGCGTAAACCCTGTTATTTTTTTAAACTGATTACTCAGATACGCCACCGTGCTGTAGTTAAGTTGGTCTGCAATTTGGCTAAGCGTTAATTCATCGTAAGTCAATAACTCTTTAACTTTTTCTATTTTTTGAGAAATAAAATAGTGCTCTATTGTCATATTCTCTTGTTCAGAAAACAGTTTACTCAAAGAATTATAATCTTGCAATAACTCATGCGCTAAATAAACTGATAAATTAACATTCAAATCATTGTTTTGGTAATGCACTAATTCAACGATGAGGTTTTTAATACGCTCAACAATCTTATCTTTTTTATCGTCAATCAATGCGAAACCAAATTTTTGAAGCGAAGTATTAATCACAGATAAAAACGAATCGTCCAATGTTTCTTCGATTTTAACAATGCCTAACTCAACCGAAATCGGGTGAAGTCCAAGTTTTTCAAACTCAGACTTCACCACCATTTTACAGCGACTACACACCATATTTTTAATGAATAGCTCCATAATAACTCATTTTATGGTTTCAACTGTTCTACCGCAACTCAACATTTGCGAACCATAATACGGATTTTTAATTTCGTCCGTTTTGCTTAACCAATTCGCACCTTTACCTTTATTAAACATCGGGCAGAATTGATAGTATGTTTCTGTTTCCGATTTTGAAACCTTCATGAGCGCGTACATATTTTTAGATAGCGACGCAAAATGTTCGCGCTGATGCCCTACATCTTGCGTTTCAGAAATATGTTCAGCGTCGAACATTAAATCTTTCATCACTTTCATCCAAACTGTGTGCGATTCTGGTGTTAACGTCTCCATTTTTACCGCATCCAAAGTAGTTAATAAGCTTTTGGATACTGTCGCTGAAACACTTCCTTTTGTTTGTATCAGCGCGTCTTTGAGTAAAAAATAATTCTCAAAAACTGATTTAAACGGATTAATTATTTCTGTTGAAACTACGGGCGCAACTGTATCTTTCATTGCCACTGCATGATCCATCACCATTTTTGAATCGTCGGCTTTTGTAGTTGACATTGCTGACATATCCTGCATCGGTTTTGAATCGGTCATCACCATTTTTGAATCGTCGGCTTTTGCACCTTTCACTTTCGCCGTTCTATCGTATTGGCAACACGCATCAAGTTTTGAATATGCATCGCTCGGTGCTAAAAAATCGTCGCTATCGTACCCGGCGAGCGCAATGCGTTTCAAAATTTCATCTTTATTTGTTCTTGAAGCATCGTAAACCAGCACCGCCATCTTAGAATCTTTATTCCAATCAACAGAAGCAACACCTTTAATATTACCTGCTTTTTCGATTTTTTTCTCACAAGTACCGCAATTGCCGTAAATTTTTACAGTTTCGGTTTTTGAATTTTTTATTTGAGCATGGCTCGAAGTGATTGATAGCAATACAATAAATGCTATCAATAATTTTTTTATGAAAATCATTGTTTAATTTTTTTAAAATTTAATAATATGTCTGAACTGTGATTAAAATGATTTCATTGATACTTGATAAAATCATTAAATCATTTTAATCACAGTTCAGACCTAGTAGGCAGACTATGGGCTAACAATTGAAAAACTAAACGAGTTTAGGCGGTAGCCAAATGGAAAGAAAACCTGAGGAGACGTAGGTCTCAGTGTATGAAGATTTTTCAGTAACTTTCGAAGGATTGAAAGCTTTATTTTCTAAATAAAAAGTAGAAGGTAATGTAAAACTTAAGGATGTTGGTGCGCAAGAGCAACTATTTTGATCGCAATCGTCGCTATCTTTTTTTGAATTATCTTTTGGGTTTTGAGTGCAATGTTTTTTTACACCTTGTTTATTAGCGCAGCAATCTTTTTTGTTGGTGTCTGAAACTTTACTTTTTTTACAACATGCCAATTCTGAATTGCTACCCCTTTTTTCACACGCCAAAATATGCGATGGCGTAACTAATACACCAAACACAAAAATTAGCACTACTATGTGAAAAATATTTTTCATTATACTTTAACGTTGAATGTTCGAAATTGTTTTTTGTACTGAATTATTTCTATAAATTCTTGAAACTTAGTGATTATGTCCTTTATGCGCGTCGTCGTCGTGTTCATCATGATTAGCACAATCGTCGTGATGGGCAGTAAAATCAACTTCAATTGTACTGTGGCGAATATTGAAATGCTCTAATTCAAGTTTAATATTGGTTTTAATTTTTTCCACTTCGGCTTTTTCTGTTGTATCTTTTATGAATACATGCGCAGTCAGTGCGTTTTCAGTTGTACTCATTGCCCATACATGAACATGGTGAAAATCGCCGACGCCAGAGATAGACATGATTTCAGTTTTTATTTTTTCAATATCTATACCTCTCGGCACACCGTCGAGTGAAAGATGTAAACTATCGCGCAATAAACTCCAAGTGCTTGCAATAATTACGGCACAAACTACAAGGCTTAAAAGCGGATCTATCCAATAAAAACCTGTATAGAAAATAATAATTCCACCGACAACTAAAGCCAAAGAAACAAGAGCATCCGCAGCTAAATGTAAAAAAGCTGATTTAACATTCATGTCTCTATCTTTATCCCTAAAAAACATGAAAGCTGAAATACCATTGATAAATATGCCAATGGCGGACACAATGGCAATTATTTTTCCGGGTATAGGTTCTGGATGTTGAAATCTGAAAATGGCTTCGTAACCTATGGCACCAATAGATATCAATAATAGTACAGCATTCAACAGTGAAACTAAAATACTGGCTTTTTTATACCCGTATGTAAATTTACCCGTCGATTTTGATTTAGACAACTTAAAAGCCAACATGGCTAAAGCCAAACCAGCTACATCTAAAAAATTATGTCCTGCATCAGATAGAAGTGAGAGCGATTTTACGCTCAAGCCAATAAAAACTTGAATAAAAACATAACCCAAGTTCAAAATAATGCCGACAATAAACGCTGTGTTTAAACTCGTTATTTCGGGCGCATGATTGTGACTATGCCCTTCGTGATTTTGTGCCATTTTTAGAATTGTATTGAAACGCGCTTTAAATTGCATCTCAAATGTAAAGATAATTCTTAGAAGCTGTTTAAGTTTATAATTTTTATACACTCGCTAAAACTTCTATCATAGGTTATTATTCCTGTCCACTTCCTTTTGTTAGTTGCGACAATAAATAGTAAGCCCCTTTTATAACTACTTTTGCATTAGCTGGCACGTTTTCAAAAGGAAGTATTTCAGTAAATCCCAAATCGCTTACACCTTTAGTGACAGCAACTTGTTTAAACTGATTTTTTTCCCTTTCTACATAAATATAGTGTTCATCTCCGTTGCTAACTATAGCGGCATCTGGCAGTGAATTGGTTTTATAATTATCTATCTGTATTCTTGCTTCCACATACATTCCGGGTAAAAGGGTTTCAGTTTGCCCTTCTATTTTAGCATGGACTAATATGGCTTGTTGGTTAACTTCAAAAGCTTTGTTTAATGCAAAAACCGTTGCAGGGTGTGTGCGCGAAACATCATTAACATCTGTAAAGAGTATTTTGTCTCCAATTTTTACTTTAGAAATATCTCTTTCAAACAACGTTAAATCCAAATGTAAGAAACGATTATCTACAATGTCAAATAATACGGTATTTGAATCGGCAAATTTTCCCATCGTTAAGTTGATGTGATGAATAAAACCGCTTATGGGTGCTGTTACCGCTATATTATTTGTAAAATTGGTTGTGCTAATGTTGGTGGCATTAATTCCTTGTATTTCCAATTTTGCCTGTAAGCCTTTTTGCTTGGCACGTGCTATGTTCAATTCATTTTGTACTTGTTGCAACGTCTTGGTTGCGTTTATACGTTCTGTTTGTAAATCTTTCTGACGATTAAATTCTTCCTCCAAATAAACTAACTGTGATTTGTTTTCCAAATAATCCTCTTGTAATTGTATTATCTCATTATTTACAATCGTCGCTAAAGTCTGCCCTTGCTGTACAAATGTGCCTTCCGTAACGTTAATGGTTTTCACAATACCACCCATTAATATGCTAACTTGTGCTTGGTTTTGCGGAGGAAGCGTAAGTTTACCATTCACTTTTAAGTTGGTTTTTAAATTGCGTTGCTCAATGTTGCCTGTTTGCAACCCAATAGCTTTTATTTGTTCCTCTGTTAACTCTACCAGAGCTATTTTATTAGCAAAGGTTTCTTTTTTTGAATACTCCAAGTTCTTAGGTTCTACTTTTGTTTCATTTACTTTGTTCTTGCAAGCGGTAGTTACGAAAGACAAAAAGAAGGCTATTACTATTACTTTTATATTTTTCATTGTTGAAATTATTTTAGCGATTTAATAAATAGTTGAGTTGGATAATAGTTTGATTGTAATTATTGAGGGTTGATAAATAATCTGTTTTAATTTTAATAGCCTCTTTTAAGTTTTGAATGTACTCGATGTAGCCAATATCTCCCGATTTATAGATGCGTTGAGCTGTATTGATAATACTTTCAGCCACTCGCAAACCTTCAGTTTGGTAATACTTCAACTCCTGCAAATTTTGCTGCTGCAACTGATTTTGTTGCAAAAAAAGCGTAGAAATTTCTAATCGATTCTTGTCTAACTCTTTGGTTGCAATTTCAACTTCAATCTTGGCAGCTTGCGTTCGCGCTTTTACGCCATTTTTAAATATAGGAATACTGACACCTGCACTACCATAGTAAAATTGGAGTTGCTTGTCTAAACTTTGCGCATTTAATCCCAAATTAAAAGAGGGCAGCTCTTTGGCTTTTTCTGCTTTTACAGCAAACTCTTTAGCAATAATTTGTTGCTGTAAAAATTGTAACACTGGATGTTTAAACACTAAACTACTGTCATTTAAATTAATTTCTGGTAAAATTGAGTAAGTTATCGGTGCTTGAAATTGCTCTGCGCTGCGCATCCATTTTTGTAAATCTATTAAATAAAAAGCGACTTCTGTTTTTGCTTTAGATAGTTGTATTTGTAATTCCTTTCGTTGAAGCGTTGCATTTATTTTTTCCAATTTGTTGCTTTCACCAACTTGATATTTTTTATTGGCAAAGTTTTCATAATCGGCAAAAATACTATCCGTTTGCAAAAGCAAATTATATTGCTGCCCAAAATAAATCCAATTGTAATAAGCATTCGATACATTGCGCACTAACTCATTTTTTGTGACTGCTTCATACGTTTGTGCCACTAGGACGTTTTGTTTTAGTAAATTTTCACCCGCTTTGTAAGCATTTGGTAATTTAAAACCCTGCGATATCCCAATATTGTAATCAAACGCGGTGCTGTTTATTTGCCAAAACCCTGCATTTATACTGAATGGATCTAAAATAGTAGCTGTACCTGTTAGCACTTTCTGTTGTTGAGTTTGTAAATTAGCCTGTTGAATGGTTGGATAATTCTTTATGGCTAATTCTAAAGCATTTTGTAAGTATAAAGTTTTTGTTTGAGCATTTGCGTTCAAACCAATCATTGAAAAAATGAGCATTACAACTGTTGTAACAGCAATATTTATTTTTATTTTCTTTTTTCTTTTTAAATAAAATAAACTGTAAAGAACAGGCAATACAAAAAGCGTTAAAAAGGTAGATGAAAACAAGCCGCCAATAACAACAGTTGCCAAAGGTTTTTGGACTTCTGCACCAGCACTTGTGCTAAACGCCATAGGTAAAAAGCCTAATGACGCTACAGCAGCAGTTGCTAAAACTGGTCGTAAACGGGCTGCACTTCCTTTTAAAATTCTTTGCGTTATATCTTCTTCGCCTTCTTCTTTTAAGCGGTTGTAATAGCTAATTAATACAATCCCATTCAATACAGCAACGCCAAATAATGCAATAAAACCAACGCCGGCTGAAATACTGAAATTCATTCCTCTTAGCCATAAAGCAATGATTCCGCCAATAGCTGCTAATGGAATGGCAGAAAAAATAATAGTGGCTTCTTTTACGGAGCGAAATGTTAGGAATAATAAAAAGAAAATGAGCAAAAGTGAAACTGGTACAGCTAATTGTAAACGCCCTTTTGCTTCTTGTAAATTTTGAAATTGCCCGCCATAAGTAATGTAATAACCTTCGGGCAATTTTAGTTTTGTATCTAAGGTTTGCTGGATTTCTTTTACTACACTTTCTACATCTCTACCTCTTGTGTTAGCTTCTACAACAATTCTTCGTTCTGCGTCTTCACGGCTAATTTGTGATGGACTCGATTTAAAAGTTACCTCAGCAATTTCACTCAATGGAATTTGCTTTCCGCTATGTATTGGAATGAGTAAACCCTTCAAAACATCGGCATCTGTATTAGGGTCTTTCTTTATTCTGACTACTAAATCAAATTTCTTTTCGCCTTCATACACTACGCCCGTGTAGCCACCCGCATAAGCTGTATTCAAAATTGTATTTACATCGCTTATATTCAAACCGTATTGTGCAATTTTATTGCGGTTATATTTTACCAGCAATTGCGGCATACCTACAATCTGCTCTACTTTTACATCGGTTAGCCCATCAATGTTTTTTATTAGGTTGCTTACTTCATTTCCTTTTGTAAATAGTTTATCTAAATCGCTACCAAAAATTTTAATGGCAATATCACTTTTTACACCTGCAATTAATTCATTAAAACGCATTTGAATGGGTTGCTCGAAAGAAAGATTAACGCCTGGTATAACGCTCATTTTTTCATTTATTTTGCTGGCGAGTTCATCTTTATCTTTGGCTGATATCCAATTTTTTTTATCCTTCAATACCATTATTAAATCGCCACTCTCAATGGGCATAGGATCTGAAGGTATTTCGCTGGTACCTATTTTGCTAACTACGTCTATTACTTCTGGGAATTGAAGCGCAATTTTTTCTAACTGTGTGCTTGTTTCAATAGATTGGGAAAGATTGCTGCCTTGCCTAATAATGAAATTTGTAGCAAAATCACCTTCATCTAATTCTGGAATAAACTCGCCACCTAAAGCGTTAAAAACGAACAACGAACCTATCAAAAGACAAAAAGCAAAAAGCAAAACAGCAATTCTATATGAGATAATTCTTTGGAGAAAAGGTTGATACCTATCCACTAACCATTTCATTATTTTATCTGTAATGTTTTCTTTAGCTACTATTTTTTTATTGAGAAAAATGCTGGTCAGAATCGGCACATAAGTAATAGATAAAATTATTGCACCAATAATAGCGAAACTTACAGTTTGCGCCATAGGTTTAAACATTTTTCCTTCTATTCCACTTAAAGCAAATATTGGAATATAAACTATCAGTATAATAATTTGTCCGAAGATGGCACTGGTCATTATTCTACTGCTGCCTTCGGTCACTTCGTCATCCATTTGGATTTGAGAAAGTTTTTGTCCTTTAAAATCGTGAAAAAATTTATGCATGAGACTTTCTACTATAATTACAGCCCCGTCCACAATAAGCCCAAAATCCAAAGCACCCATTGACATTAAGTTGGCACTTACGCCAAAAAGTTTCATCATTGCGACGGCAAAAAGCATAGACAACGGAATTACACTCACTACAATTAAACCTGCTCTGAAATTGCCTAAGAAAAGTACCAACACAAAAACCACAATCAATGCACCTTCTAATAAATTGGTGCTCACGGTGTTCATTGCCCTTTCAATCAATTTAGTTCTATCTACAAACACATCAATAGTTAAGCCTTCGGGTAAATTCTTTTCTATTGTTGCCATTCTTTGCTTTACGCTTTTGATAACTTTTACGGCGTTTTCGCCTTTTTGCATCAACACTACACCACCTACAGTTTCGCCTTTCCCATTTCTTGTCATTGCACCGTAACGCGGAGCAAAGCCAAAATCAACAATACCTATATCTTTTATTAGAGTAGGTATTCCGTTGGTATTAGCAACAACAACATTATTGATATCATCTAATTTTTCAATCAAGCCTTCGCCACGAATAAAATAAATGTTCGGTCCTTTATCAATATAGCTGCCGCCAGTATTGGAATTGTTTTTTTGTAGGGCATTGTAAACATCAATTAATGTAAGGTTCATAGCCGCCAATCTTTCGGGCTTTACACTTACTTCATACTGTTTTAATTTTCCACCAAAACTGCTTACCTCAACCACACCTTCTGTCCCTAAAAGTTGGCGTTTTACAATCCAATCCTGCACCGTTCGTAAATCCATTGAAGTAAACTTTTCTTCAAAGCCTTTTTGAGGAACGATTACATATTGATAGATTTCGCCTAAGCCCGTGGTGGGTGGTATTAAATCTGGGCTACCATATTCTTTTGGAATATTTTCCTGCGCGACTTTTATTTTTTCAGATACTAATTGCCTAGTAATATTTATAGGCATATTGTCTTTAAAAACAATGGTAATAACAGATAAACCACTGCGGCTCGTGCTTCTTAATTCTACCAAACCTTGCAATGATTTAAATGCTGATTCTAAAGGATAGGTTATAAACTGTTCTACTTCTTGTGTTGCAAGGTTGGGGCTGTTCGTTATTACCTGCACCTGATTGTTGGTTACATCGGGTAATGCATCAACACTTAGCGCGGTGAATGAATAAATGCCCCAAAAAATAAAAATAATTAAAAAAATTCCCGTAATAAGCTTGTTGTTTACCGAAAAATGAATAATTTTATTTATCATTGTATGATAAGTTTATTGGAAATCAAATCAGAGTTTTCAGGATTAATCCATGCTTTGTAGGGATTAATCTTAAAAATATTGATCAAAATTGCTATGGATGAATATAACAAGGCATAAAATGGCGCACTGCATTTTATGAGATTTGTTAAACAATTATAGAGCTGCCATGCTTGGCGGCTCTACTAAAGACACACAGTTCGTTTAACTTAATCTTGGGGGCTTGAAGATGGATTTTAGGTAATCGCTATGCCAATTTTCGGAATAATAAAAAGGCATCTTTTCTTTGAAGTTATTAAAGGCTATACTTTGAAAATTCAATTTCAAAAGAGATGTTGGAGTAAAGTAAACACAACAGCAATTACAAATGCAGAAAGGTGAACAGTTATCTTGATTGTTTTCGAGTGGAGAGTTTGATTCTGATTGGTTAGAAATACTCGATAATTCAACAGTATTCGATTCACACATATCGTTGCAAGGCAGGATAGTTAACGCTGCGAAGTACAAGCTAAATATGTAGCAGAATAGTTTCATTAGTTTGAGAACGCTTAAAATTAAATAATGTTTTAAATCAAAACTTATTCTTCCACATCATACTCTCAACTGGTTTCTCGCTGCGCGTATTATATTTAGCCGAGAGTTTTTTATTGTAATGGGTTTTTACTTCGCCTTCAACACTAAAATAAATGAGTTGACCAATCGGCATACCTGCATAAACGCGCACTGGCATAGCGACCGAAATTTCTAAAGTCCAGTAATTACAAAATCCGACATCGCCTTTTCCTGCTGTAGCGTGAATATCAATGCCCAATCTGCCTGTACTCGATTTACCTTCTAAAAACGGGACAGCGTTGTGTGTTTCGGTATATTCTAAAGTAGCACCGAGGTATAAAATGCCCGGGCGCAAAACGATACCTTCTTCTGGAATTTCAAAATGACGAATGGTATTATGCGTTTTTGCATCTAAAACTGCCGCTTCATAAATTGCTAAAAACTTACTGAGATGCACATCGTAACTGTTAGTGCCGAGTTTTTCAACACTGAATGGCTCAATTACAATTTTACCCGCGTTGATGCTTTCTAAAATTTGTGTGTCGGAAAAAATCATTTTAGTTGTTAGTTTTTAGTTGTCTAAACCATGATTTGTTGGATTAATAGATTATCAGATGCGATTAACTGTCTGAACCCTGATTTACTGGATTCTGTGATTAGAAGATGTAATTTTAAAATCTTACGTATTCTAAATCTTTTAATCACAAAATCTTGTAAATCAGGGTTCAGACAATTAAACTCCAACAAATCAGGGTTCAGGCAACCCACGACTGAACTATTTCGCAGATTCTTTCGAGATTTTTTCGCGTACTTCTGCTTCAATTTTCTTGCGCATTTCTGATTCTGAATCTTTTTTCTTTTCAGCGTCATCCATGCCTTTGCGGATTTCATCTTCCATGGTTGCTTTAGCAGAATTAAACTCACGCACACCGCGACCTAATCCACGCATCAATTCTGGAATTTTATTGCCACCAAATAGAAGTAAAACTATGATGAAGACGAAGAAGATTTCTTGACCACCCATCCCAAAAATTAAAAATACTGGGCTCATAAAGGTTATTAATTAAAAATTGAAAAAAATACGATTTATAAATTTCTCTTCATTCGACAACGCAAATATACAAACGTTTAAGTTGACTTTGATGATGTTGTTGACTTTAACTTTTTCATAAATTTTGCTTCTATTACCTGCTTCTGCAATTTGAGGACTTTGTAATTTACTTGTACCCGATAAACTATCAATCCTCCGAATAAAAATAGTGCGGATAATGATATGGCAAAGTTTCTATACCAAATAAATTTCGAAGCTAAGTCGGCATAAAAATGACGAACGAAAATAGTTTCGGATACAAACATTAAGGTGGCAATAATTAAAAAAAATATGCCGATAGCACGCGCCCTTATTAAAAATGTTGGATTTTGTTCGCGATGTAAACGTTTTAAAAAACGCAATACCAAACCATCTTGCGGGTCTATTTTTAACAACTCTGTTAAAATATGTATCGACTTTTTGTTTTCATGCAATTGGTAATGCGAGACAGATTTTTTGAATAGGGTAGAGCGATATACCTCTTCGTTACGGATATGTGTGATATTATTTTCGATACTCAGTTCGATAATAGTATCTGCCATGAGTGTATGCTTTCGATATTGACCCACTTCGTAAAGCGCATTAGTGTACATCCAAAGTACGTCCATGTATTCTTCAGTCTCCAAAGAAATAACATTTTTCTCATTGCGCTCAAAAAATAGAACCATCCGCCGATATTCATTCGGCTCTATCGAACGAAAATTCCGATAAAGTTGAGAATAATAGGTTTTTGATTCGAACGACATTGCCAATTAATTTATAGGCTGCGAGAAATTATTTAATATTCGATAGTATGATTATTTGAACGCTTGAAACGCTGTTTATATTATTCGTCAAAATACAATAAGCCATTGATTATTGCAACCCATGGCTTTTTGAAAAAGTGTTAAAATTGAATTAAAATTAGCAATGAGCTATAAGCTTTTAGAAATGAGCTTTCTTTCAAACGACTTAGAAAGCTCAAAGCTCGTGGCTAATTGCTATTTTTTAAACTGCAAAACTTTCGCCACAACCACAAGTGCGCGATGCATTCGGATTATTAAACGAAAATCCTTTGCCGTTTAATCCACCCGAAAATTCCAGAGTTGTATTGAACAAGTACAAAAAACTTTTCAAATCCGTCACTACTTTTATTCCATTGTGTTCAAACACCTGATCTTTGGGTTGGTTTGTATTATCAAAATCCATTTTATAAGATAGCCCTGAACAACCGCCACTCGTAACACTCACGCGAATAAAATGGTCGGGTGAAACAGCACCTTCTCTATAAAGCGAACTTATTTTTTCTTTTGCAGAATCAGCTACAAAAATCATAATTAATTAAAAATTAATAATTAAATTTTCAAACTACTAAGTAGCGCATAACCTACTAGTATTGAAATAATTAATGCGCAGCAACTGCTTCGGCTTCAACAGCGATACCATTTTTTACTTGGTAATCTTTAATCGCCATTTTGATAGCATCCTCCGCTAATACGGAGCAGTGAATTTTAACAGGCGGTAAAGCCAATTCTTCTACGATATCCATATTGTCGATGGTAAGTGCTTCGCTGATACTTTTACCTTTCAACCACTCAGTTGCGAGTGATGAAGATGCAATAGCCGAACCACAACCAAAAGTTTTGAACTTGGCATCAATTATAGTTTGCGTCGCTTCGTCAACTTCAATTTGTAAACGCATAACGTCTCCACATTCAGGTGCACCTACTAAACCCGTACCAACAGATTTTTTAGATTTATCTAAAGTACCTACGTTTTTAGGATGATTGAAATGCTCTATTACTTTATCTGAATAAGCCATGATATTTTATTTTAAATGAGAACACAAAATTTAGCTTTTTTTCTTGTATTTGCAAATTTATTTTTGAATAAACCTAACAGGTTTGAAAAACCTGTTAGGTTTGCTACTGAGTTTAATGCGCTGTCCACGATACTTGCGATAAATCAACACCTTCTTTATACATTTCCCAAATTGGAGACAAATCGCGCATGTGGTTAACACCTTCGCGAATGGCTTTAATAGTGTAATCAATATCTTCGTCAGTTGTAAATCTACCGAGTGAAAAACGCAACGATGAGTGTGCTAAATCATCGCCCAAACCCATTGCCACTAAAACATACGACGGTTCTAATGAAGCCGAAGTGCAAGCCGAACCTGAAGAAAGCGCAATGTTTTGATTAAACGTCATCATTAAACCCTCGCCTTCAACGTGTTTAAAACTCATGTTCGTGATTTGTGGCATTCTCGATTCGCGCGCACCATTCACAGTAACTTCCTCCATTTTTGAAAGCTCAGTTTCTAATCTATCGCGCAAAACAGAAAGGCGTGCAGCATCGCTCGCCATTTCTTTGCGCGCTAATTCTGCTGCTTTACCAAATCCTACAATTCCTGTAACGTTCAAAGTGCCAGAGCGCATTCCGCGTTCATGACCACCGCCATCCATTTGAGCCACAACTTTTACACGCGGTTTAATTCTGTTCACAAATAATGCACCTACGCCTTTAGGTCCGTACATTTTATGCGCCGTAAAAGCTGCAATGTGTATGCCCATTGCTTTTACGTCAACAGGGATTTTACCCGCTGCTTGTGTAATATCGCTCATGAATAAAACACCGTGCTTTGCACAAATTTCACCTATTTCTTTCACAGGTTGAATAACACCTGTTTCGTTATTAGCGTACATAATGCACGCTAAAATAGTATTCGGCTTAATAGCAGCCTCAAACTCTGCAATGTTAATTAAACCGTTGTACTGAACATCTAAATATGTTACTTCTGCACCCATTTTTTCTAAATGTTTGCAAGTATCAATCACAGCTTTATGTTCTGTTTTTGTTGTTATGAAGTGATTGCCTTTTTTAGCGTACATCTCAAAAGCACCTTTCAAAGCCAAATTAATCGACTCCGTTGCACCCGAAGTAAAAACAATTTCCTTATCTTCAGCACCAATTAATTGCGCAATTTGCTCGCGCGCATAATCAACAGCTTCTTCAGCTTGCCAACCAAACGGGTGATTACGGCTCGCTGCATTTCCGAAATGTTGCGTGAAATAAGGAAGCATGGCATCAACTACACGTGGGTCGCAAGGGGTTGTTGCTGCGTTGTCAAGGTAAATGAGTTTTTTACTCATACTAAATTTAAATTTTAACTGTGGAACGACTTTAATTAGACTTATTCTAATAAGCTGCAAAGTAAACACCTAATCGCGATATTTTGTTTAAAAACTTGAAAGAAAGAAGCATTTTAAAATAAAATAGAAAAAAATAATTCAAAACTTATCATGCAGTTTTAGAAAAACAGTTTTATTTTGCAAGTGCAAACAAAAAAAATACTACATACTATGTCAAAACCACACTCAGACCACGACAAGCTGTTTAAATCTACTTTCCAGGATATTAAATCGGCACGGGAATTTTTAGAAAACTTTTTGCCGCCTGAAATTCTTGAGGTGATTGATTTAAAAAAACTCAAACTTGATACAACAAATTATATCAAACTTGACTTGTCCGAACAATATGCAGATGTAGTATTGAGTACGCTTTTTTTCAAGAGCAGAAATACTTTCATTTTACTTTTAGAACATAAAACCAGAATTGACCGCGAATTAATAGTCCAAATACTGAGTTACATTCTTGCTATTCTTTCAAAGAATATTACGAACAAGAAATCTTATTCTTTTGTACTACCCATAGTTGTTTATCATGGCGATAGAAAAAGTAATCCGAAACCGTTGCATACATACTTCAAAAAACTCCCGCCATTTCTCCAAAGATTTGTACCTTCAATTGATTTTATATTTGTAAATTTGGGTATAACCCCGAATGCCAAATTATTTGATCTTTCAGATGATACAATTTTAAAGAGCACCTTCTTAATGCTAAAAAATGCTGAAGATGCCGATTTCATTAGAAAAAACTTCTCTGAAATTGTAAATTTTAAAGAAAAAAACCAAAACTATTCAGATTTTGTTACAACTATTGCTTTATATTTGTATCAACATTCAACATTAGAGAAGGATGAAATTGATGAACTTTTTTTAGAACACGATAATAAAAATATAGTTATGAAAGCAGGTGTAGGTATTGCTGCTAAACAGCTTAGAGAAGAAGGTATTTCACAAGGTATTTCACAAGGTGAATATAGAAAAACCGTTGCAGTAGTTCGCAAATGTTGGTTAAGAGGTGATTCAATAGATAGAATCGCTGATACTGCGGATATTTCTATTGAAGAAGTCAAAAAAATGCTTGCTCAGTTTCAAAATGAGAAAATAAATTGAAAAATACAAGACTCATTATTTTGATTTTTTGCCTCATTTTGTGTTTTGAAAGCAGCGCTCAACTTAAATTCATAAAAAATGGGTTTAGAGTAGTTGACTATTCAAGAGGTGCTCCATTATTTAAAAAAGATTCTGTAATCGATGGAATAAACTGCACAATATACTGCCAAGTTTTAGATTTGCGCTTTGTCAAACTTTCGAATTTTGTTGTTGAAGCGATCAATAAAAAGGCATTAGCTGGTAAATATTTGACGGATGATAAAAATCTGAGCAGCCCTTACTTCAATGCTTTACATTTTCAAAATGCGCTTTCAAAAATTCAACAAAAAGAACAATCAAAACCCTTGGGAATCATCAGCGGAAGTTTCTTTGAATTCATAGAGAATAGTACACCTTTATCGTTTCCATTAAAAGATAGTGGTAAAATCGTAATAGCTGGAAGCAGCTCTAATGGACCTCATTTAAAACAAACAACGCCGTTCTATAAAAGCATATCGTTAAAAGCCTTGGTTTGGAACGATTCCATGGTGACTATAAAAAATTATGATACTAAAACAGGTTTTCCTTTAACAGAAGATAGCTTTATTAACGGATTTGTTTCATACAGCTATGACGAACATCCTGCTATTTTTTTAAGACCTACACAGCTTATAGATAAATATATTGTAGTTGGCACTTTCAGTTCGAATGGTAGCAAAGAAGATAATTCACTTGCTATTTTATCTGTTACAGTTGCAGATATAAAAGTAGCTGCTGAAACTTTAAAACAATTGGGTGTTATCAGTCCGATAATAGCACTTACGGGTGGAGGATCTGGGTTTATTTACAATGCTAAAGCTGGCTACACGGTTTCAACCCTCGAAGAAAAAAATGTAAATATTTATGAACCTCTCCCTCAGCCACATTATTTATATTTCACCAAAAAAAATTAGCTCTTTTGTAACAGTTTACAGGAAAAATAAAGCTAAAATTGCATTTAATGCTATTTTTAACTACATTGCTTACTTAAAAATCCCGCAATGAAATTCATACTTTTTACGCTGATTTTAGCAAATTTTTGTACCCAATTAAAATCCCAAACAGATTTTTGTAGTGCCGCACAATATCCCAAAAGTAGTAATTCAGAAAAATTATTTCTCGAAGAAGAAACGCGATTTCAAGCTTTCATTGAAAACAATAAAAATAAAACAACTTTTCGCGCTACGCCAATCATTCCAGTCATTTTTCATATTGTTTATAATAGACCCGATCAAGATTTTACCGATGCACAAGTTCAGAAACAATTAGCTATTTTAAATCGTGATTTTGCGCGATTGAATCCTGATACTGTAAAAACACCGAGCGTTTGGAAAAGTATTGCGAGCGATGGTGGGCTACAGTTTTGTCTTGCTAAAAAGGATCCGTTTGGAAAAGCAACAACTGGAATTATACATACAAGAACAAATGTGGTTGAGTTCGATAATGTAGATGACATGAAATCGAGTGCAAAAGGAGGTGACGACACCTGGAATGCTAAACATTATTTAAATGTTTGGGTAACTTATATTGGTTCAAACACTTTTGGTTATTCTACTTTCCCTCCCGATTTAGCAGCATTTCCGCTCATAGATGGTATTGTAGTGAACAATAAAGCCTTTGCTACGAGCGATTCTAATTTTGTAGATAGAAACGGAAGCAGAACGCTCACGCATGAAGTCGGTCATTGGTTTAATCTATGGCATATTTTCGGCAATAATGCCAACGCGACTTGTCCGACCGACAATGTTGACGATACACCAGGTCAGAAAAAACCGACTTACACTTGCGTGAACTTTCCGTATTACGACGATTGTTCTTTCGCAGGAAACGGTATCATGTTTATGAATTATATGAATTATGTACCTGATACTTGCTATAATTTATTTACCAAAGGTCAGAAAGATAGAATGTTGGCTTCTTTACAAATGTATAGAAGCGAAATTTTAACGCAAACGACTACGTGTAATTTAGTAGGTACAACCGATTTAAATGAATCAATCGACCTTAATGTTTTTCCAAATCCTACACATTCGGGCAATATAAATGTTGAGATAAATTCAAGTGATTCAGAAATAGCAGATATTTTTATTTACGATAGTGCAGGAAGAACCATTCAACAAAAATTAAACCTTAGTCTGCAAAATGCACCCATAAGTTTTAATAATTTAAGCACAGGGTATTATCTTGTGCGCGTTAAAACACAAAACGGTTCGACGACAAAAGCATTTATCGTTTTGGAATAAAAAAAATACACAATGCACGACGATTTAGATAAAGAAATAACGGGCGCACTCAATGCTAAACAAATGGTGAGTGAAGAAACGGTAGAATCGGTGGTTGATTTATTAACTACCACTGATTTAGAAGAAGAACTCACGCGCATGAATATGCTGCAACCTGAAATTTTAGCGTATCTCACCAGCGAAGATTTTGAATTACTCACTTCCGACGAACGTGATGTGATGTTGTATTCGGCATTGGTGATTTATAAATCGGTCAAAAAAATAAAACTTAAGTTTCCAAAAGTTTCGCCACAAGCTATTGAAAGTGCGGAAGAAAAAAACTGGCTGCTTTTAGATGGTGTCACTCACAAAAAATTTAGAGATCGTATCAGCATTTTTTTTGAAACTTCACCAGAAGAAGACCTCATTGCATTCATTGAAGATATGCTCGCTGATGATGACGAAAATCCCATCACTGTTGAAGGTCGCGAACCAATTTTTATTGCGCTCAAAACAATTGTGGATGTATTGATTAACGCTTAAATAAATTACGAATTACGAATTATAAATTACGTCAATTCGAGATCGTAATTGACTACTTGTTTCGTAATTTGTAATTCGTAATTCGTAATTGACTAACAGCATCGCGTTCAATAAGCGCAATAACTCCCAAATAAATTACAAACCAAACCGTTTGAACTAAGAAATGTAAAAATCCTTGCGTTGGAAAATATTCTTGAAACGTATCGGCAAACATATAGACACACCACGCCCAACCCAAAGTGGCGATAATGGTTCTGACGGGATAAGGAATGAAATAATGTTTCTGTCCGAGAAAATAACTCGCGGCTGCCATTGAAAAATAACAAATCAACGTCGCCCAAGCGCAACCGATGTAGCCATACGTTGGAATCCAAAGAAAATTTAAAACCATAGTGATGATAGCACCGCCAATACTCACATAGGCACCGAGTAAAGTTTTATCGGTTAATTTAAACCACACCGATAGATTGTAATATGCACCCAAAAAAACATTCGCCATTAATAAAATCGGCACAACATCCAAACCCGAATGATACGATTTACCGATGAAATACTTGATAATATCGAGATAAAGCATTACACCCACAAAAATAGTTGAACACACCAACATGAAATACCGCATCACTTTAGCATAAGTAGCAGGCGCATCTTCTTTTTTAGATTGCGCAAAAAAGAAAGGCTCGGCAGCAAATCTGAATGCTTGAATAAACAAAGTAATAATAATCGAAAGCTTATAATTAGCGGCATAAATTCCGATTTGCTCCTCCGCAAATTTTTGGTCAGTTACGAGTTGTTTCAATAAAATTCGGTCTATAGTTTCGTTTATCATTCCCGCAAAACCCATGAACATAATCGGATAAGCGTAGCGCAACATGCGTTTAAATAATTCGGAATCGAAAGCGCCTTTAAATATATCGCGCCATTCAGGCAGCATCAACGGAATTAATACCACGCTACCCATTAAATTAGCTATGAACATCCAGATAATCGACGGTGGTCCTTCATTTAATGGCGCTGCCAACGCATGTTTCACTAAAAATGGCACGACCAAATAAAAAACTAAATTGAGCCCAAGATTAACGCCAATGCTTATTAAATTCAATGAAGCAAATCGCCATGCTTTATTTTGTTGCCGCAATCGCGCAAATGGAATTTTAGCACAAGTATCAGAAAAAAGTATCAACGCGAATAGAATGAAGTACATATTTCGACCATCATTTTTAGAAATATGCGCTAATTGTGGTGCAAAAATGATGATGGTTGCGCTTAATAAAAAAGCAGTTGTGATGACGGCAATAGCGGCTGTGCTATATACTTTGTCTTTATCATCTTCCGAGTTTACAAATCTGAAATACGCCGATTCCATGCCGTACATATAAATCACGCCCAGAAATGCAGCGAGCGCATAAAACCAATTCGACACACCGTATTCGCCCGAATCAGTGAACACGCGCGTATATAACGGTACCAACAAAAAATATAAAAATCGCCCAATGATGCTGCTTAAACCATACACCATTGTTTGCTTAACCAATCGTGGAGCTTTCAAAAAAATGCGTTTTGAAAAAGAAAGCCGAAAATTAAACAGTTCTCACCGATTTTTCATTACAAATAGATAAAGGAACAAAGTTTCGTTAAGAAATCATCTGATTTGTGTTTAAAAAAGAAATTTGATGATAAGTTGACAGAGGTTTTATCTCAATATCACACAACTGCAAAACCTGAATACTGTCTTTTCCGGGGCTTATAGCTAATTGCCGCTCACAATTTTGGGTTTGTAGGTACATTAGGCTTTTCGAATGAATTGGCACCGCGTACATTCATTTTGCGTTTATACACTTTATCGACACAAGTGATATATAGATAATCGAAATTAGGCCCGCCGAAACACAAATTCGAAACCTGCCCTTTTGTTTTAGGTATAGGTATTATTGCATTTACACGTCCAAGTTGATCTAATACTTGGATACCTGAAAGTGTAGCCACATAAATGCGTCCTTCTCTGTCGCATTTTAACCCATCTGACCACGCATTTTCGTCTGAATCGCGCACATGTAACCAACCAAAGCGTTGTTTGTTTATTAACTTACCATCTTTTTGTATCGAGAAAACCCAAAGCCAATGAGAAGTTGATTCGGTAACGTACAATTGCGTCTGATCGGGCGAGAAACACAATCCGTTTGCGAATTTAATACCCTCATCGACAACAATTTTTTCGCCATTGGGCGTGATCAAGTATATTTTGCTGGGTTTTTCACGTCCATCGGGTTGTGTCAAATAAACATTGCCGTTATAAGCTGCGATAATATCGTTGCCCACTAAGCTGTCCGCTATAATTGTAGGTTTGAGTAGTTTGTTGTACGCAATAACTTGCTGAATGGGATATCCGCCCCAACCGCTGGTAATTGTAAGCATGGTACCATCGGTCTTAAATGTTGTACCACTTGCTCTTTTCGAATCGATAGGCAACATATTTACTTGTCCATTCGAACCTACTTTGAACGTTTTTGCATTCGGTATATCCTGAAAAAACACTTCACCTGAAGCATTGGCAATTATCCCTTCTGTAAAATTATAACCTTCGCCCACCAACTCCCAGTCAGATTTATTAACGAGAATATCTGTCAAGAATTGATTTTTAGAAATGCCCTTATTCACTGGCTGCGGATAATTTTTCCATAGCCATCGCAAAGCTTCCGGGAAAATGGCGGTACCGTGTTTTCCGTTATGGCTGCCTTGCCCCCATTCATGGTTTACGTCATAACCTGCAAATTCTAAAGCACGTTCCATTGTTTCGTTTGCTTTCCACCAGTCTCCAGCGTAAATATTCAAATCGTTTGAACCATCCTGCAAAAAAACGCGGATCGGTTTGGGTTCTGTTTTTCTAATCAGTGTTGGGTATCGGTCGGCTCCACGCAACCCGATGTATGTTCCGATGGCACTGAATACGCGCGAAAAAGCATCAGGGCGTTCCCACGCAGCAGTGAAAGCACAGACTGCACCGCTGCTCGATCCTCCAATAGCTCTGTCATTAGCCGATTTTGACAGTATAATTTGTCTGCCATCTGAGGTTTTTTGATTCTCTACAAATGGTAATATTTCATCTAAAATAAATTTTGCGTAGTTATCACCCAAGCCATCGTACTCAAAACTCCGGTTATACCGTATCTGAGCAGAATCGCCTTCGAGGGGCTTTAGCTGCCCTGGTGTTATAAAAATGCCTATTGTTATGGGCATCTCTTTTCGAAATATTAAATTGTCGAACACAACCGGTGCTTTCCACTGAATGCCATCCTGATTGACATACACACAGGCAGGTTTATCTGCTAAGTACTGGCGTGGTATATAAACAAATACTTCCCGAAAGGTACCCGGGAATATTTTTGAATTTTGGAATATTAAGTTCAGTATTTCTCCTTTAGGGACGTTGGAGTGTTCTACCGATGCAGAATCTTCTGGGTAGGTTTCTGTTTGCGCAAATGCTGAAATGCTGAATGTATAGAGTAGTAAAAAGAGTATTCGATTCATGCGCTGGAAATTTTTTTCAAAAATACTTCGAAATTGTATAGCAGCGAAATAATTTTACTGAATAATCAAAAACGCCAGTTTATGGCGTTAAAAGTAATTATTTAGCGCACGAAAGGTGTGCTTTGTATAAAATATGTTCTGTGCAATTTTGTGGCTTATTCGCGGCTTTGCACTAAAATCATAACTTCATTCTAAACGCCTTCCCATCCACCGCTCGCATTGTACACAAAATACCATCGAGGTGATCAACTTCGTGTTGCAGTAATTCGGAAAGGGCATCTTCTAAAAACCATTCATGTTCAATCCAATGTTCGTCTCTGAATTTAATTTTCAGGCTTTTATGCCGCTTCACGCGGACAAACAGATTTGGGAAACTCATGCAATCATCCCAGAGTTCGAACATTTCATCGCTCAATGCAGTAAATTCGGGATTAATGAAAACGACAGGTTTATCGATGTTCATATACACTAGGCATTTCATAATTCCGAGTTGCGGCGCAGCAATGGCGCGACCAAAATTATACTTTGCGCGAATTTCGCGCATCACATTGTCTAAATCTGTGACCCAAGTTGTGACAAGCGGTAATTCTTCGCGCTTAACGAGCGCACATTTTTCGTAGAGGCGTTCATCGCCGAGCAGGAGTAAATCAGAGAGATTTTTCATTGTTGTAAAGTAATTATTTAGCTAAAGCTAAAATGTTTATCAATGGAAACGCGGATTTAATCCCTACTTGAAGGGACTGATGAACACGGATTTTAGGGTTTTGGAGATTAAAAAATCCGTGAAAAATCCGTTAAATCCGTTAAATCCGCGTTTCCATTATCGCGTAATTTAGCTTTAGCTAAACAGTTGTGTTTTAAATATGAATTGAACCCGAAAGCAGGGCAGCAATTGTCATTACGATTGTAGTGCCGAATGCCCATTTAAAAATAAATTTTTGATGATCGCCGAAATCTACTTCTGAAAGTCCCACTAACAAAAATGTTGATGCAGTTAATGGGCTTAATGGAAATCCCACAGTCATTTGACCTAAAAGTGCTGCGCGACCAATTTCGAGCGGATTTATGCCGAATTGTGTGGCGGTTTTGCTCAATATGGGCACAATTCCAAAATAATAAGCATCGGGTGTGAAAAGCATACTTGCAGGCATACTCGTTACTGCCGTTAATGTGGGTATCAAATTCGCGTGATTTTGTGGAATAAAAGAAACCAGAGCATTTGCCATTGCATCAATCATGAGTGTCCCTGAGAGAATACCCGATAAAATCCCAGCCGCAAAAATCATACTCGCAACCATAAAAATATTTGTTCCATGACCTTTCAATATGCTTTGCTGGTCTTTGAGGTTTGGATAATTGATTAAAAGTGCCAAAGTGCTTGCCATGATAAACAAAACGGGTGCAGGCAACCAACCTTTTATCAAAACGATTAAAAGCGAAATCGTCATTAGCGCATTTAACCAAACGAGTTTAGGTCGGAGAAATAATTTTTGGTGGTCGCTGAGATTTTCTTGATGATTGTATTTAAAATCTATTATCCCCAAACGATTGCGCTCTTTTTTACCAAACCAATACGCTGCAAATAAAACCCACGCAATACCCGCCAAAATAGCTGGGATATTGGGTGTGAAAATATGGCTGGCATCAGAATTTAAAGTCGTCATCGCACGTACTGAAGTGCCCGACCAAGGCACGAGGTGCATTGGTCCAACGCTCATAGCAACGATACCTGAAAGCACAAGTCGATTTATTCCGAGTTGTTTGTAGATGGGTAAAAAAGCAGAAATCACAATCATAAAAGTAGCGGTGCCGTCGCCGTCGAGGTGCACAATCATTGTCAAAATCGCCGTGCCGACGATGACTTTCAACGGATCACCTTTAACCAAAGCAATAATTTTTGAAATAACGGGATTGAACAACCCGACATCGAGCATTATGCCAAAATATAAAACGGCGAATACGAGCAAAATTCCCGTTGGCGCTACGAGTTTCAATCCTGAAAGCATCATATCGGACAAAGCCTTGATATCGAATCCTGCTAATAATCCAAAAATAATTGGTACAATTACCAAAGCGGTAATGACTGATAATTTTTTAAAAATTATCAATACCAAGAAAGTGAAGATGGTCAGAAAACCTAAAGCTGCTAACATATATTAGTTGTTCGTTTCAGCGCATAAAATTAGATTAAAAATTTTGTAATTATTTAGCTAAAGCTAAAATGTTTATCAATGGAAACGCGGATTTAGCGGATTTAGCTGATGAACACGGATTTTAGGACTTTGAAAATTAAAAATCCGTGAAAATCCGTTAAATCCGCTTAATCCGCGTTTCCATTATCGCGTAATTTCGCTTTAGCTAAACAGTTACAAAATGTTTAAAAAAATGGAAATTGTTTATTAAAAATCCTTGTTTTTATAGCAATAAAATACAATTTCTATGACTAAGCGTATTCAAATCATTTTTAACGAAGCAGATGAAAGTTTAAACAGCTTCTAAAACAATTACATTTTTTTTTATTAGTTGCGTACATTTGCAGCGAATTAGGCGCGTCCAAAAATTTACGCCCCATCTATATTTATGATTTTACCTGTTTACGCCTACGGTCAACCTGTTTTGAAACAAAAAGCTGTTGAAATTAATCCAGAGTATCCAAATCTGAAACAGCTCATCTCTAATATGTGGGAAACGATGTATTCTGCGAACGGAGTTGGTATTGCTGCGCCGCAAATTGGTTTACCTATTCGTTTGTTTGTCATCGATTCAACCCAAAGTGAAAACGAAGAGCGCGTCGGTTTTGTTGGTTTTAAACGCGTGTTCATCAATGCCAAACGCATGGTGCCCGATTCAGGTGAGAAAAATTCGCAAGAAGAAGGTTGTTTAAGCATACCAGGTATTCGAGGTGAAGTTGTGCGATCAAGTTTGTTGCATTTAGAATGGCTCGATGAAAACTTTAAAAAACACTCCGAAACTTTCGAAGGCTTAAACGCGCGCATTATACAACATGAGTTCGACCATATTGAAGGCATTTTATTCACCGAACACCTTTCTGCCGTAAAACGCAACCTCATCAGAAATAAATTAGAGAATATCCGTCGTGGTAAAATTGATGCCGATTACAAATTAAAGGTTGTTGGAAGATAATGTTTAATAGATAAGGAGGGAGTTTTCATGAACTGATTCTACGAGAAAGACCAACGGTAGAGACGCCATGTTGGCGTCTCCTGTTTAATTGATGGTTGGTATTTGGTACATATTTCAATTGTGTGGGAGATGCCAACAGGACGTCTCTACCGTTTATCATTCTCATAGATTTGGAGAATTGTTGCCTATTCGTGATGTTTATTGATTTTAAATTTATTCATTATCTTTACACAATCTTAAGATTACACCATCATCTTCAAACTGAAAACTATGAAACTGTTAGTTAAAATTTTTTTGCTTGTGTTATTGCCTGCTTTTGCAAATGCGCAGGATAATTTTGAACATTTACCAACAAAATTCCAAGCTGATAGCATTGAAAGGGCTTTACAAAATGCTCCCGATGATACATTAAAATTGGTAATGTGCAGAGAGCTTGAACGTTTCTATCTTAGACAAAATAAAGACACCTCTTTTTTATTCTTAGAACAAGGTTTAGCCTTAGCTCAGAAACTTAACCAAAAACTTTGGGAAGCCCAAAGTTTGCATAACATGTCTTATTTTTCATTATTATCTGGGGATTACCCAAAAGCTTTTAAAGTTTTATTGGAGGCTTTAAAAATTGCCGAAAATGAATCAATTGAGAAAAATATTTTTAGAGTATCAAATTTTTCAAAGGAATTAATCCCTCATAAAGCTCGTTTGAATGTTTTGGCTTCAATTTATCAAAAATTTTCTATGGTATACGACCATATCGGAAATTACGACAAAAGTTTAGAAAGTTTATTGAAATCGCTAAAAATCGCAGAAAAACTTGATGACCGATATCGTATATTCATAATAAATGGGACTTTAGCTGAAATTTATATTAACTTACACAAGTTAGATTCAGCTCTACTGGTAGCAAAGAAAATTTTAGATTATACTTCTGATTCAAGCCGCTTTGTATTTAAAGGGGTTGCGTTAAATGAAATCGGCAAAATCTACTTCCTAAAACAAAATTATGTAGCAGCAAAAAAGTATTACTTTGACGCTGTGAAAGCCAACAGGGTGCAAAATAATTTAGTAGCAGAACCAAGTACATATCTTTTATTAGCTGAATTATTTAGAACTACTAATCAATTAGATTCAAGTCTTTTTTATGCTAAAAAAGCATCAGAAAAAACCATCTCAAGTTCAATTTCTCTGAGAAATGAAATCTATAATTCAATTTATTCTACTTACAAATTGCAAGGTAAAATTGATAGCGCATTTAAATATTTACAAATGTCAAAAACATTATTGGACATTGAAAATAAAAATGAAATAGAAAAAATAAATCAATATCATAACTTAAATTTGAATGAACAAACACGTTTACAAGAAGTTGAAAAAGAGAAAATTAAGATCCAAAATAAAATTAGAGTATATTCATTGCTGTTTGGTTTGAGTTTTTTTGTTTTAATTGGGGTTGTTCTTTATAAAAACAACCGCCAAAAGCAAAAGGCAAATACAAAATTGCAAAATACCTTAACACAACTCAAAGCCACGCAAAACCAGCTCATTCAATCCGAAAAACTCGCGAGTTTGGGTGAACTCACGGCAGGCATTGCGCACGAAATTCAAAACCCACTCAACTTCGTCAATAATTTTTCTGAATTGAGTTTGGGAATAACTAAAGATTTGGAAACAGAAATTACCAATGAACCGATTGATAAAGACTATGTGAAAGAATTGATGCATGATTTAAATTCTAACCAAGAAAAAATAAATCACCATGGTAAACGGGCAGCGAGTATTGTAACTGGTATGATTGAACATTCCAAACCCAATACTGGCGTTAGAGAATTAACCGACATTAATAAACTTTGCGATGAATATAGCCGATTGTCGTTTAACGGTTTGAAAGCCAAAAACAACGATTCTAAAGTTGAAATGATTACGCATTTCGATGAATCGCTACCAAAAATAGAAATTGTTCCGCAAGATACTGGTCGTGTGATTGTAAATTTGGTTAATAATGCGTTTTATGCGGTGAATGAGAGAAATAACAATGCAAAAAACCTCGTAGGTTTTGAAAACCT
>JAYWBA010000153.1:0-4987 GCA_043781915.1 Saprospiraceae bacterium
TCGTGTTTTAGGCGTGGGTACTGTAGAGACGTTGCATGCAACGTCTCTACAGTACCCAGAAACACAACAAGAATTTAAATTCGATTTTAAAGGTATTGTCGCTTTTTACGACCCACCTAAGAAAAACATAAAAGCCGTTTTAAAAAACTTTTACAAAGCAGGCATTGAAGTGAAAATTGTAACAGGCGATAATGCTGCAACAACGGCTGCCATTGCCAAAGAAATTGGTTTTAATGGACATGAAAAAACGATAACAGGTCATCATTTAATGAAATTGACAGATAAAGAACTAAAAGCTTGTGTCAAAAACACTCCTATTTTTGCACGAATGTTTCCAGAAGCCAAACTTAAAATTATTAATGCGCTCAAAGCATCGGGAGAAATTGTTGCCATGACAGGTGACGGTGTAAACGATGCACCTGCGTTAAAGGCAGCACATATCGGCATTGCTATGGGGAAAAAAGGAACTGAAATTGCCAAACAAGCAGCATCTCTTATTTTAGTCAACGATGATTTATCCAGCATGGTAGATGCTGTTGCCATGGGTAGAAGGATTTATACCAATTTGAAAAAAGCGATTCAATACATTATTTCGATCCATATTCCTATTATTCTGACTGTTTTTATGCCTTTAGCTTTAGGCTGGATTTATCCGAATATTTTTTCGCCCGTACACGTCATTTTTTTAGAGTTGATTATGGGACCAACTTGCTCTATTATTTATGAAAATGAACCGATAGAAAAAAATACCATGCTCAAAAAACCAAGACCGTTCTCAACTACTTTTTTTAATTGGCAAGAACTTATAACAAGTGTTGCACAAGGATTAATGATTACTGTAGGTACTTTAAGCACTTACCAATATGCAGTGCATGAAGATTATGACCAATCGCTCACTCGTACAATGGTTTTCACTGTCCTCATTACAGCCAATATTTTTCTAACGCTCGTGAATCGTTCTTTTTACTATTCCATTTTCACTACCATACGATACAAAAACAATTTGGTTCTACTCATTATATCTATAACCGTCGTCATGTCAACGACTCTCATATATGTAAGCCCTTTGAATAGTTTTTTTGAGTTTGAGTCTTTAAGTGTAATGCAATTGGGTATAAGTATTGGCATTGGTTTAATAAGTGTGGTTTGGTTTGAAATCGTAAAGTTTATTAACCGACAAAAAATTATTCGTCCAAAAATTATCAATTTGTAATTGTACCAAACCTAAATCTGTGAACTATGTAATTTAATATAATAGTTGTGTAATAACCACCACCTTGAATATGCTCACCTTTGTTAAGGTGTAAAAGTTATTTACAGACTAAAAATTAAAAGAATGAAAAATATAAAGTTCTCAAGAAAAATACTATTTCAAGGAGTCCTCATTATCGCTACTGCTTTTGGTACGACATCATGTATGGACAAAAGTAAACGGGATACTCATTCAGATTTGGCAGAAGTAAATAGTGGATTAAAATTTTTAAGTCCTAATTCGGAACGCGATATACAGTTTATAACCGATGCAGCTCAAATTAATTTAGAACAAATAAAACTCGGTCAATTAGCACAGAAAAAAAGCCTCAAAGCTGAAGTTATTAATTTGGGGGAAAGGATGGAAACTGCTCATGGCAGATTTCATAAAATATTAATATTGCTCGCAAAGAAAAAATCAATAAATGTTCCAACAGAAATTACTGTTAATGCTGAAAATAATTATAAAGTTTTAAGCGCTAATTTAGGAATCAATTTCGACAAAGCTTACTGCAATTTAGTCATCCTTCGGCAAAAAGAAGCGATTACTTTGTTTGAAAAAGCAGCAGTGGAATGTACAGATTTAGAAATTAAACAATTGGCAGTAACTGAAATCCCTAATTTAAGCTCACATTTAAACAGAGCACTTTTAAGCCAAAATAATTTGCAATAATTAGCTATGAGCTATCAGCTATGAGCCTTGAGCTTTGAGCCGCTAATCGCGAACGAGGCTCATAGCTCAAGGCTAATTGCTCAAAGCTTTTAAAAATGAGAAGAATATTAATAACAGGTTCAACAGGCAATGTCGGGTTAGAAATAGTTAAATCATTACACAAAATGATTCTGCAATGGGATGTAATTGCAGGTCTTCGCGATGTAGAACTTGACCAGCAAAAATTAGCTGGTTATAAAATCGGCGTTACAAAATTCGATTTTACCGATATAAAAACATACAAATCAGCTTTACAAAATTGCATTATTCTTTTTTTGCTTCGACCACCTCAAATTACCGACGTAAAAAAATATTTCGTGCCGCTTATAGGCATGGCTAAACAAGTAAATGTCCGGCATATTGTATTTCTTTCTGTTCAAGGTGTTGAAAAAGGTCAATCATCCCACATTATAAAATAGAGAAACTGATAGAAGAAAGTAAAATACCTTATACTTTTTTACGACCAGCGTATTTTATGCAAAATTTTACAACAACATTGCGCGACGATTTAGTCAAAAAAAGATTGATTTATTTACCAGCAGGTAAAGCTAAATTCACGCTCATTGATGTGCGCGATATTGCTGAAGTTGCCGCTCACATTTTGATCAATACCGACAATCACGTAGGCGCAGCTTACGAATTAACGAGCAACGAAAAATATACGTTTGACGAAATGGCGCTTAGGGAAGGATTTTTTCCTACTCACTGGGCAGTTTAAAAGCTCATTGATGGTGCTTTTTATCAAATGACACACTAAATTGAACACCCTCTGTTATCTTTCACGAACGCGTTTGAGACAAAATAAAATGGGGTAAAACAAAAAAGCTGTGAACTTTATAATTCTCAACCAAAATTGTGTAATGGATCTTGATGCTTTATGGCTGAATTTTGTATTGTAAAATACATTTTCATTCCATTCTATTAACCTCGTTCTATATGAAAAATTCGATAGTTTTTATTTTTGTTATAGTAGGTATCTTTATTCTTTTCCAATCCTACACAACATTATCGATTAATAATTCGGATTCTCAGATGTACAGAGTGATTCGAATGGATACGAATTTTGAAATTCGGTTCTATCTACCTACGGCAGTAGCAACTTTTACTTCTTCTGAAAAAAACTTTGATGCGCTGAACAGTGTGGGTGTTTCAAAGCTCCAAAACTATATTAATCGAGGAAACAATGAAAAGCAAATAATACCAATGACCACTCCTATCCATTTTGATATTAACGATTCGGTTTCGTCTGTAAGTTTCGTAATGCCGTTAACATTTAATGCTTCAAATTTGCCAAAACCCATCGACGCGCAAGTAAGTGTTAAAAATATACCCGATGAACACGTGGCTGTGATACAATTCGGTGGATTTGCTACCGAAAAAGATATTTCAATTTATACCGAGAAATTAAAAGCCATTCTAAAAGCTAATGCCATCCCATTCTATGGTAATTTCAGATTTCTTTGCTACAATCCATCCTATCAATTAATTGATAGAAAAAATGAAATAATTGTAGATGTACAACTGCCAAGTGAAAAGTAATTAGGATTTAAATTCTAGAACTTGTTTTAACTTTTTGTTTTCAGGCGTCCCTACACAGTAGGGATTAAATCAGAAGATTTGATTTATAAGTACTTAGCAGTGCTACGGACGAAATGAATCAAAGAAGTATGATGGCAAAATAACTATTTGCAGCCAAAACAAATAAGTTAAAACAAGTTCTTAATCAAAATTGGATAAAAAATGAAAGAAGTATTTTTAATTATTAAATCAAGCGCATTATTCTTATTGTTTATAGCAATGGTTAGTTTTACAAATTGTGTTGACGAGAGCCAAATTAACTTGTCGAATAGAACTGTAATTGATTCATTGCGTGATCAAATTAAACAACTCACATCAACCAATGCACAGATTTCAAGTAATCTTTTAACTTTCGATACATTGGACTTTACTGTTTTCTCCAATCAGAACTGGCTTCGATTACACGAAAGCCACGCTGCTGATATTAAAGTGAATTGGCCCGATGGACACGTAACTACTGGTATTGACAAACACATTTCAGATTTGAAAGCTATGTTTGTTTATGCGCCGAATACTCAAATAAAACAACATCCTATTCGGTTTGGTTCGTCAGATATGACTTGTGTAACGGGAATTATGACGGGAACTTTTTCTGCCCCTATGCCCATTGGCGAAGGTAAATTCATTCAACCTACGAATAAATCGTTCGCGCTTCCCATGTGCACAGTCGGAATTTGGAAATCAGGAGTCATGGTTGAAGAATATCTTTTTTGGGATAATCAAACTTATATGAATCAAATTGGAGTAGGTAAATAATTAGTTGTTCTTTGATAGTTGTTCGTTGATAGTTTAAGAGCAACCTCAAACGAACAAAGAACAACTATCAACGAACAACTACAGGTATTCTACGCTTTCAATTTTTAAATTAATATCCAAAGCATAAAGCCTTGGTATTCCGGTGGGAATATTGATTTTTTCAATTTCTTTTGGGCTTATATTTTCTAAATACATCAATAAAGCGCGTAAACTATTACCATGCGCCACTATCAAAATATTTTCACCTGTTTTTAATCGAGGTTCAATTTCCGATTTATAAAAAGGTACAGTTCTATTAAAAGTATCTTCTAAACTTTCACCATTTGGTGGGCGCGATCCGTAACTTCTTCTCCAAATTTCTACTTGCAGGGCACCATATTTTTCAGCCGTCTCAGCTTTATTTAATCCTTGTAAACTACCATACATTCTTTCGTTTAAAGCAGCATTGCATACAATTGGAATATATGCTTGTTGAATTTCTTCTAAAATGAGACTCAATGAATCTTGAGCACGTTTTAGCATTGAAGTATATGCACGCGAAAACTTAAACCCCAACAATTTTTTACCTGCTAACTTTGCTTCTTCTTCGCCTAATTGTGTAAGTGGCGCATCTACACTACCTGTAAATCGGTTTTCTAAGTTGTATGTGGATTGTCCGTGCCGAACAAAAATTAATGTTGCCATATTTTA
>JAYWBA010000154.1:0-13619 GCA_043781915.1 Saprospiraceae bacterium
GTAAGAATCACGGATTAAAAGGTGAAATAAAGTTTCACGTCGAAGATGTTTACTTCGACGATTTTATGGATGCTGATGTAGTTCTCATTGAAGTGCGCGGAAAGAAAAAACCGTATTTTATTGAGGATATTCGCGCAGGCAACAACACCATCGTAAAACTTGAAAATGTAAATACGCCCGAAGAAGCACAACAATTAAACAATTGTTCTGTATTTTTACGTGCCGAAGATATTTCAGATGATAACCACACCGAAGACGATTTTTATAAATTTCGCCAAACCGTTGGCTACACAGTTTTCAACGGCGAAGAAAAAATAGGTATCATAGAATCGCTTGAAGAATTTCCGCAACAACTCATGGCAGCAATCCAATATAAAGAACGCGCCATATTAGTACCACTCAATCCAGCTTTTGTTAAAAAAGTAGATAGCAAACAGAAAACAATTCTTGTCGATTTGCCCGATGGCATATTGGAATTATAAGAATAGTTGTTAGTTGTAAATTGTGTTACAAACTAACAACCAACAACTAACAACTATCAACTAACAACTAAATTTGATGATCTAATCTTTTTCAAAACGCGAAGTCATGGTGTCAATATCAAAATAATTTTTAAAAAAATCATCGCACCACAAACAAACATTTTGCAAATCTTCAAGGCGCGTTTCAGCAAATGCTCTTGAAATACCCACCGATTCGCCCATGCCAAGTGGATCGCCTTCATTAATTTTCTGAAAAACAGGCGAAGTAGAAACACGTTGTAACACATCAGCAACTTTTTCAGTTCGCGCATCACCCATTGCTTTATATGTGCCTGGGCAGCAAGGATTTATGCGCCATAATTGGATTGAAATTTCCTGTGGAATGCCCTCTGCGCCCGTTAAAAATCCAATACCGCCACTTAAAATTTTACAAAAATTATAATTAGGGTCGCGTTTCCAGATATTTTTTTCTAACGCACGACCGCGTGCCCAATTTCCGCCGAGCCACATATCATCCGTAGCACCCCAATATCCCCAACTGAGTGAATGATTTTTAAGCAAATAATTCTCTTTCTCAATCAAAGGATCCTTGTTATCTCCGTTTACGCCTCTAGAGTCAAATAATTCAGCTAAAGCCATTAAACGTTCGCCCGAGTGTTTGTGATAACGATCAATTGATGCAATATCGAAACGCGTTACGTTGTGTTCAATGAGTCTATCGAGTACATCGCCCGTCAGTAGGTCGCCATTTGTTTGAAGCATTACTTGGGTGTTTTTACCAAATTTTTCATGTATTTTAGCTAAAACAGTCCAAATCAATTTTTTTTCTGCCAAAGGTTCGCCACCTGAAAGAATTAATCTGTCCACCCTGTCGGGCATGTTTTCAATTATTTGAATACACTCAGCTTCTGAAATGCGCGCACCATTCGGACCCGAAAGGTTATAACAATGGTCACAATTATCATTGCATAATTGCGTGAAAACCCAATAAACACTATCACAATGGTTAAAATTCATGTCTGTTATATATTTTTCCAAAACTCGATTTCGCTTTTCATACCCGTTTTTTCATCGGCAATAAACGCAGATACGGAAGGATAAATTTTTAATCGCCCATTCCCCATGAGACCTAAAGTATCGCCCATCAAAACAGCTTCTTTCAAATCGTGCGTGACGAAAATAGTCGTAATGTGGTGTAAGACGGCTATTTTTTTAAAAAAATGTTGCATCGTAGCTCTTGTTTCCGTATCCAACGCACCAAAAGGCTCATCTAAAAGTAGCAATTTAGGTTCAATCATTAAAGCACGTCCGAAGGCAACGCGTTGCCGCTGGCCACCACTCAATTGATGTGGCATTTTAAGTGATTGCGTTTTCAATTCTAATTCTTGAAGCATCAATTCTGTTTTTTCTTTAACGATTGAATGAGGCGCTTTTCGTAAAACTAATCCGAAAGCGATATTATCAAACACATTGAGGTGTGGGAAAAGTAGAGGTTCTTGATAAAGATATACGATATTTCGCGTCTGTGGGGTTTTATGGTTGATATTTTCGTTGAATAAAAATATATCTCCTTCGAATCCACCGAGTAATCCAGCAATTATTTTTAGAAGCGTTGTTTTGCCGCAACCAGATTTTCCTAAAATACTCAAAGTAGTTCCTTCCGATACTTCGAATGAACATCCGCTCAGTATTTCGGCTTTGCCGAATGATTTCTTTAAATTTTTAATTTCTAAGAACACTTTTTTATGGCTTAATTTTAATAGTTAATCAGTTTACCGTCCCTACGCGTAGGGACAGATCTTCTCGCAGATTATTCAAATTTATGCTAATTGGTATAATTATCTGCGATTAGCACAAATTTGAATAATCACATCACTGAAACACAAACCGCCGATTAAACCACAATAAAACCAATGGTGGAAAAACCAATAAGCAACTCGCTAAAGCTGCAAAATAAATATTCGATTCACCTATAAATTGATAAACTTTTATGGTTAAAGTTTGCACTTTTCCAAGACCAATGACAGATGTTAAGCCAAATTCAAACCATGAAATAAGGAATGTTTGAAAAAAACAAATCATCAAAATGGATTTAGACATGGGCACTAAAACTTTTTGATAGGCTTGCCAAACGGTGCCGCCAAGGGTGTAAGTCAATTGCTCGGCGGCTTGCAACTCCGTATTCCAGTGATTTAGAAATAGGATAATCGAAAATGGGAAAGTGATGATAAATTGTGCTAAAATAACCCCACCCATATTTCCGGTTAAATCGGCTTTGTTGAAGAAAAAATTAAGGCAATAGGCGTAAATCACGGGCGAAAACGCGTAAGGCAAATAGCTTAATACTTCAAAAAGCTGCCTCTTGGGGTGATACGCTAAAGTTTTACTGACCATGAAACCAAGTGAAGTTGCCAATGAAGCCGTTGAAAGGGCAATAAAAAAAGAAGTTAAAATACTATTCCCAAGGGCATTATGGGTTTGAAAAATCTGTTGCCAATATTCTAAGGTAAAAGAATGGGGTAAAAGCAACGGAAATCGGTAATTACTGGCTACTGATGCTGTTATAAAATAAGCAAAGGGCAACAATAACACCATCCATAAAGCAGCAACAACCGTTTTTTTCATTTTTTTCGAAATAATAAAATGACAGTAATGAGGACAATGCAAGCATAAATGACGGTTAAAACGTATGCCTGTGGCAAATCGGACAAACTGAATTTATTGAATTGCGTATGAATGCGTACAGAAATCATGCGCGGCGATTGTCTGCCCAGGAGCAAGGGTAATTCGAATGCACCAAATAAAAAAATGCCGTATAAAATGATATTCGGGCGCGCTTTTTTGAGCAAAATGGGGATTATTACCTTCGAACGGTTTTGTTGGGTTGTAGCGCCTAAAGTTGTCGCTAATTCTTGGTAAGCTACGATGTTTTCGGTGGCATAAAAACTTAAAAATAATAAAGTAAAAATGGGGAAAGTTGATAAAACCATGGCTGTTACTACGCCAAAATAATGCGCATCGTTAATGAGCGAAGGGAAAGTTTCAATGCTTTTAATGAGACCGATATTGTAACAGACGCGCGCTAAAATACCAGCGTTGCTAAAAGCCTGAAATGTCCAAAAAGCCACTATGATGGGCGGCATGCTGAGTGGCAAATATAAAAGAAAATGGGTGTGGCGGTTTTTAAAAACATCGCCACCCAATATTGTTAAACCTAAAGCCATACTTACAGAAATCAGTGTGGCAATGAGCGCAATGAGTGCCGATAAAATTAAGGATGACCACAAAGAATTGTCTGTTAATGTTTTATACCAATATTCCATCGTGAAACCGTGATTCAAAGCGCCCATTATTCCCACGGAATACGAGGCTGCAAAAACCAATCCCGCTGACAAAGGCAGCACGGCGAAAGTAAAGAACAAGGTAACACTCAGCGTTTTTAAACTCATTTTTTCTCAATCACATACTTTCTAAAATCATCAAATAAGCGAATCATGTATTCAGGAGCGGGCTCTTGCAGGGCTTTGTCTTGAATATCGGTACGTTTTGGCGAATGCGTGCGCTCAGGAATATTATTGAATTTTTGTTGCCATTGTGTGGGTAATTTTTTAATATCCAAAACTGTTCCATCTCCCCAAACGGCAGGTGTCATTTTTTGTAGCTGTGCTTCCGGTGAGACTAAAAAATTAATGACCAACATTGCCCCCGCCTTATTTTTAGCACCCTGTGGAATGCCCATAAAATGTGAGTTTTGAATCGTTCCCGATTCAAAAACAAAGGCTTTAGCTGATTTTGGAAAAATATTTTGTAGTATTTTATTATCTACTTCCCCATCATTGTTTGACATGGTAAAATCTAATTCACCATTTGCAAACATTTGGTGCATGGCAGACAAACTTTCTGGGAATGTTTCTCCTTTTCGCCAATAATAGGGTTTATTTCGATTGATATAATCCCACAATTTGGTGGACAATTCTGCGTATTTTTTTTCATCGAATGCCCCATTGAGCGCATTTTTATTGCCCGCTAAAGCAATCAACCACGCTTTTAAAAGCGTTATGCCTGTAAATTCGTAGGGAATTGTAAATCGGTTGGGGTGCGCTTTGACATAGGTTTCGAGTGCTTCCATACTCAGAGGGGGCTGGGGCGTACGAAGTGAGTCGTAAATGAGTGCTTCTTGCACATTGCCCCACGGACATTCCATTCCATCAACCGCTTGTTGAAAATCGTATTTAATAAACGGATTTTCCAGATTGATATATTGGCTGTTCGGAAGTTGCGCCACAAAAGGACCATACAGTGCATTGATTTGGCGCAATTGGAAAAAAGTTTCACCATTAATCCAGCACATATCTATTGAAGATGCCGTTTTATTGGCTTCTTTTTCGCCTAAAAGTATTTTAACAATGTCATTACCCTGTCCACTATTGATTTTAAGATCAATGTCATAGCGTTTTTTTACTTCAGGAATTATATAATTCGCCATGTATTGATTAATGAGTGGATCGCCTTGCCACATCGTTAATTGCACAGTTGAGCCTTTTGCATGGTCTTCAATTTGTTGCCATGTTGCATTTTTAGTGTCAAAATCAACTTGCTTCGGGGCATTTTGACAAGCCATGAAAAAGCAAAGACAGGTGCAAATCAGCGTAATTTTTTTCATATTTTCAATTTAATATAGTTGTTAGTTGCTAGTTGACAGTTGACAGTTGATAGTTGACAGTTTAAGAACGATTAACATCTATCAACTGCCAACTGTCAACTGTCAACTAACAACTAGCAACTATAACGTGTATCTCAAACTAAACTGAAATTGACGCGGTGGTGCCGCATTTCTACGAACCAATACGCCGTTTGACGCGGGTCCAACCTGTATCTGATTGGATTGCGTGGCGTTGTTGAAATACCCCGAATAATTTTCAGCATTAAAAAGATTGTAAATATCTGCTCGCAAAATTAAGCCTGATTTTCCAAGTGGAAAACGGTATTCAGCAGCCACATCGAATGTGTTCGACCAAGGTAAACGATCGCTATTGCGCGCCTCGCCCGGTTGACGGTCGCTATTTCCTTGATAAGCATCTGCAAAAGAACGTCCATCGCCATTCAGATCGGTTGTGCCATAAACAGTGGCATCGGGAATACGATTTATAGGTTGTCCACTTTGAATGAGAGCAGCCAAAGTAACGCTCAAATTACTGATGGGGTAATAGCTAATAATGCCATTGATAACATGGGTTCTGTCATTGATGCTTACCGAATATTCGCGACTAAAATCATTGGCTTGCTCTGCACGGAAGTTGACATCTTCGGTATTGTTTTCCAAGCGAGACAAGGTGTAAATTAAACGATAGCTGATATTGTCATCACCTTTATCTTTCTGCAAATTGAAACTCAAACCTGCATACTTCGATTCGCCACCCGTTTCAGTCACAACAACTGTCCGAGCAATACCTGTCAATTTTTCACCATTAACAACTATCGAACCATCGGCAGCAACTGGCAAAGGACGCGTTAAATCGGCAGCAGCTTGAGAGCGCGCTTTGTTGCCATTAGCAGTAACATCGTAAAAAGTTGGCGCATTTAAATCGCGCAAGCGAAAAAGGTTTTCACCTTTATTATACACAAAATCGACATAAAACAAATGTTTTTCACTCAGTTGTTGCTGATAACCGAGCGAAAATTGGTGCGTATAAGGATTTTGATAGCCGTTCGGATTTAATATTCGGCGCTCACTACTGAATGCTTTTGCGCGCTGCTCTTGTAAACTTGAAGCCGATGGTCCTTTTAAATAACCAACATTCGTAGCTGATGCGCCTAAATTTCCATCGTAGGTAATCAAATTTAAATCGGTTTCTTTGGGTAAAATCCCTTTGTCTATAAACGCTTGTAATTCCTTTTTATAATCAGATGAGGTTGTGTTTTGCTGCAACGCATCGCTGTAAATGGTGTATAAAATTTTATCATAAATTAAACCGTAGCCACCACGCAAACTGCTGTTGGCGGTCAATTTATAATTAAAACTCAAACGCGGTGCAATGTTATTATAATCGCCTTTCGTTGAGCCACCTTTCGATAAATTGTCGTAATCGTAGCGCAAACCCACTGAAACATTCAATTTATTGTTCACAGAAATAGCATCTTCAGCGTATGCTGAATAAATATTTTGGGTTGTACCAAACGACTGCGGGCGCAATTCCACACCATAACTTAAAACCTTCGCATCCGTCGGGATATCATTTGCGGTAATGCCAACACCCAAATTTTTGGCTTTCAAAGCTGAAATTTGCGCATCCGTCAGCTTAACCGTATAGCTTCCATTCGGATTGCCACCCCCATATAAACTATGGTCGGCTGAAATGATTTCAACACCCGTTTTAAGCGTATGATTTTTTAAATAAAATGTCAGTTTTTCCTGCAATTGAACAGTGTTTTCGTGCGAATCGAACAAATAACCCGGGTGACCGAGATAAGCAATCGTTTGTTCAGAAGGATCTAAAACGGTGACATCCGGCGAATCGACATTGGCTGCGCGACCATAATTCCAACGAAAAGAACTGTATTGCACATTGGTTTCAGATTTGAAATTACCGCTCAGATAAGTATTTTGCGATGCAATCAACACACTGTTTCTATCTTGGTAATTCGCAGACGATGGGAACGATGTTCCGCCCTCTAAACCACCGCCTTGACGCGCAATATTCACAATGCCGATATTGGCACGCACAGAAGATTTAAATTTTTCATTCCAAATCTGGTCGATTTTACCCGACAGGTACGTAAAATTATTCTTACCCCGCACCGTCGTATTAACACCCAAAGCCGGAGTAACCAAATAGTTGTCTTTAATATCCTGCGTATATTCGGCGTTGATGTAGTAAAACGTTTTATCTTTTTTGATAGCGCCACCAAAGCCCACACCCCCTTGATACCGTTGAAAACCATCTTTTACCTGATTACCCGATAAATCGCGTAAAATAAAACGCGACGGCGCATCAATCACCGGTCCGGGGCGCGTAACAAAAAAAGCCTCGCCCGTTTTTTCGTTACTTCCAGAGCGCGACGTCACGTTAACAACGCCACTACCAGAATTACCATATTCAGATGAAAAATTATTGGTCAGCACATTGATATTGCGCACAAAACCAATCGGGATATTAAATTTCATACCCCCTAAAAAACGCTCATTATTATCCATCCCGTCAATTAAATAGTTGGTATATAACGAGTTAGTACCGTTAATAGAAATCGGCGGTGCTTCGGGGTAAAATCCCGTTGCTTGCACCACATTCGGCAACCGATACAGCAACCGATTGATGTCGCGCCCTTCTGCCGGCAGTTGCTCAATTTCTTTTTGCTTCAATTCAGAAGCCACCTCGGCATTTCGCGCATTAATTTTTGTAGAACCCAAAATCACAACTTCCGATAATTCTTTTTCTGTTTTAGGAATTAATGGCAAAGCCACACTGGCATCGGTATTGCTTCGAAGGATAATGTTTTCTCTTTTTATCTCATAATACTCAGGCGTTTCTGCTATTGAAATACTATAACTGCCCGATAAAGAAAGTCCATTGAATAGAATTTTACCTTGTTCATTGGTTTGTTTTTCCATTGAGTAACCAATGGCTTCGTTTTTCAACAAAACGGTTTTATTACTGATTGGTTTATTGTCTCGATAGTTAAAAACGGAAGCTTCAAGGTCAACTTGCGCTAAAGCGCTGCTTGCAATTATGAGCAAGCCAAATAAGGAAGTTAAAATTCTCATAAAATTAGATAAATTAGAAAAAGTTTTTAGTTATGTGATTAATGAACAAGGTTTTTAGTCTTTCATTGTGAAGAATGAAAGAAGCGATTCGAACAATTTTTCGAATATTAAACCCGTTTTTTTTTTTGAATTAGTATTTGTCAATCGACCAAATGGTAGAATTGCTGAATTGGAATAAAGTTGCGTAAAAGTAATAAATGTTTTACATTATGTACGAAGTTAGATATTTATTAGACTTCTTAAACGGCAAATTAGAAAAAAAAAGCAATAAAATTATCACACTCCGCTAAAGAATTATAGTAGAATTTGTAAGTCAATTAAACTTTAACACTGTTTATTAAGTTCCAAGATTAGAAGTAAATTGAAACATGCCCATTAATAAACATGACATATTTATTCACCTTCAAAATAATATTTTTTATTAACAGCTTTTGTTGAAATTTCAAAGGATTTCGTCATTAAATTGTAAAATAATGTGGGAATTTACTATTTAAGTGTTAAAAAATTTGAGTAAAATATATTTTTATCGGAACTTGCGTTAATAAAAGTATACATAGAAGATATCACCTAAAGCAGGGTAGCAACACACATTTTTTTCTCAAAACTAAAAAGCATCATGACCAGTATTACTCATTCGCATTCGGGTGTGCCCGTGATTGACAACGATTTACTGTTTTTCATAGAAGAAAAACTCTTCTTCTTAGAAAAAACATTTGGTAAAGTAGTAGAAACACATGTAACACTAAGCGAAGGAATTAAAAATGAATTATTTCATCGCATCGCTGAAGTAAGAATTAAACTGCCGAACAAAATCTTGATTATTAGAGAGTCGAGTAAGACATTTGAAATTGCTGTCATTAGAGCGGTGCTCAGAATTAAAGAACAATTGGGCAAAAAGAGACATTCAAAATAATTTGTACTGTTAAATGTGCATTTTCTAATGGGTTTAGTAAACATTTTTACTGAACCCATTATTTTTTTTGTCAAATTTAAAAAAAAATTTGCTTGAATTAAAAAAAAGGATACCTTTGCAACGCTTTTTGAAAAATGCACTAAAAAAGCAAAAAAGTTCTTTAAAATTTTAAGCTTTCATACACTACGCCGATGTAGCTCAGTTGGTAGAGCAGCTGATTTGTAATCAGCTGGTCGGGGGTTCGAGTCCCTCTATCGGCTCAATAATTTGGGAGCATACCAGAGTGGCCAAATGGGGCAGACTGTAAATCTGCTGAGAAATCTTCGGTGGTTCGAATCCATCTGCTCCCACACTTTTTTGACAGGTAATTAGAGTTTATTCTTCAGGCTAATTTATAAACTCTAATATTGCGGAAGTAGCTCAATTGGTAGAGCGACAGCCTTCCAAGCTGTAGGTCGCGAGTTCGAGACTCGTCTTCCGCTCATAAATGAGTTTTTAGTTTAGCCGTTGCGCAACTGTTTTGCATTGTAAACGTTTACATTATATGTGCGCCACGGTAGCTCAGGGGTAGAGCACTTCCTTGGTAAGGAAGAGGTCGAGGGTTCAATTCCCTTCTGCGGCTCGAGATTTTTTATTTTTTTTAAATAATTTAATTCACACTTTTTTAAAATTTTCATCATGGCTAAGGAAACCTTTCAGAGGCTCAAACCACACTTGAATATTGGAACAATTGGTCACGTCGACCACGGTAAGACAACTTTGACTGCTGCTATAACTACAGTGTTATCAAAGAAAGGCTTGGCTAAAAATATATCTTACGATCAAATTGACGCGGCTCCTGAAGAAAAAGAACGCGGTATCACTATTAATACTGCTCACGTTGAGTATGAAACTTTAGCGCGTCACTATGCACACGTTGACTGTCCAGGTCACGCCGACTATGTTAAAAACATGGTAACGGGTGCTGCTCAAATGGACGGTGCCATCCTGGTTGTTGCTGCAACTGATGGTCCGATGCCACAAACACGCGAGCACATCCTTTTGGCTCGTCAGGTTGGTGTACCTAACATTGTTGTGTTCATGAATAAAGTTGATATCGTTGACGACGAAGAGATGATTGAACTTGTAGAAATGGAAGTTCGTGAACTTTTAAGCAAATACGATTTTGATGGCGATAATATTGCTGTTATTAAAGGTTCAGCATTGAAAGCATTAGAGGGCGACGCTCACTATGTTAAAATGATTGACGATTTAATGGACGCTTGCGATACTCAAATTATAGAGCCTGTTCGTTTGACTGATAAGCCTTTCTTGATGCCGGTTGAAGATGTATTCTCTATCACTGGTCGTGGTACAGTTGCAACTGGTCGTATCGAGCGTGGTATTATCAAAGTAGGTGAATCAGTTGAAATCATCGGTATGATGAAACCTGAAGAAAAACCTATCGTTTCTACTGTAACAGGTGTTGAAATGTTCCGTAAATTACTTGATCGTGGTGAAGCGGGTGATAATGCAGGTTTGTTATTACGTGGTGTTGATAAAGAGCAAATCAAACGTGGTATGGTTATTTGTGCACCTGGTTCAGTGAAGCCGCACAAAAAATTCAAATGCCAAGTTTATGTTCTTTCTAAAGATGAAGGTGGTCGTCACACGCCATTCTTTACAAACTACCGTCCACAGTTTTATTTCCGTACAACAGATGTAACCGGTGATGTAGTTTTACCTGATGGTGTTGAAATGGTTATGCCTGGCGATAATGTTGAATTAACAGTAACTTTAATCAACACAATTGCGATGGAAAAAGGCTTACGTTTTGCAATTCGCGAAGGCGGTCGTACAGTAGGTGCAGGTCAAGTAACTGAAATTCTTCCTGATTAATTTCTATTCATTGAGTAGATAAATTATAAAATTACAGAAAAAGCACCCTCAGTGGTGCTTTTTCTGAATTTATAAACTTTTTTTTTAGAGAAATTGTTATACATTTGTACCATACACGGGAATAGCTCAACTGGTAGAGTGGAAGTCTCCAAAACTTCAGGTTGCGAGTTCGATCCTTGCTTCCCGTGCTTCTAAATTTAAATTATGAATACATTACGCCTTTACATTGCGGAGAGTTTTGAAGAATTACGTAACAAAATTACTTGGCCTACGTGGTTAAACTTACAACAAACTACAGGTGTAGTGCTTTTAGCGAGTTTAGTTCTCTCTATTTTAATTTTCGGAATGGATACTATTTCGAATATAATTATGAAGTTTTTCTATCAGGTTCGATAGTTTTAAATTTTTGTAAGGACAAGTCGTGACTTGGAATTGCGAAAACAACAATACCCTTATTTTTTGCTAATGTCAGAAGAAACGAAATGGTACTCACTGCGGGTTATTAGTGGCAAAGAGCGTTCAATTAAAGAACGTATCGAAAAAGAAATCAATGCTGAAGGCTGGTCAGAAATAGTCACTAATGTTGTAGTACCTACTGAAAAAATATATAAAATTCGCAACGGTAAAAAGCAAATACAGGAGCGTAATATTTTGCCAGGTTATATTTTGGTTGAAGCTATGCCAGGTAAATTTCGAGGTGAAATTGCACAGCAAATATCAAATTTACAAAACGTCATTCATTTTTTGGGTAAAACCAACCCAATACCGATGCAACCCAGCGAAGCTAAACGCTTATTGGGTATAGTTGATGATTCGCAAGGAAATGCAGAAATTATTGCTGAACCATTTATTATAAATGAAACTGTTAAAATTACGGACGGACCTTTCACCGATTTTGTAGGCGAAATTCAAGAAATAAACGAAGAGAAGAAAAAACTTAAAGTGGTTGTTAAAATCTTCGGACGTGGTACTGAGGTTGAATTGAGTTTTATGCAGGTTGAAAAGGAAAGATAATTGTGAATTATTAGTTGTGAATTATGAATTCATAACACTTTCACAATTTAAAAAAAATCTCTTTTGAATTAATTTTCAAAAGAGATTTTTTTTTTGCAATAAATTTATAATCGTCAAGATTTGATATTATTTGACGGTTGTTGAAGTTTTAGTTATTAGGCTAAACAAGTTATGGTATTATTATTCCTGCAACTCTACAGTAATAATTAGTTATCTTTTTAAAGTCTGATATATAAAAAATTGTAAAAATCTCCCTATAGATGAAATAGAAAACTAAATACGGGCGTTCGGTGTAATTAAAAGTCATTTGAAAGAATTTTACAACTTTTATCCACAATTATGTAACACTATCCTTTTAAGAAACACTCAATTTTGTATTGTTAAAATTATTTTTTAGATTAAAATTTAAAAGAGCATTTAGTGTAAAAGAAAAAGGAAGGTTGCTTATGCCAAATGGGCTTATTGGTCATGCCGAAATAAAAACATTCAGATGAAATATTAAAAAAAATAAATTAATTTAAAAGTAAAATCATGGAACTGGATCAAAGAGCAAGTGTAATGTCAACGTTGAGTGGCGTGTTAGAAAGATTGCACAAACAACGCTATGACAATGAATTTAAAATGGAAGGTGAATGTTTTACAACGCCTAATGGCAATAAATATAAACCTGACGATTTGACAATCATAAAAACATATCGGTTTGAAGGCGACTCAGACCCTAGTGATTCGTCTGTGCTGTATGTCATTGAAGCGAAAGATCACTTAATCGGCTATGTGATGGATATATATGGTGCGCAAAGTGATCATGATGCCGCCTTTGACGACTTTGTTCGCCAAATCAAGGTCGAAGGTAGAGATGAACAACTGATTTTTACGCTTGAAAACGAATAAAGGATATGATTTAGTCCCGTTGTCAGTTGCGACATGTTGTTAGAATGGTGTCTATAAAAAAAATCAAAACTCTCTAAAAATTATGTCATTCCCATTAATTGTTGAGCATTGAGAATGCCCGCATTGCTTGCTGTATTGTTAAAATAAATAAATGCTTCTTTTATTTTATTTTCATTAATAACTGTTTTGTACAAATCATTTAACTGTTCAGTAGAATAATTGGAATAGAACATTTTGATATTTCCATGAAGCCGGACATAAATCGTTTCTGTATTTGCAATAATGGTAGCGGGAAGCGTAGGATGGCTGACACTACAAAAAATGATGTGCTTCTGGCTCAATGCATCGTACACGTTCTGTCGCCACCAACTTTCATGTCTAAATTCAATAACATTTTTAAATCGAGGATTCAAACTATTCGTAATTTGGAGTAATTTTTCTTCACTGAAATGAATGCTTGGCGGCAATTGAAATAAAACGCACCCTAATTTACTTTGTAAACCCTCCCCACAAACTGCGTAGAAATCGTTTATTTGTTCTTCTGAACCATTGAATTTGTTAATATGCGTTATGGTTTTCGGCACTTTAATAGAAAACATAAAATCTGAAGGACTTTTATTGTACCAAGTTTGTAAACTTTTTACGGTTGGAAATCTATAAAAAGTAGAATTTAATTCTA
>JAYWBA010000155.1:0-13515 GCA_043781915.1 Saprospiraceae bacterium
TATGCTTTGCACGCTTCTTCCTTTAATCTTAGGTTTAGGTTCTGCTCTACTTGGTGGTCTCATTGGTTGGTATCTTTTCAAAAACAGAAAATGGCTGCCTTATCAACAAGCCATTGATGAACAGACTTTAGCTTATGATACATTAAACACAACGTATAATACATTAAATACCAGGTATGCCGCTACTCAATCGAATTTGGCTGAATTACAAAAATCTCATATTGAGTGGGAAAATCGGTATCATACGCTAAATAACGATCACCTAGTTCTCTCAGGCGCGAGAAGAAGTTTGGCGAATGATTTTGAAAATTATAAAGCTGAAGTAGAATCGACAGAAGCAGCATTACAAAACCATCTAGTTGAAATGGACGCATTGATAAAACAGCGCACAGCTGATTGGGAAGCTAAAATTGCACAAAGCAATGAGCAAATAGCATTGAGCGATTCGAAGTTAAAAGCATTAAGTGTGAAAGCGGATGGTTTTAACAAGAACTTTGATGATTTACAACAAAAAAACGATGCGTTGCAGGTCGAAGCCAATGGTTATGTTGCTCAAATTACTAAGTTAAATCACACTGTTGAAGATTTAACGACTGATATCAATTTTGAAAAACAACGCGTTGCAGCACTCGAAGCATCGGATAAAGAAAATCAAGCAACAATTCAAGGATTAGAAAATCATGTGAGCGATTTAACAACACAACTCGCAACGCTTCAAGTGGCACACAACGATTTAAAGAACCTTGTCATGGCATTAAATACGTCTCATGCTTCTGAAAAACAAAGCTGGGAGTCGCAATTAGTAACTTTAACTAATTCGCATGCATCGGCATTTGCTGAACACGAAAACACAGTTAATCATCATACTTTTCAATTAAGGGATTGGGAGCGTAAACACAATGAGGCACAAACACATATTCAATTTTTAAATGAGAAACACGAAAACACATTAGTAGAGCATCAAAAAACAGCCGAGCATCTGCACGAAAATCGAGCACATTTACACGAATTACAGACACGCGTTAACAATTACGAATCAATGGTTTCTGATTTAGAAGCAGAATTAGTACGTTTGCGGGCTGGCGGAAAAACTTTAGTTGTTGAAACGCCTGTCAAAACAGTAATCCAAGTACAAGAACCTGATAAACTTGAAATTGTAGAAGGTATAGGTCCAAAAATTGCACAACTCTTAAATAATGCAGGTATTTACACTTTCTTGCAGCTTTCAGAAGCTTCTTTCGATACATTGAAACACATTTTAGACAATGCCGGTCCGCGTTTCAGAATGCACGACCCACACACCTGGCCCGCTCAAGCTGCTATGGCGCATAAAGGTGATTGGGAGGAACTGAAAGTTTATCAAGACCATCTTAAAGGTGGCAGGGAAAATGGATAAATTTAGTTGATAGTTGTTAGTTGTTCGTAAAGTCACAAACTAACAACTATCAACTAACAACTTACAACTAAAAGCGAATCTACAACTTAAAACAAAGGCTGTTTTGTGAAAGCAAGGCAGCTTTTTTATTTTCTGCCGCCAAGCACTTTGAAACGAGATTTAACGTATCTCTCGATCTATGAGAACGATAAATATGTACAGACGCCATGGCTGGCGTCTCACGTTTAATTGGCGGTTACATTGAGTGAACATCACGTGGGAGACGCCAGCGTGGCGTCTCTACATGTTATCATTCTCGTAAATTTTCAGACGCGATAAATCGCGTCTCTACAAAAAACCATTATATTTGCTGGAAATTTATTGAATGACACCTGCCGACATCAACCTGCTGATAAAAGAAAATAAAATTGATACCAATTTTGTGAGTGATGGCTTCCACACATTTGGCGAATTATACGAACACCGCATCACTATTTTCATAGCCTTGTGCAGAAAAATGAAACGGGTGGCGTGGAAAACAAAACTGCATGACGATGGCGTTGAATGGCAAGGTTGGTTTATTTTAGGTTTATTTACCAAAGCAGGTAAACAAATATCGTATCATTTACCGATTTCAAAATGGGATTTGTTAGACGACATTAAAACTTTAGAGCGCGCACCAAAATGGGATGGGCATACTTCGGAAGATGTTTTGAAACGGTTGGCGGAATTGTGATTGAATTTGTCTGAATCACTTATTCAGATTCGTAATCACTCATTTCCATTTCTTTGTGCATTTTTGATATACGCGGACGTTTATTTTTTTGTACTGCTTCGACAAATGGCGTAACCACACCAAACCCGTGGGTTGACGCTTTTTCAAGTCCTATATTCTCAGGTAAATAAATATTGGCTTGAAATGAAACATCAAAGGCAATGAGAGGTACGCCGTGATATCGAATTGTGTGAGTAGCACGCAATTGTAATAATGTTACATTCAACCTTTGCAGTAATTGCCAATCAATAGATTTTGCTAACGATAAAATATGGGCGGCTAAAATGAGTTCTAATTTTTGAGTCCTTTCAATTAAGGAAGACATTTTATGTAACAGCAATGTCCAATTTGATTCAGGACTGCGACTGAGTCTTTTTTCATGTTTTATGTTTTTTAATGGTAACAGCAATATCCAATTTGATTCAGACAACCTCGCACATTTTTCATTCTGTAATCGTTGCTGTTTTCAAAATTATTTTCGAGAGTGTAACAACTTTCATTACACTTTATTTTCAAAATTATTTTCGAGAGTGTAACAACTTTCATTACACTCTAATTATTCAATTTTGAAAATGATTTCAAATTCATTTAGTTTTCAAAAAGCAAAATAAATTGTAAAAGATTTATCCAATTTTGATGCACGATTTTTACAGCCTCGGATGCCAAGACGATGCAAAGGCAATAGGCTGATATGGTTTATCGAACATCCATAAAAAGCATATCTGCAACATTAGTACTTTTGTTCGAGCACAAATTCGATAAGAGAGGGATTCTACCACTCCAAATTCTGAAATACATGATTCGAATATGGGAAATAGATTACAAAAATGGTCGCCCCTTTTCGATTATCATCCCTGTTGTGATTTATCATGCCGATAAAGTGACAGAAAAACGTTCGCTTTTATCGTATTTTCATTTCAGAAATGAGATTACAGATACTTTTATTCCAGATTTCAATTTCATTTTTTTAAATGTTAAACGCGAGGAAGATAAAATCCTTTTGGATTTATCTGATAGAACAGCATTGAAATCTATGCTCTTTGCATTTAAACATATCACACACAGGAAAATGATTATTCAGTATTTTTCCGAAATGGCGCGATTTGGTTCAGTTAATGAAAAATTAAGCGAGCAATTTTTCCAATTTATGTTATATTTGCGTAGTAATTCAAATATTGCGAGCAAAATATTTGATGAATTATTAGAATCACAATCCGACGAGGAAATAAAACATTTAGGTATGACATCTGCACAAGAATTAATGACAAAAGGTAGAACTGATACTCAGATTGAAGTGGTGAGAAATGGTTGGGAAGAAGGTTTCACAGTTGCTCAAATTGCTAAAATTACCAAACTCCCAATGGAAAGAATTAAGGAATTATTTGCTCAATTTGCTTTAGAGTCGAAGATTAATCACAAAACCTAATTGCAGCTTCCACCTACTTTGTGGTGGCACGCGGATAAAATCCGTAGAAATGTCGAAAATAAATCAATTTTAAAACAATTATTTTACAATAAAATGTTCAACGTGGAACATTTTTGAGTACCACAAACTGTTTTAAAAAGGTTATTCAAATGCCGAATTGAATATAATATGCCCATTTAATCAGAACCAATACAATTGCGAATTTTTTTTCGAGAGGATGACTAATCAATCGTCCATTTAATGCACATCTAAAAGCATAAAAGGTGTATATTTACGGCTATTCGATGTAAATTCGTGTCGCGTTTCCATTGTCTGGAATTTAGCTTTAGCTAAATAGTTACCAATTTTTCTTTAAATCTAAAATTCATGTCTATCATGCAAAAATTTCTCTTATTAATTCTATTCTTTACTTTTAAAATTTCTGTTTATGCTCAGAGTATAAACTTGTTTCCTGTTCAAGTGACGATTGAGAATGGTACGATTGAAGGTAACTACGATACCAAAACAGAGGTTCAAAAATACTTTGGCGTTCCGTTCGCAAAACCACCCGTTGGTGATTTGCGCTGGAAAACGCCACAACCGCTCGATAATTGGAGTGGTGTGAAAGAAACAAAAAAATTTGGACCAAGACCGATTCAATCCATAGTGTTTGGCGATATGATGTCACGCTCAAATGGTTTAAGTGAAGATTGTCTTTATCTCAATGTTTGGACACCAGCCAAAAGAAATACCAAAAACTTGCCTGTTTTGGTTTATTTTTATGGCGGTGGAAATTTTGCGGGCGATGCTTCGGAGCCGCGTTACGATGGTGAAAGCATGGCAAAGAAAGGGATTGTAGTTATTACTTGTAATTACAGATTAAATATTTTTGGTTTTTTTGCACACCCAGGCTTAACTGCTGAAGCGCCTTATAAAGCGTCGGGAAATTACGGCGTTTTAGATCAGTTGGCGGCTTTAAAATGGGTGCAAAAAAATATTGCTGTTTTTGGTGGTGACCCAAAACACGTTACAATTGCAGGCGAATCTGCTGGATCTATTGATGTGAGCTATCAAATGGCATCGCCTTTAGCTAAAGGGTTAATAGCGGGTGCTATTGGCGAAAGTGGTGCGGGAATTAATCCAACCATGGGTTCTGTTTCTTTAGCGGATGGAGAAAAAATGGGTGCTGATTTCGCTCAAAAAGCGGGCTGCACATCTATCGCTCAGTTAAGAGCACTGAGTACACGCGATATTTACGATCTGATGAATGAAAATAAAGGTTTGCGTTTCCCGGTTGTAGTTGATAATTATTTTTTACTAAAGAAAACGCCAGAAGTTTTCAACGCTAAGGAGCAAGCGCAAGTGCCACTTTTATTGGGATGGAATTCGGCTGAAGTGCCTGGCGCAGCATTTATGCAGGGTCAGCCTTTTACCGATTCGAGTTATGTTGCGAGAGTGAAAAAAGAATACCCAACCGATTTTGACGAGGTTTTAAAATTGTATCCACATGGCTCAGCGCAAGAAATCGAACAATCAGCTACGGCTTTAGCTGCTGATAGATTTATTTCTTATAGCACCTGGAAATGGTTCGATTTACACAGAAACAATAGCTCACAACCTGTTTATCGCTATTTGTATAGCAAACTTCGTCCCCCTTTAGTCGATAATTCTATGTCATCTGCTTTAGCGGGTGGCACTGAAAAGAAAAGCGCCACTGCACCAAAACCGCCTGTTGCTATTGGCGCACCGCACGCTTGCGAAATAGAGTATTGCATGGGTAATTTACCTTTGGTTAAAGAATACGCTTGGACAGCCGATGATTATAAAGTGTCGGAAACGATGCAAAATTATTTTGCTAATTTTATCAAAACTGGAAATCCGAACGATGGCAAATTACCCGTATGGACAGCTGCTAAAGCTGGCGATGCTAATCCGCCAGTGATGGTTTTAGACACGGAATCGAAAACTGTAAATGCTAAAAATGATGCGCGTTATCAGTTTTTGGATAAAGCGTATAAAAATTAGTGGTGAGTAGCAGCCTTTTGTGAATCTTTTGTCTTCTTTTGTCCCTTTTGTGGTGAAACCTTCGAGTATTTTCACCACAAAAGGGACAAAAGATTCACAAAAGTATAAGACTGTTTTTCATAATAAAACACTACCGCTCAGTATTGAACTATTCTACTCTTTCTCGAAAAGGCGTTATAATTCTAAAAAAAGGGCGTTAATTCGAAAAAAATTAACCAATTAATGATAATAATGAAATAAAATTTTGAAAATAAAAATAAGTGTTGTAAATTTGAAACAATCAATATAACCAAAAACACAAACGCTATTTTCAACACCTTAAATTAAGTTGTATGAAAAAATCTGTAGTTCTTCTTTTCTTGTTTTTATCCATTCATGCTCATGAGCTTTCAGCTCAAACGCGAGCGTCAAAAACTTTTGCTAAAACCTTTCAACTCACTGCTGAGACTGAATTTGTGTTCGATGTAACTGACTCAGTTCAAGTTATACAAACAGAAAACGCACAACAAGCGCGTATAATGCTCTTTATTGATGCCTATAATACTTCGAACGAAATGTTGAAATCTCTCACTGAGGCGGGAAGATATTTAATTAAAACTCAAACTATCGGTTCGCAACTATATGTGAGTCTCCCTTTTATGAAAAATAATGTGGTTTTAAATGGTGTTCATTTAAAAGAGTCTCATTATTTTATTTTGTATGCGCCGAAAAATACAACCATATCACGCACTACGTCTCCCGCCAAAGTCAGTATTGTGCGTGGTACAAATCCATAAACTTTTTAATTCTCATATTCGCAGTCAAACATTTGAGAAATAGCTGCAAAATTGCCATTTTTTTCTTTTAAAACATTTTGCCAAAGCTCATTTGGATTGGATTTGAATATATAATTGGCGTGCATATTGGCTGGAATCCAAGTGCCTTCTTTATATTCTTGTTGGAGTTGCATTTCTTCCCAACCCGTATAGCCAAGATAAAAACGGATGTGTTTAGGCTCAATCAATTTCGATTCGATTAAAAAACGCAGGTTATCTAAATCACCACCAAAATAAACACCCGAACTAATACGAACACTGCCCTCTAATAAATCGCCTACATTGTGAATAAAATGCAGTGTATTGGTCTGAACAGGTCCCCCTGCAAATATTTCAGCATCAAATTCCGGGAAATCATTCACTAATTCGTTGAATTTGACGCTCATTTTATGGTTTAAAACAAAACCGAGCGAACCTTCTTTATCGTGGTGGCATAACAAAATGACAGACCGTTTAAAATTAGGATCGTTTAAAAAAGGTTCAGCGACTAAGAGATCGCCTACTTTGACTTTTGTTTGTGAAATTCGTGAGGACATACGCGTAGTTTTACAGTTTTAACACTAATTCAGTTTAAATGGGAAGTATGTAACAAATTAAAACAAGTTTTTCCAAATTTCAAAAAAATTTTTGTAAATGGTTAAAATCTTGGAGTTTTCGGTGAAAGAATTAGTTTCATTTCAATGAATTCATCATTACAGAATAAACCACTTTCGTATCTTCCATTGAAAAAGGCGTGCCATCTTCGCGTTTTAAATATTTACGTTTAAAAGTGCGAACAACAGCAGCGGTATCTCGCATTTCGTAACCAATAATTCGCAAAGCAGTTGCTGCATTAAAATCGATAGGAAGATTTACCAAAGCTGTATCGCCATACCATGTACCAAACCCTTTTTTAGAAAATTCTTCCCAGTTGAAATTTATATTCGGGTCGTTTTTGCGCGTAGGGGCAATGTCTTCGTGTCCAATAAAATTATGTTGCGGTATATTATATTTTTCTTTGAGTGCTTTTAATAGTCTTGATAATGATTCCATTTGCGGCGCAGCAAACGTATCGACACCATTATTATCGAGTTCAATGCCAATGCTACACGAGTTTACATCTGTTACATTTCCCCATCGCGCAGCACCTGCATGCCATGCCCGCAGATAATCGTTCAGCATGTGATAGATAATGCCATCTTTACAAATAACGTAATGCGCACTCACTTGAGATTTTGTTAAAGTAAATGTTTTCAAAGTTTGGTTGCAACTGTCTTGCGCTGTGTGGTGAATAATAACAAAATTGGGTTTGCGCATATTAAAATTGGTTGTACCTACCCAATTTTTATTTTCTACAATACCAAGTGAGTCTATAAGTGGTCTCGCTTTCAAAGTTTCAGCATATTGATCTGTTTGCTTTTTATAGGATTTATTCGTTGCGTAGTAAATGCCTTTGTCACAAGCAGATAAAAAGAGGATTAGCGCACAAAAAAAGAGAATAATTTTTGAAGTAGTCATTGTTTAGCTATGTAATTTTTATCCACAAAGAAACAAAGAATCAAAGGTTTCACAAAGTTTTGAGGTAAATTTTAGAACATAAGCAGCCATTGTTTGTATTTTGTTTGGTTTACAATCGCGTTGTTGAGACGCCAAGTTTTGCGGCTTGTGTTTGGTTAGCCGCTAAGCATGGTGTCTCTAAAAATCCGTTTTCAACCAACCTGTAATGCTCATGCGTGGTTTATGGGTTATCATCACTTCATGTTCCAATTCAGAGCTTTTAAAGAAAACACATTTACCATTGTTGGGTGAAATGGTTTGCAAACTATCACCCTGATAAATGCAGAGTTCACCGCCATCTTCAGTTTGCCAATCATCATTTAAATACATTATCATTGAAAAAGCGCGGCTTTTATTGCTTTTAAATTGATCAAGGTGCTTTTTATAAAAATTTCCCTTTTCGTACAATGCATAGTGGAACTCATAACTCGTAATCCCAGTGTAACAAGAAGAATTCAGAAATTCCACAAAACTATCTATTAAAACAAAAAATGAATTTTCATGGATATCATTGTGTGCTCTGTCGAGCCAATAAACTTTATCACTTCGAATTAATGCGTCAAATTTAAGGGCAGAATTATTGCCAGTCCCAGCATTAATGAGTTTGTCTTCATTGAAAAGATTGTGCAGATTTTCTTTTAAATGACTCGATAAAGCCAAACTTAAAAAATTTTCGGAAATTCCAATTTTGTTTTCAATATAAGTGTTAATTAAACGCTCAAATATAATTTGCAATTTTGTTCCATTGATCTTCAGATTGGCATAAAACCAATAGATGTGTAAGGTAAGATATAAATACAGAATTTGAATCTCGCAGGTTTTAAAACCTACGAGATTCAAAAACAATTTACGATTTTACAAACTTCAATGACACGGAGTTAATACAATACCGCAAACCTGTAGGTTTTGGACCGTCATCGAAAATATGTCCTAAGTGACCGTTACAACGTGCACATTCCACTTCTGTGCGTTGCATACCGTAGCTATTATCCGTTTTTTCATCGACATGGTTTTTAGCAATTGGTTTCCAAAAGCTGGGCCAACCTGTGCCTGAATTAAATTTGGTATCGAAAGAAAAAAGTGGTAGTCCACAAGCTGCACAGATATAAGTACCTTTTTCGTGATTATCCCAATACGATCCAGAAAAAGCGCGTTCAGTGCCTTGCTCACGCAACACATTGAAAGCTTCTGGGCTTAATATTCCTTTCCATTCTTCAACAGTTTTTGTAATTTTCTTAATTGTATCCGTAGGAGAAATGCTTTCAACCTTCAAATCTGAAACATTAGTAACAGCACTTTTCATAGATTGTGTGGGTGCGCTATTTTTAGATTGGCAGGCGAAGGTAATAGCCATCAAGGCAAAAAATAATAATTTCATAATTTAAGCTTTTTAAATTTTTTACAAAGTTGAAAGTTTGGAATCACAAATTTGTCACAGAACTCATTTTCGCCTGAAAACAAAAAGTTAAAACAAGTTAACAGTATAAATGAAGCAAAATTATTTTTTCAATCTACTTTGCCAATTTTTATCTTCTTTCTGTGCAACATCTACAATTTTTCGCATAAAGCGCATGAGAGATAGAAAAAGTAGGTAAGCAAAAGTTAAGATGAAAAAAATCCATTTAAAAGTTCCTGCTTCATCCATAGAAACACCTGAAATTAGCTGTGCAGCTAAACCCGATGAAACTAATAAAATAGCATAAGATGCGAATGATTTATACCAATAGGCATTCATATCTTTTGGTTCTTGCAAGCTGATGACACTATTGAAAATGGCAAAAAATAAAAGTCCTGCTCCACAGGTTGCCCAATAAACACTGGCAGGAATATCAGCAAAACTCATCAAGTTGATCAACTTTAATGATAGCATAACTAAAATTAGAAAACTTGCTACAAATAGTGCTTGATAATATGGAATATAGATGCGCGAAAAAAAGTCTGGTTTTGAATCTGACATTTATTTTGTGAGTTTATTAGACTTAACAAAAACTCAGAGTAAAGGTTTATTTAGTTTTTTTGCCTTTTTTCACTACTTAAAGTAAAAAAATTAAACTTCACTCATTCTTAAAATTTCTTCAAATTCGAATTCTGTTAGCGGTTGAACTGAAAGCCGACTTAGTTTTAGCAAAAGCATATTTTCTAACGCAGAATTTGCTTTTATAGAAGTGAGGCTAACTTCATTTTCCAAAAGGCGGTCGAATTTTAATTTAACCGAAACCCAAGCAGGTACATCTGTTGTAGGATCTTGAAAATATTCTTGAGCCACTTTGCATAAGGCAATGGCGGCAGGTTTTGTAACACTTCTATAAAAAACGCACACATCACCCAATTTCATCAGTTTCAAATTATTGCGCGCAGTGTAATTCCTCACGCCATCCCAAATAACAACTTTTTCGAGTTGAAATTTTTCTATTGAATACGATTCAGGCTCTGATTTGACTAACCAATACATTGATAAGTGATAAGTGATAAATGTTAGGTGTTAAGAACAATCTTCGTTATTAAATCAAAGCTGATTGCTGATTGCTGATTGCTTATTATTAACCGACGGTTGTTTATCAATTGCATACGATTTAAAAAAGCTGCGCCAACGCATTTTTAATACACCATTAATGGCTTCACTAAAAATACTCATATTCATTTTCGAAACTCCTTCTACCCTATCAACAAACTTAATCGGTATTTCAGAAATTTTAAAGCCTAAAGTATAAGATGCAAATTTCATTTCAATTTGAAAAGCGTAACCAATAAATCGAATTTTAGAAAGATCAATCGTCTCTAAAACTTGGCGTTTATAGCATACAAAACCAGCAGTTGGATCTTTTATCGGCATACCCATTACAATACGAACATACATAGATGCACCGTAAGACAAGAAAATGCGGTAATTTGACCAATTTTTTACATCCCCGCCTTTAACATATCTACTACCAACCGCAACATCTGCTTCGTTTTTATTTAACACATCAACCAAGCGCATTAAATCTTTTGGGTTGTGGCTAAAATCGGCGTCCATTTCGGCAATATTATCGTAACCATTTTGCAAACCCCATCTAAACCCAGCAATATAAGCCGTTCCGAGACCTAATTTTCCTTTGCGTTCTAATATAAATAAGCGATTATTGAATTCTTCTGTTAATTTTTTTACAATTAAAGCAGTCCCATCGGGCGAACCATCATCAACAACTAAAACACTAAAAGGCGTAACCAACTCAAACACCGCACGTATAATACGCTCGATATTTTCCTTTTCATTGTAAGTAGGAATGATGACTAAATTATTTGACACTTAATTCTATTTTAAATTAATATTTATAATTATTTTGGGAAACAAAAATAACGTTTTATACTCTAACCAACTACATAATGTTACTTTTGCGGCATCAGAACTGTTTCTAAATATTTAAAACGTTTGAAAACGCATAAATTCTATATAATTTTTAATTTTTTTATATTCTATGAAACGAAGAAAAGCCAACTATTTGTATTCCATTATGGGCGTTGCGCTCGTACTTTTTTTAGTTGGTTTATGTGGCTCTGTTTTGCTATATATAAAACAACTCATGCAAAACGAACAAGAGCAATTGACGCTCATGGTTGAACTAAAAAACGATTCAGATACATTAGAAATCGCCAATCTTAAAAACTTCTTACAATCCGATAATGTATTAACAACAGTCGGTACATTAAAGTTTGTTTCTAAGGAAGAAGCTTTCGCTAATATGAGTCGGCAATTTCCAGAGGAAGCCAAACTTTTAAAAGATGGACCTATTCCTAATTTTAATTCGTTTATCATTAATTTCTCTGGCAATGCCTTAAACGAACAACAATGGGATGCACTTCAAAATAAAATCAAAGCTTTTCCATCAGTCAGTGATGTTTATTTAGATAAAAGTGTTTTGAGTGAATTAGCTGATAACATTTATAAAATTTCACTTGTTGCCCTATTTTTAGCTTTTGCTTTCGTTATCGTTTCAATAACGCTCATCCATAATACCATCCGATTAAATTTATATTCTGATAGGTTTTTGATTAAAAATATGGAACTTGTAGGTGCTTCTTGGTCGTTCATTACAAAGCCTTATTTATTTCGGAGCATTTTAAACGGATTTATTAGTGCCATCTTGGCGCTTTTGCTATTATTAGGTATTGGTTGGTTTTCAAAAAACAAATTTTCTTTTACCACTTTACGGCTTCTAAATACTGAAACAATAATATTATTTATTGGTATTGTCATTTTAGGCGTAATAATAAGCTTACTTAGTACGGTTTATGTAGTCAATAAATACTTAAAAATGCGTTTGGACGATTTATATTAAACCCATAACCGGAATATTTTGGGGGGAGATGCAAATTTTAAAAGTATTGATTTTAGCTTTGTGCCTGAAACAAAGTAATTTTTTCGCGTTAAACATAGTTTTACTATTTCTATTTTTTAATTTAAACATGGCTAAGACAACAAGACAACGTTCTAACGATCAGAATCAAAATAATACGACGCAACAACGTGTAGATTCAGCTACAACGGCTCAAAAGGCTGCTTCTCGGGCTTCAGCAACACCAAATCTCCGCACAAAAAAAGGTACTGGTTTTTTTGGCAAAAAAGATGACCAACTCGTTATTGGACGCGAAAACTATAAATGGGCTTTAATCGGTATTGCCATAATGGCAATTGGTTATATTTGTATGTCAGGCGGCTCAATGCCATCACCCGACATTTGGGATGAGAGTATTATTTACAGCCCAATGCGCATTATAGTTGCACCATTTTTAATCATTGCGGGCTTAGTAGTAGTTGTTTATTCCATTTTTGTGAAAAACAAAGTCGATACTACAGCTTAGGTATTCAATTTCACCAACTTTACAATACTTATTATTTCAAAGGGGAAACTATGTCATATTTACAAGCCATCATTCTTGCCGTTATTGAAGGACTAACTGAGTTTTTGCCAGTTAGCTCAACTGGACACATGGTAATTGCGTCGTCAATCATGGGAATACAGAAAGATGAATTCGTTAAGTTATTCGAAGTTGTTATTCAATTCGGCGCCATATTAGCAGTTGTAGTTATTTACTACAAAAAATTCTTTCAAGATTTTAATTTCTATTTACGATTGTTAGTAGGTTTTATTCCTGCAATGCTATTCGGTTTATTGTTTTATAAGCATATTAAAGCGCTTTTAGAAAGTCCACTTACAATCGCAATAGTATTAGTGGTTGGTGGTATAATCATGCTTTTTATCGACGATTTCTTTTCGAAAAATGAAACAAGTAATAATAGCAAAGAAGTCAATTTTCCGAAAGCATTTACGATTGGTTGTTTTCAAGTTTTGGCTATGGTTTTTCCAGGGCTTTCGCGTTCAGCAGCTACAATTGTGGGTGGTTTATCGCAAGGTTTAACACGGCAACGCGCTGCAGAATTTTCATTTTTCCTTGCTGTTCCGACTATGGCAGCTGCATCCTTAAAAGATGGTTATGAATATTACAAAGATGTAAAAGCTGGAATCGCTAATACTATTGGCTTCGATGAAGCGTTGATACTCATTATAGGCAACAATAAAAGCTACAACATTGCCAATAATGA
>JAYWBA010000156.1:0-13508 GCA_043781915.1 Saprospiraceae bacterium
GGTTGTCGCAGAAACAATGGAAAGTGTAAATTGTAATAAGTCCTTTTGTACTTCCGTATAGACTGCTAATTAATCTTTTAAAGAAATATAACAGAATCAAGTAAAATTACCTCCAGCAATAACGGTCTTGTTAAAAAAGAATTTAACTTTGACACATCTAAAAAAAAATTAAAAAACTATGTACAAAATCTGCATATTACTTACAGTCTATTTTTTATCAATTAGTGACGCTTTCTTGAATGCTCAAGTAAAAGCGATTCACTTTGAAAAAGTTATTGATGGGAAAGGAAAGGTAATAGATAACGCGATAGTTATTGTAAAAGCAAACCGTATTCTTAAAGTTGGAACGGAAAACGATGTAGTTATACCACAGGATGCAGAAAATATCGATTTAAAAACTTACACTGCCCTTCCAGGATTAATTGATGCGCATACACACATCACTTTCTATTGGGATAAAACACCTGGCACCACGCCGTGGGTACAACTCGGAACTTTAGGTCCGGCAGTAACTGTTTTTCTGGCGCAAGAAAATGCCAAAAAAGCACTTGAAACCGGCGTTACTACCATTAGAGATCTCGGCTCTTTCGATAATATGGATTTTGCGATGCGAAACCTAATTAATCGCGGCGCAATGACTGGACCAAGAATGTTTGTTGCCGGTAATGGATTACACATCAGCAGCACGCCGTACAAAGTTGGAGCAATACCTGATGCGGGTGAATGTGATGGTGTTGCTGCGGTGCAGCGCGTTGCGAGGCAACAAATTGCTTCCGGTGCCGATTGGATAAAAATGTATGGCTCTACCGGTAGTGATAAAGATGTTACAGGATTTCAAACATTCAGTTATGAAGAAATGAAGGCTGCTGCTGATGTCGCGCACTTTGCAGGCAAACGCATAGCTATACATTCGTATGGTCCGGATGGTGCGCGCGATGCAGTAAAAGCAGGCACCAATACAGTAGAACATGCAATTGATATTGACGATGCCACACTGGCAACAATGGCGAAAAATAATATTATTTACGTCCCAACAGTAGAACACAACAAGTATTACATAACACACAAGGATGAATATGGTTATGACTCGGTTGTTGTTGCTGGATTAAACGGTTATGTAAATAAAAATTTTGAAACTCTTAAAAGGGCTGTCAAAGCCAATGTAAAAATTGCAATGGGGTCTGATGCAGTTTTTACGGGCTTCGGTGAGAATACACGTGAACTCGATTGGTTTGTAAAAGCAGGAATGACTCCCGAGCAAGCTTTGAAAACGGCAACTTCTATCGGAGCAGAAATGCTCGGTATGGAAAAAGATTTGGGTGCCATCGCTCCTGGTTATTTTGCTGATATTATTGCAGTAGAAGGCGATCCTTTGAAAGATATAAATATTGTTATCCAAAAAGTAAAATGGGTGATGAAAGCGGGGCAAGTGTTAATTAACAAAACGAAATGATTGAGCCAAACATAGTTTGCACTTGTTCAGTTAAGTAGATGCTGTTTATATAGCTTCAGGTAATTAAGTAAAGAGTAAAAAAATTTACAAAAGCTATTTTTTTATTTTTAAAAGCTCCGCGCGTTCACTTTTACTTTTTTAAGCGAGAACAAAATTTAAAATTTTTACACATAAGCATTTAATTTTGGAATTATTACGAAAAACTGTTTTGTATATTTAGGAGTTGGGTACATCCAAGCTTGACATAGCTACTCTTTAAAAAAAAATAATCATGGAGGTAAAAATGAAACAAACATTGATGATTTTTACAACACTATTAATAGTTGGTGGCTGTACAACTAGCAAGACAAATGTACCTCTTTGGAAAACGCTACCTGAAGTACCATCAATGCCGCATGCTGATGAAAGTGGGCTTGCGACTGTGAATGATATTAAAATGTACTATGCTGTATTTAATAAAAATGGTGAAGCGCCAGTTATTCTGTTGCATGGAGGATTAGTAAGCTCAGATGAATGGGGTTTTGAAGTACCACTTTTATCAAAGAAACATAAAGTGATTGTTGTTGATAGTCGCGGACATGGCAGGAGTACCATGACGGATCAGCCATTAAGTTACGAGCTGATGGCATTTGATGTGCTACAACTGTTGGATCAGCTGAAAATTAAAAAGGTTTCAATAGTAGGTTGGAGCGATGGAGGTATTATAGGATTGATTCTGGCTATTAAATATCCTGAACGGATAAATAAGCTTTTTACTTTCGGCACAAATTACAATCTTTCAGGTTATAAGTCAGAACCGTTTGATTCTGTTCTGGCAACCCGTTTTATGGCAAGAGTGCAAGCAAACTATCGGAGGCTTTCACCCACGCCCGAAAACTTTGCAGGATTTAGAAAAGCACTTGGAAAAATGTATAGCACCGAACCGGACTTGAAACCAGCAGATATTAAAACTATTAAAGCGCCTACAGTAATTGCTTGCGGCCAATATGAACAGTTTATAAAACGTGAACATTTTCAAGATCTTGCATTTCTGATTTCAAATGCTAAACTCGTAGTTCTTCCAAATGTAAGCCATGGCGGACCATTGCAAGACCCGTCTCATTTTCACAAAGCGGTTGTGAAATTACTGGATGATAATTAGTGAGAATTCTCTCAAAAATTATCGTTTGTTTGCAATGAAAAAGCTGTGAATAAAACTTTTTGTCTCAAAAAGGTCTTAAAAAAATGATTTAACAGCTAAAAATTATATTTCGAAGTAGTGCAGTTTAAAATATTGCTGTACGCCGATGTAATCGGTGTAAGCGCCTTTGAATATGAAGCGTCAAATTGTCTTTACTCAATACAAAATACGTCCCATGGTTGACATCAATTCTAAACTCTAGTAAATCCGTAAAAAATGAAACCGTCTTCTCCAAATCGAAAGAGGGAATCATTGGGCTTAAAAACTTGGCTGTGTACATGTAAAAACTTTGGAAAAATAATTACTAATTTCAGAATTTCCTCTCAGCCTCAATATTCAACTGCATACCATTGACAGGTTTATCGGTGTATATAATCGCTTCTTTCGAGTTAATAGTATTTTCGTTAGAAGGGTTGAGAATTTTTAATTTCACTGTGTGTTTGCCTTTTGGCAATTGATACTTCCAACATAATTCGTGTCGGCGTGTTGTGAAATTCACTGGTAGCAGAGGTTTCTCAACGAGTTGACCATCAAGATATAATTCAGATTTAAAAACATAATCGGACGTTTTTTGGCGAGAAGAGGCTTCACCCCTGAGCACAAAACCGATGCCTTCAAAATCAAAACTAATTTCATCTTTAGCTGCATTCCAACTGACAGGTGTTTTAATCAATGGATAGTGCCCATCAAAACATTTTTCAAATTTAACTGTAATGGGCGTTTGGACGTTCAAAGTTATATTATCGCCACTAATTTTACCGCCATTTTTTTCAATATTGAGAAGTGTATGTTTCATGCCAATTTTATATACATCGTTCAAAGAAACGGTCGTGTATTTAAAAGGTATAGATTCTGCTTCGTGCAATCCTTGTTTCCAATAAGGGGGCAATTTTTTATAACCCAACACGGTACCCAAAACACCGCCAACAGTTGACGGGTTGCAATCTGCATCTTGTCCGCATCGCGTAGAAATTTCGAGCGATTTTGTAAAATCGCCGTCACCATATAAAAGCCCGATAACCACGTACGCCGCATTGACTTTTGCATCGATATTAAAAGCTGAAAATACACCTTCTGGGCAACCTACATCATTTGACCATTTTTTTTCCACTTCCAACCATGTTTGTTTCCAATCTGTCGGATATTTTTTATGCCAAGTTATGACATCGTGAATGCACTGATAGAATTCACTTTGCGTGGGTATGGTTTTCAAAGCCTCGTTCACAATATAGGGTACATCTGAAGATGTAAAAGCTAATGAATACATAGCGCCAACAAAAACGCCACCATACCAACCATCGCCATAATTCATGATATGCCCAATTTTATCGCTAATTTGCGAAGCCGTATTAGGCATGCACGGACTCATTAATCCTGCAAAATCTGCTTCAATTTGGTAATCGATGCAATCTGCGTGTGGATTGTTCAACCAATGCCCCGATGCAGGTGCTTTCATGCCATTCAAAATATTATAACGGCTCGCTTGATTGGCATGCCACAACATATAACCCGCGTTAGAATAAGCGCTCGCGAACGAATCGACAGGAACATCTAATCCATATTTTTCAAACACATCTACAAAAGTCAAATCCATGTATAAATCGTCGTATAAACCTGGATTATTAATCATTGTATTCTTCAAATAACCATCGTACCACAACAGCGGCTGATAATCGCCAATGAGTGCGCCTTGGAAACGAAATTCATACGGACCACCAAAAGTTACACCAATAGTTTGTCCTGCCCAACCGCCCATTATTTTATCTTGTAGATATTCTTTAGTTATTGAAATTGTTCCGTTTTGCGCTGTTTTCTGTCCGCAAGCAAAGCTTGCTACTGAAAAAATCAATAGAATCAAAGTTTTTTTCATAATTTAAAGTTTTTAGTAAATGTTTAGCTAAAGCTAAATAATTACAGCTTTTAAAAGTTTACTCTTTCGAATAAAGATAGATGGGTATGAACCCTTTCTTAAAAAAATGGAGAAAAATTTTTAGAACTTATAAAAGTACGATTTTAAGAAATTAGATTCGCACATCTTTGCAATAAAAATTTTCAATGCGCGCACTCGATTTACTTTCTGTTTTAAAAAACACCTCTCATTTTGGTTCCGCTTCGCCAGAAGTTTCGTTGGTTACTTCCGATTCGCGCGCAGTTTTGGCTGATGCACTTTTTGTCGCAGTTCATGGCGTACACAGCGACGGACATAATTACATCGAAAGTGCTTTAACAAAAGGTGCGAAAATCGTTGTATGCGAGGCACTTCCAGAAAAATTACTCAATGATGTTTTGTATGTGCAAGTTAAAAACAGTGCAGAAGCTTTAGGTTTATTGAGCGCGCAATTTTATGGCAACCCTTCTGAAAAATTTACGCTTATCGGAGTTACAGGCACAAATGGTAAAACAACCTGCGCGACGCTGCTTTTCGATTTATTTACTGGGCTTGGAAATACGTGTGGTTTGGTTTCAACGGTTGAAAATAGAATTGATAAAGACATAATTCCCGCCACGCACACAACACCTGATGCACCTGAGCTTCAACGCTTATTCAAACGCATGCTTGATAGCGGTTGTACACACGTTTTTATGGAAGTTTCGAGCCATGCTTTAGAGCAGCACCGTGTAACGGGTGCGCATTTCGCAGGTGCTGTTTTCACCAATCTCACGCACGATCATTTAGATTATCACGGCACCTTCGATAATTATTTGCGTGCTAAACGCAAACTTTTTGATGGTTTAGATAAATCGGCTTTTGCAATTACGAATAACGATGACCGAAATGGTCAAATCATGATTCAAAATACGCGCGCACAACGCATAAGTTATGGTTTGAAAAAATCGGCTACCTACCGTGCAAAAATATTTGAAAACAGTATCGCAGGGTTGCACTTACAACTCGATGGTTACGATTTTCACGCCCGCATGATTGGCACTTTTAACGCGTATAATTTACTCGCTGTGTTTAGTGTGGCGCGTACTTTAGGAATCGATTCAGAAACGATTTTAGAAAAACTCAGCAATTTGCGCGGTGCCGAAGGTAGATTCGATTATATCGTACATGATACTAAAAATATAGTCGGTATCGTCGACTATGCGCACACACCGGATGCGTTAGAAAAAATTCTCGAAACACTCCAACAATTGCGCAAACCTTCGCAACAAATTATAACTGTTTCAGGTGCAGGCGGCGATAGAGATGCGACGAAACGACCGATTATGGCGCGAATTGCAGCCCAATTGAGCCATCGTTTAATCCTCACGAGCGATAATCCACGCTCAGAAAATCCACAAAGTATAATTGAACAAATGCGTGCAGGTGTTTCGGGGGATGATGCTAAAAAAGTTTTGTGTATAACTGATAGGCGTGAAGCTATAAAAACGGCAGTTGCTTTAGCACAACCTAACGATATTATTCTCATTGCTGGTAAAGGGCATGAAAAATACCAAGATGTGAATGGTGTCAAATCCCATTTTGATGATAAAGAGGAATTGCGGAAGGCGTTTGAGTGAAACAAAAAAGACTGCCCACAGAGTCAGTCTTTTTTGTTCTTGATTTTCAAAAAAGATTTGTGTAGATAACAATTGATCAAATAGCAAATAAATTTTTCGCCTTTTGCTATTTGTTATTCTGGTTCAAAACCTAGTATTATACTAAACACGCCATAACCCCCAGTAATGCTTGTGCCAGCCGGTAGATTGGGTTTATCGAAACCAATACCATAATCGAAACCAAGTGTTCCAAACATGGGTAAGAATACGCGTAAGCCAGCACCAACTGTTCTTTTGACATCAAATGGACGGAAATCGCTGAGTGTTTGCCAAACGTTTCCGCCATCAGCAAAAGCCAATACATAAATGGTTGAAGATGGATTGAGCGATACTGGATAACGAATTTCAGTAGAATATTTTACAAAAGCAACACCACCAGTAGAAACTCCTGTTTTAGGATCAATATTGCCCGGTAAATCAGTATTTGTAGGAGTTCCTAAATCATAACCACGCAATGAAACAATTTCATTACCTGTTAAACCTACTTGTCTATTAGCTAAACCATTTCCACCGACTACGTAATGTCCGAAAGGAGAATAACCTACGTGGCTATTATAATAACCCAATGAACCAAATTTAGCAGATGTTTTTAAAACAAATTTATCGAATAAACCCGTGTACCATTCAGCATTGAAACGCCATTTAAAAAACTCTACCCAGTGAAATTTTTCAGCATTGCTTAAATCGTCGTATGTTTTGCCGTTGAATAACGAATACGGCGGAGAAGCCTGCATAATTAAAGTGAATTTCGAACCCGTTTTTGGAAACAAAGGATCGGCAATAGAGCTTCTTGAAATGGTTTGCGATAGACTTATGCTGTTATAATCGCCACTACCTGTGTTAAAACTCACTAAATTAGAACTCGTACTTGAGCCTGTGCCAGCACCCAATGAATAATTCTGATATTCTAAACTTGTACTCGACACGAAGTTATCGTCGGGCCATTTTAAACGGCGACCGAGAGAAACAGAGGCTTGCGCAATACCAATAGCTGTACCATAATTGTAGTGCGAATACGCCGCTGCCACTGTGAGTGAGTTGGGTTTTTTTCCACCCAACCAAGGTTCTGTGAACGATGCGTTGTAAGATTGAAAATATGGTCCGCTTGATTGTGCGCGAATTGAAACACGCTGACCATCACCTTTTGGTAGTGGCGCCCACGCATCTTTTTTGAAAACATTGCTCATTGAAAAGTTATTGAACGACACACCGAGCGTTCCAACAACTCCAAATCCACCATAACCTGCCGAAAGTTCTAACTGATCGGAAGGTTTTTCTTCTACTTTATATTCTATATCAACCGTTCCACGCGCTTGGTTAACGGGTGTGTTGATACCAAGTGCTTCTTGGTTGAAATAACCCAAGTTTATAATTTCGCGTTGTGAGCGTATAATATCGGAGCGACTAAACTTCTGACCAGGCAATGTGCGCAATTCGCGGCGAATAACGTGGTCGTGTGTGATTTCATTTCCTTTGATAATCACTTTGTCGATTGTCGCTTGAGGACCTTCGAACAAACGCATTTCCAAATCAATCGAATCGTTCTGAATAGATGTTTCAGTAGGCTCAACATTGAAGAATAAATAACCATTATCCATGTAAAGCGAAGAAACATCTCTACCATCTTGACTGAAACGCAAACGGTTTTCGAGTAATTCTTGGTTGTAAATATCACCTTTCTGAATACCGAGAACTTGTGTCAAAACTTTGGCATCGTAGATAGAGTTCCCTTTCCAAGTAATATCTCTGAAATAATACCGATGTCCTTCATCAACGCGCATTTGAATTTCAAGATTACCACTTTTTTTATCGCGATAGATTGAATCGGAAACAATTTTGGCATCTCTAAAACCGATAGTGGAGTAGTATTTCTGAATTTTCTTTTTGTCTTCTTCGTAATCTTCAGTAACGAGTTTCGAACCTGAAAACAAATTCAAACGCGGCAATTTCCAACGTTGGTGCGTTTTTTCCATTTTCTTTCTCAGCTTCTTGGCGCTCGCATTGTTGTTACCTACAAACGTGATGTCTTCAATTTTAACTTTATTTTTTTTCGCAACATCAATCACCAATTTTGTTCCATTGGTGCGCTTATCATCTTTTACCTCTTTAACAGTGACAGCAGCATCTAAAAATCCTTTTTCTTTGAAATAATTTTCTATGCCGTTAATGACATTCTGTTTGTTATTTTCAGTAATGATTGTTCCTTTCGGAATAAAACGATTGACAATAGCATTCAAATCATCGTGCTGACTTTTTTTAGTGCCAGTATAACTATACACTGTTAAATGTGGGCGCTCCTTAACTTGAATCTCCAAATTTATAACGTCCCCAATTTGGCTGGTTTTAATAATTTTAACATCTTCGAACAAGCGCAATTTCCAAAGCGATTTAATGGCTTTAGGAATATCGGTACCTGGAAATTTAATTTTTTTACCCGTTTGCAAACCTGTCACGCCGCGCAATGCACTGGCATCGGTAAAAATAGAGCCTGTTACTTTCACTTCACCCAATTCATAATCTTTGGGCGCTTTGTATTCCATCATGGGCAATGCCGTTGAATCTGGCAATAATTGCGCTACTACAGAATTAAACAGACTTGAGGTTATTAAAAGGAAAGCAGAAATGAATATCTTCGTCATTGAACAATTGTGTTACTACTAATACTTGCTGTATATGAACGTATCGAATACCGAATTTGCTGTTCGGTGATGAAGTTTTTATCGAAAACCGATTAAAAACGTGCAAATGTAGTTCTTAATTGTGAATTGTGAGAGTGATTGGTGAGTGAAAGCGCAATTCTTCATTAATTTCTATTTGATGAACTTGTTTTAACTTAAAATTAGGAAGGGAAAATTTATTAAACTATATTTCTTGAGAATATAAGATTGATTTGAACTCATCAAGGGTTATGACATTAATCCGTGGAAACAATCTTTTTTTTAGTACATTGAAATGTCTATCATGAGTTACCAAGTAGTTAGCGTTTCCCCATAAATAACAGTCTGCAAATTTATCATCATCAGGATCGTGAGTTATTAATTGCCATCTGAAATGTCTTGTAATTTGTTCCAAATTCGGTATTGTGTCTAAAAACTCCATGAAATTTTGAGCAGTTTCTGTACCTAAAAATTCTTCAATAATTTCTTCGTATTCATCTAAAATATCAGTAGTGACACAAATAGAATATTTTTGAGAAGATAAATCTCTTATCAACCAATTTGATGGAGAAAGGCGTGGGATAGAAATCCATAGAATGTTTGTATCTAAAACAACTCTCATAAAGAGTTAGGTTTATAAGTTGTTCTCTTATGTTCGTGAGATAACCTAATAGCATCTTCTGCAGTCCAATTGTTATTTGCCCAAACTCTGTCAGCAGCATCCATTGCTTTTTCCAAAAAATGCTGTGCTAAGACGCGTTTTATCTCCAACAACTCTTCATCAGATAGATGTCGGTTAAATAATTTCAACAATTCCAATTGTAAATTGCTGAATGGTGGTTGAGATTGAGTTGCTACAGCCATACTTTTTTTACAAATGTAAATATTTTTTTAGGAAATTCAAAGATTAAAATTCAATTCTTTTTCGAATTATCATCAGTCATTTTCTTCGAAAGCCAATAAGCAGCGAATAATAAGCTACCAGTTACAACCGAATCGACTACAACACCTAGCACACTTGGTTGCGAATTGTAAAAACTTGTTTGCCAGAACAAGAATTTTATAACCAGAATGATGAGAAGTACAAAAAAAGAAATGCCGATGATTTTATCGCGATTTAACATACTTTATGGATATGAATTAAACAAATTAAATTTCTCTTGCGGCTTTTAGAGTTTTGGCTTTGTGAATCTTTGTTCCTTTATGAACTTTGTGCTGAAAATATATAGTGAATTCTCTCAGCACAAAGATTCACTAAGAATTATACTTAATTCGTTTTTTTAGGAAAACCTTATTCATTTTATTAAATTTTCGATTAGATCCGTAAAATAAACAGCTTTTTTCGGATCAATCCGAAAATTTAATAGTTTTTAAAAATTTTTACCAAAAAATAAATAATTCCAACTTGAGTGTTAATTTAGCGTTTGAACTAATCGGTTAGTTTTTTAAGTCAAACTTTAGCAGCATGAACCATCCAATATCTATTTTGTGTATTTCGAGTTATTTCAAAGGAGAGCAATTTATGCAACAAGCCAAAGCGGAAGGTGCTGCTGTGTATTTGCTCACATCGGCTTTGTTGAAAGAAGAAGCGTGGCCCCGCGAAAGTTTAGATGATATTTTTTATTTTGAAGATAAAAATGGCGAACAAGGAAATTGGGAAATGGCAAATCTGAAATTGGGTTTGGCATGGATAATGCGCACTAAAAAAATTGATGTGATTGTTTCACTTGACGATTTTGACGTTGAAAAAGGTGCTGAGCTACGCGAATATTTCAGAATTAACGGCATGGGTGTTACTACGGCGCATTATTTTAGAGATAAACTCGCTATGCGAATGCGGGCTCAAAGTGCGCATATTTCAGTCCCTAAATTCACTTCGCTTTTTCACGACGAAACTATTACCAATTTTTTGCGACACACCGACGGACCTTGGCTCATTAAACCACGCTCGGAAGCATCGGCAACAGGTATTCAGAAAGTGCATAATTTAGATGAAGCGTGGCACCATATTCACAGTTTGGGTGACCGCCGACACAAACATTTGTTAGAACAGTTTCGACCTGGCGATGTGTATCATGCAGATGCGATTACTCACAATGGTAAAATGCTTTTTTGTAAAGTCAGTCGCTATTTAGCTACACCGATGGAGGTCGCACATGGCGGTGGCGTTTTTCGCTCTGCCACGCTTGCAGATGATTCAAGCGATGCGATTGAAATTAAGCGTTTAAATATGGATGTTATGAAAGCTTTCGGCATGCAATATTCGGCTTCTCATACCGAGTATATTAAAGACCGCACGACAGGTAATTTTGTTTTTTTAGAAACAAGCGCACGCGTCGGTGGTGCCAACATTGCTGATATGGTTGAAGCTGCAACGGGCTTAAATATTTGGCGCGAATGGGCACGATTGGAAATAGCAGTAGCTCAAGACAAAAAATACACACTCCCTAAATTTCAAACAAATTTTGCTGGTATAATAGTCAGTCTCTCGCATTTCGAACATCCTGACGATTCAGTTTTTAAAGATACTGAAATTGCATGGCGAATGAAGAAGAAACACCACATCGGTCTGATTGTGAAATCGAAAGAAGAAAAACGGGTACATCAACTTTTAGATGAATATGCCACACGCGTTGTTAAAGATTTTCATGCCGCTATGCCGATTCAGAATAGGAGTGATAGTTGATATTATCATTAATAAATTAAAATTATGAAATTTTCCAAACTACTCACATTTAAGTTAGCTACAATTCATGGATAATTCAACCATTTTATCTGCGCTTAAAAAACAAAGAGATGATTGTTATCAGACACTCATTTCAAAAACTATTTCTGCTCAATACGAAGAATTGTACAATGGATTTAAAGACGGCAGCTATTTATTTTATAATTTCGATGAAGATAAACTTAACGAAGAATTAGAGAGATTAAAGAATGATAAATCTTACGACTTATTGTATTCTGAAAGATTAGTTGCGTATGAAAGTTTGAATAACACAGAGCTAATAAAATATTTTAAAACTGAGTTTGAGAAAATTTTCAAAGCGATTCATTTATCGGGAAAAACTGATGAGATTCAAGCCATATTTATTGAGTATGATTACTACTATCATTATAAAAGTTCTTTCACTTGTTATGGCAAACAGCTTTATCCATGTGTATTAGAACCGCGTTATATTAGCCAAGAGTATGATTATAACAAACAAATTCTATTTTTAAACGGAATTAACTTCGAGCCTGCTTGGTTAACATGTGATGGTTTTGAAAATTTAGAGTTCCTAGAAATTTTCATCGAAAGGCTCTTTTTGCTTCATTCAAGAGTTCTTCTCAACAAGGCATTAAATGAATTAGATTCGGAAAATAAACTTGATTTTATAACCAATAAGCCATTTTCATTTTACATAAACGAACACGATTGTGAAGTTATGACTCTATATTGGAAGATTTAACTTTTCTTCAGAAATAATGAAACTACAAAATTAAGTTGGGTTGTGATTTAGTCCTACCTAAAAGAAGAAGTAACTATCTTGAAAGTAATTTGTAATTCGAGATAAGAACGAGTAACTACTAAATGTCACTTCTTTCTTTTTGTCACATAATCTATTAACTGCTCGAAGGCTGTTCGTACTTCACTTTCTGGAAATTCTTTTAAAATTTCGAATGCGTTGTTGCAAAAATATTGCATCTTTTCTTCAGCAAATTGCAAACCACCGCTGCTGCGCACAAAATCTATGACTTCTTTCACTTTTTCGGGTTTATGACTTTCGCGCCGCACAATGTTTATCATTTTAGCGCGGGTAGTTTTATCCGTAACGTTTAAAGCATGAATCAGTGGCAGCGTCATTTTCTTTTCTTTGATGTCAATGCCGAGCGGTTTACCCACATCGTCGATACCAAAATCGAATAAATCGTCGCGAATTTGAAACGCCATACCCACGTTTTCGCCGAGCAAACCTAATTTTTCAATCAATTTGGAATCTGAAGTTGCTGATGCTGCACCAACCGAACACGCCGATGCAATAAGCGATGCCGTCTTTTGTTTAATTATTCTATAATACACTTCTTCGTCAATATCCAGTTTGCGCGCTTTTTCAATCTGCAAAAGCTCACCTTCCGCCATTTCTTTAACTGCATTCGACATGATGGTTAAAATCAGAACCCCATCATTTTTAAGTGCTAACGATAGACCTTGCGAGAGCAAATAATCGCCCACTAAAACGGCGATTTTGTTTTTCCAAAGCGCATTCACGCTGAAAAACCCCCGTCGCTCGTAACTTTCATCCACTACATCGTCGTGAACAAGTGTAGCGGTGTGTAAAAGTTCCACCAAGCTGGCAGCCACATAACTCATATTGTTCACTTCACCACACAAGCGCGCCGAAAGAAAAACAAAAACGGGACGCATTTGCTTGCCCTTGCGCTGCACAATATAACCCGTAATTTTATCGAGTAGCGGCACAGAACTTTTCATCGAATCTCGAAAATGTTTTTCGAAAATGTCCAATTCGACTTCAATGGGTTTTCTAATATCGTTTAGTGTCATAAAACAGGTGTCAGTTATCAGGTGCCAAGTGTCAGGTATCAGGTGTCAATACTTCTTAGGAATTGACACCTGATACCTGACACTTGATACCTGATTACGCGGCGAAATTACAACAGTGAAACGCTTTTA
>JAYWBA010000157.1:0-4857 GCA_043781915.1 Saprospiraceae bacterium
ACAAGTATTTTTGAGCAATGAGCTGTTAGCTATGAGCTTTGAGCCTCTCTTATCAGTCTAAAAGAAGGCTCAAAGCTCAAAGCTCATGGCTCAAAGCTCAAAAAAACATAGAATGAAATTTTCGGAATTTTCCTACGACTATACTGTTCAAGATAGCGATATTGATTTCAATAATCACATGAACAATGTAGCCTATTTAAATTTAATAAATGATGTTTCAGGTGTTCATTGGGATAGCCATGTAACACCTGAGGTGTCAGAAAAATACTTTTGGATTGTTCGCCGTCACGAGATTGATTATCTCGGCTCTTGCTTTTTAGGTGATAAATTAAGAGTTAGAACTTGGGTTGATGAACCGAAAGGTGCTACTTGGAAAAGATTTTTTTTGATTGAAACTCTCAAAGACAACAAAATAATTTTAGAAGCGCAAACTCTTTGGGTTTTAATTAATAGACAAACAGAACGCCCTGCGCGCGTAACTGATGAAGTGGTTAGTGTCTTTTTGATGAAATAGAGATATTATATCTCAAATTCCTCAATCTTTCTTAAAAAATTCTTCTTCTCCACTAATTTATGCTCTATATCTTGCATTTCAATATTAAGCGCATGGATGGAAAGATGAATTTCGCGCAGTGATAAAAACAAAGAACCCAAAAGTGTGAACATGCCTACAACAAAAAATTGTTTGGCAGTATTAGGTCTGTTTTCAAACATCATCAACATAGAAAGTACGCTCAAAAAGAGCGAAAAAACAGCCAACCATTGCATGTTCCTAATAATAAGTAATCTGCGGCGCAATGATTTCAATTGAATAATTATAGTATCATCCTCTGAGTCGACGTATTGTCGCTTCAAATCGCGTATTCTATTGGATATGGTATTGAACCTATTTGTATAAGCAATTAACAATAACGACACTGCTGGGAAAATCACAGCGGGTGTTGTTAGCGTAAAATCAATAGTATGAGGTATGGTGAACATAATCTTACAAGTTTAAAATTCTATTTCAACGCTTATTTCTTTGCCATCACGCATTAAAACTAAGGTAGTTTTATCTGTTTTATTAAATTTTCCAAGAACATCCATGTACGAATAAATATTCTCGATGTTGTACTCGCCAATTTTTAAAATAATATCTCCCGCTTTTAAACCAGCTTTTGAGGCAGGTCTATTTTCTGAAACACCATCGAGCCGTAACCCTTTTTTATCGAAAGAATAATCGGGAATAACGCCCAAAGTAACTTTAAACGAACGCGCTTGCGTTTGTGGAGTTTTGGTTTCTTGAAAAATTTGTTTATCGAAAGTGCATGTACCTTCAATAATTTCTGCAATATAGTCTAAAACGTTCACTTCTCCTTCGAAATTTATTTTCTCAACATCATCAGTCGATTTATGATAATCGGAATGTGCGCCTGTGAAAAAACCGAGAACTGGAACGTGTTTTAAATAGAAAGAGGTATAATCAGATGGACCTACACCTGAAGAGTCGAAAGTGGTTTTTATTTTAGTCGGTGAATACGCAATAATTTTTGTAAACAAATCGGATGTACCAACACCTTGGATAACTAAACCTTTTTCTTCGCGATAACGACCAATCATATCTAAGTTGAGGTAATAATCTAATTTTTCGAGCGGAAATGTTGGATTTTCACAAAATTTCTTAGAGCCTATCAAACCCAATTCTTCTCCCGAAAAACAAAGAAACAAGAAGTTAAAGGGTTCTTTTTTGCCGTTATTTTTAAAATACCTTGCCAACTCAATAACACCTGCTACTCCAGATGCATTATCATCTGCACCGTTAAATATTTTCTTATCTGGATTGGCTTCGAGCGAATTCCCTTCTCCACCAATACCCAAATGGTCATAATGTGCTCCAATTGCAATCGTAAACGCAGCGCCATTGTCTAAAAAACCCACAACATTGGCACTGAACAAGGATGGCGAAGTTGAATTGGTATCAGCATGCGGATTGATAGGTTGTTTGCATGCAAAATGATTCAACCAAGTATTATTATCGCCGTGCGGCGTTAAACCAATTTTTGTAAATTCATGGATAATGTAATTTGCAGAAACTTGTTCATCTTCAGTACCTGTTCCGCGGCCATGTAAATTATCACTCGCTAAAAATGAGATGTGTTTTCTGAGGTTTTTAATAGAAATATTTTGAGACGATGCGCTATTACTGAATAAAAAAGATGAGGCTATGAAAAATAGGTAATTTAATTTAAGAAATTTCATTCTGTCATTTTATTGAAAAATTAGAAAATATTGCTACACTTTAAATACATTTGCATACTAAAAAGTTCCCGATGTTTTATCCAAAATACGTTTTAAAATTAGTGGCTATTCTTTTCTTCAGTGCTTTAATTACTGAAAAAACATTTTCACAAGAAACGCATTTAAAAAATATACACCAATTAACTTTTGGCGGCAATAATGCAGAAGCATATTGGAGTCCAAACGGCAAATTCTTAACTCTTCAATCCGATTACGCGAAATGGAAAGTTAGTTGCGATCAAATTTTCAAACTTGATATTAAAAAAGCACTCAAAGATACTGCCTATACACCGCCAATGATTTCTCTGAATAAGGGACGGACAACTTGCTCTTACGTCATGCCCGATAACAAACATATTTTATACGCTTCAACACATTTAGGTGGAGACGCTTGCCCAATTCCAACTCCGACAGATGGAAAACGGTACGTTTGGCCTATTTTTAAAGATTTTGATATTTTTGTCGCTAATTTTTCTGGAAAAATAATTAAACAATATACAAATTCAGATGGTTACGACGCAGAAGCTACAATTTCACCTGATGGCAAAAAAATTGTATTTACATCAACGCGCAGCGGCGATTTAGAACTTTGGATTATGGATATTGATGGCTCAAACCAAAAACAAGTGACAAATACACTTGGTTATGACGGTGGTGCTTTCTTTTCGCCTGATTCTAAAAAACTAGTGTTTCGTGCCAGCCGACCAACAACCGAAGTGGAAATTAAAGATTACAAATTGTATTACGATAAAGGCTTGGTTGCGCCAACAAATATGGAGATTTTTACGATTAATATTGATGGCACTGATATGAAGCAGATAACGCATCTCGGCAAAGCGAATTGGGCGCCTTTTTTTACACCCAATGGCAAAAAAATTATTTTTTCTTCCAATCATCAATCTAAAAAAGGGTACGATTTTCACTTGTACACTGTTAATTTAGACGGTACAGGTTTGGAAAAAATCACAACTGAAAGCTATTTCAATGCCTTCGCGATGTTTTCTCCCGATGGGAAAAAATTGGCTTGGAGTTCTAATAGAAATAACTGGGGTACCCACGACACCAACGTGTTTATTGCTGATTGGAAAGATTGAAATAGCTCATCACTTATTTATATTCGCTTTTTCAAGCGTAAAACTAAAAGTAGTGCCAACGTTTTCTGTACTGCGCACTTGAACGGATTGATTGTGCGCTTCGAGAATATGTTTTACAATCGAAAGTCCCAATCCTGTGCCACCTGCGTCGCGACTTCTATTTCTATCAACGCGATAAAACCTATCGAAGAGGTGTTGTAAATGGTTTTGTGCTATGCCGATGCCGTTGTCGCTTACTTCAGTTAAAATAACCTTATCCATATCGTAAAAGCCGATTTTGGTTGAACCGCCAATTTTACCATATTTAATGGAATTGTTGATTAAATTATTCAATACTTGGCGAATATAGTCTTTATCAGCTCGAACATAAAACCCTTTTGAAGCACCAAGTTTAAAAGAAAGTTTTGCTTGTTTGTTAAGTGCTTTAATTTCTAACTCTTCAAAAACTTCTGATGCTAACTGATATAAATCGAAAGTTTGTAAATCAATAACCATTTTACCGGCTTCTAATTTCGAGATTGTTTCTAAATCTTCAACAATGTTTTGCAAGCGGTCAACATTGCGCGCTGCTTTTGTGAGGAAAGAAATGTTTACTTCAGGGTCGTTTATTGCGCCATCTAAAAGCGTATGTAAATAACCTTGAACATTAAAAATGGGGGTTTTCATTTCGTGCGAAACATTTCCGATATAATTGCGCCTATAATCTGCTAATTCTTGCAAATTGGCAATTTTTTTATCTTTGTTTTCAGCCCATTCTTGCACATCATGCTCGGCTTCGTTCAAACTTTTGTTTTCATCAACGAGTGGTTTTAACTCAGTTTTTCTCACTTCCGTAATGTTCTTATAAATCACTTTTATGCGTTGAGATAAAAACTTTTCGACCATTATTTCGATACAGAAATAACTAATTGCGAAAATAATTATTGGCAAGAAAATTAGATTTAACGCTTTATACAAACTTGTTTCTGCAAAAGTAGAAAAAGCAATAAAGCAAAAACAAATGACTGAATTAATAATGCCTGTATAAATGGCAATTTGCCGCGGTGAAATATCCTTCATAATTTTAGCTAAAGCTAAAATGTTAATCAATTCGCGTTTTCGTGAATCTTCGATTTCATTGATTAACACCTAAATAATTACAAAAAAAGAATAAAAGTAGTAGATTTACTACAATTCTAATAATCGAATCTGTAGCCGATACCTTTAAACGTTTTAATATGGTCGGATGTTAATTTTTCGCGCAATTTACGAATATGAACATCTATAGTTCTATCGCCAACTATCACATCATCTCCCCAAATTTTATTGTAAATTTCCTCTCTTGTAAAAACTTTACCAGGCTTCGAAACCAACAAAAGTAGAAGTTCAAATTCTTTTTTGGGCATATCAATGGCAAGTCCATTGCGCGAAACCTGAACGCGTTGTTTGTCTATTTCAATGTCAGCTATTTTTATGATATGATCGTTCTCAATAATTTCTGGGTTCG
>JAYWBA010000158.1:0-13230 GCA_043781915.1 Saprospiraceae bacterium
CACAGAAGCATTTTGTCCATTCAAAATACTTAAATTACTATCCGTTAAATTAAATACCTTTTGTCCTGAACCACATTTTACTATCGGTGCAATAGGGTTAATAGTTAATGAAACCAAAGTAGGTACTTGAATCTGGAAAGTGTATTCGCAAGTTTTAGTTAAAATTGGTGGACATGGCGTTGTTACACAAATAACGATATCGTAATAATCGAGCTTAAAATTTAAATTTAATAGGTCTGAAGGATTTACATCATAAACCGTGTACGGAATAGCTTCACTTCCAGTACATTCTCCAACATGTAAAATTGTGTATCCGTTAATTGCAGCAGAACAACTATTCGAGAATGTTAAACCATTACAACCGCAAACGGGACTATAATCGAAAGTGCAAATGCCACCAGGTATTATTTTTGAACTATCAATACAATCTTTAGTTCTGAATGTAGTTACATTTTGAAAAGGAGGCGGTCCTGTCACCCATGCGTAAGGCGCTTTATATCCATAAAAATAAATTTTATTCTTATTGTCTATTAATTGTAAAGGTGCGCCACTAATCGTAAAGTGCACATTGTATTTGCAATTCGGCGTTTTTTCAAAAGTTATATTTTCTAATTTTATACTGCTTGTTGCAGGGCATTGCGCTGGTGTAGTATTGCATTGCTGAACTGTAAAACTCAGTTGAGAACTAAAATTACTCAAATTTGTGAAATTTGTATTTTCAAACTGAATCGTATAACTTCCAGCACTCAATGTACCTAAATTAAAAGTTAAATCGTGGTTGGTAATAACTTGGGTGCAAACATTGCAAGTGCCAACATTAACAGGTAGATATATTATATTTCCAACAACCCTTGGTGTGCCAGCCGTAGCAGAAACTCCTACATTGGTTTGGAACTGAACATTAACACTAACTGGATCAGTTGTGCATTTTGTAGGAGTTGGAGACGTTGTAACTGAAGTTAAAGACGAATTTACTGTACTTCCACATTGCTTTACAGTAAAATTGAGCAGAGAACTCCAACTGCTTAAATTTGTAAAAAAAGTTGGGTCTAACTGAATATTGTAATTACCTGCTGATTGAGAAGGTATGGTTATTGTCTTTGTAACTTCTCCGCCAAAGCAAAAATCGCAATGAGGATCGCAACTAAATGGAATTAAAAAAGAGTTGCCTGTTTTTTGTGGAGTACTCGGGTTACTGCCACAATAATCTGGGTCGATATATTTTACTGTAAATGTAATAGGATCGGTTGTACAATGCGTTTGAGACTGAAAAGATATACCTGTTATGGGTACTGTTCTTGCAACTGTACATTGTTTGACGTTAAAACTAAGTTGAGAAGCAAAACTACTCGCATTTGAAAAGTATGTACTTTCGAGTTGAACAGTGTAGTTTCCAACTGGGAAAGTACCTAAATTGAAAGTAAAATCAAAGTCTTCAATAACTTGAATACAAATATTGCATGAACTTGATTTTATAAGTGGTAAAATGATTGTATTACCAACAATTCGATAATTACCCGCTGTTATTACCGTGCCAGCAGTGGCTTGAAATTTTATATTTACACTTACTGGATCAGTTGGACATTTAGAAGTTGGTGAAATTATTGATGCGCTTGATAAAGGAATTCCTGAACTTGTTTTACAAGTTAGGTTAAACGTTTTTGTTGCGATTGTAGAAATTCTACCTGTACTAATATCTTTAATATTAAATTTTACAGTCCAGAGCCCATTTTGGCAAACACTTGGTGTATAAATATTAACTCTTACGTCATTTGTTGGAAGGATATATGGCCCAAAAATATCTGTTGGAAATGTATTTCTGATTTGACCATCAGGACTATACCACTCGAAGATAATTTGAAATTGTTTAGTGATATTAAAATTCCTAATCCATGCAACAATTTGTTCACCCTCGACAAAACTGTATTTTTCGTTTATATATTCATTTGTTGACGCTTGGAAGCCTCCAGCAATGACCGCTTTATCAAAAGTATAACCCTGACCAAATAAAGTACAATTAATTGAGAGGAATAAAAAAATTATGAGTTGGTATTTTTTTTGCAATTTCATACATTAATTTTTTTTTGTTCATAAACACACTGCGAAATTGGTAATTTCTTATTATTTCATTTATAAAAAAGAACCAACGGTCGTTTTTACCTATAACTGGTTCAAAAAAAGAATCGCGACTTTAAAATAAGTTAAAATCGCGATTAAGGAGGCTAAATCGAGAACATGTTTTATCAAAAACTACTTGCAAAATGTTTAAAAAGGAATTCTTGAAGTCCTATGAATTAAATTGTAAAGTCATTTTAAAGATTAACCCCTTCCAATCGATTTGAACAAGGATTACCCCATGTTGGGGGTTCGGTATCTCGAATATCAATATCTTGCGCTGGCGTTGCTTTTACATATATTTTTATCCTCCCCCCAGCGTTTTTTAATCTAAAAATTACTCCAACAGTTGTGGTAGTAAACCCACATGTAACTTTTTTAGAGCTGTAAGAAAGAGTAGGATGGTATTTACCCCAATCAATATTTATCGTTGTAGGATTGAATTTACCAAAGCTTACCACCTGATAATTGACTGTAATATAGACGTACCCACTTGACTTATTAGATGTAAAATCCTTTGAAACCGAGCCACTGGATGTAGTTAGAGCTTGTAAATTTATAGAATTTGTCTGTGAAGTAATTTGAGAATCTTCATCTATACCTGTTATATCTTTACTTTTTTGACAACTAAAAAATAGAGAAAATGACAAACTAAGCATTAAAAAATAGAAACGGAATACTTTTTTCATAAATAGATTTTTTTTAAAGAGATAAATTAATTACTTCACAAAATTATATCTATTTAATTTTTCCGTATTTAAAATGTATCTATCTGGTCATTTCCATCCATAACTGGTTCAAAAAAGAAAAAGCAGTTTTGCTTTTGGGCAAAACTGCTTTTAAGATAGCACTTTTTTTATTTTTTACCGACTACTATTAATGTGTTCTTTCAATTGCTGTCCACCACGACGCGACGCGTTTAAAACTTTACCATTTGTTAAAGTGAGTTGAAAATCTTCGCTGTGTTCGTACAATTTAAGGTAATCGAGATTGACGAGATGTTTATCGCTGATGCGGAAAAAATTAAAATCGATTTCTAAAGGTCTGCTATAATATAAAAGATTTCGGATGGCAGTAAATTTTTTGCCATCTTTTAAATAGACATGTGTATAATCTTTTTCAGCTTCGCAATATATTATTTCATCGGTAGTAACAAATTCTATTTTACCGCCCGCCCGATGAAACGCAATGCGATTGGATTTCCTTTCGGTAGGATTTTTTATATTTTGTAATAAAGTTTGAATTTGTTCAAGATATTGATTGGATGAGTTTTTTGTAGCTAATTTTCTCTCTGCGCGCTCAATCGCTTCTTTCACACGTTCTCTATCCAATGGTTTCATAATAAAATCCAATGCAGCGTATTGAATGGCGCGAATGGGATATTCAAAATTGGCAAAAGCGGTTACAAAAATGACTTCAAAATGGATTTTATTTTCTACTTCGAGCAGTTTGTTCAATAAATCGAACGCGGTGCCAGGGTACAATTCAATATCTGCAACAACTAAATCGGGTTTTTCTTTTAAAATTAAATCGTAGCCCGATTCAACGGAATCAGCCTCACCGACCAATTGTAATTGTTTAAACTCCGATAAACTAAGCCGCATATTATTTCTATCGGGTTCTTTGTCATCTATAAAAATAGTTCTCATAATTTTGATGTTAAGCTACTATAAATCAATTTTTAATTCTACAATGGTTCCTCCTTCAGGATTGTCCATTGTTTCTACGTAAATTCCGTGACCAAGTTCTTGCATTATTTTTATTCTATCATTTAAAATATCTGTACTGCGCGATTTATACATTTTTAAATACGCATCTTGAATTTCTTTAGAACGCGCTCTACCAACGCCATTGTCTGTAATTGTGCAAACCAAAACGTTATCATCGGTTTTCATGAAACTCAAAACTAATGTACAACGCTTTTCTTTTTCATATAATATGCCATGCTTTATCGCATTTTCAACATAAGGCTGAATCATCATCGGTGGCACTTGTATGTTTTCAATATTAATATCTTCGGCGACTTTGATTTTAAAATCAAAATTATCGCTGTATTGCAATTGCTCAAACTCGATATATGATTTCAAAAGTTTAATTTCTTCTGCCAGTGTCACCTCTGAACTTCGCAATTTATTGAAATTACTATTGATGGTTGATTCTAAAAATCGGCGAATTAAATTACTCAAATCAACAATCAAGCTGCTCGCTTTTTCGCGGTCTTCAACCATAATTTTATTTTGAATGGCACTTAAAACACCAAAAATAAAATGCGGATTGAGTTGTGACAATAAAGTCTGGATTTCTAAATATTTGATTTGTCGTTCGCGTTCGCTGTTCAATTCTTCTTGCTCGTGCTTAAATTTTTCGTTCTCTTTATTCAGGGCTTCTTGTTTCAAAAAGTATGCATCGTATTCTAATTTTTCTTTTTCTTTCTGAGTTTTTTCTTTATTCACAAAAAACCGCGCTAAAAAACCTAAACCTACAATGAAAAAACTAACCAAAACAGGAAAATAAGTATCGCGCCAAAAAGGAACGCTGACATTGAATTGAAGGTGTCGTTCTTTTATGCCTGCTTCATCGACTGTTCCAGATGGTCTCGTTTGAACATAAAAAGTATGCGTACCGCTCGATAAATTATCTTCAATAGCAAAATCCTCTTCCAACCAATTAGTCCATGTTTCATTGTCTAATCTATAGCGGTATTCTGTTTTGAAAGGTCGCTCAAAGCCGACGGCTTCGAAACGGATTTTAGCCGTGTTTATTCCATGTGGTAAACTCAGCGTTGAATTATAATTAGAATATGGAATACGCTCATTATTTATTTCGGTGATAAATAAATTGAGCGGGTGTACAGTAAAATCCAATTCGGAGGGCGTAATTTTAGTCACTATATCGGATGCAGAAACCCAAACATTTTCTTTTGAATCGACATAAAAACAATTTTGGTTCGGTTCAATGCCCTCGTAACCATTGTGCTGATTATAGGCATGAACATTGGTTTTATTATTATGATAATAAGCATTTAAATCTAAAAAATAAACCCCATCTTTAGCGCCAACAACCAAATATTTATCTTTTACAGCGTTTATAGCACTCACTTTATTATGAATGATATGATTAGCAAATAATTCAAAAGTGTCGGCTTTAGCATTGTACCGCAACAACCCTTTCGATGAACCCGCCCAAACCGTGCCTCTATAATCAGAATAAATAGTTATAACGCCATTAAAAGCTAAATTCTTGAGTTTTTGGTGGTAATTCTTTGTGATTGAATCAGTTTTTAAATCAAGATAAGAAATTCCATCGCCCGTAGCGAGCCAATAATTTCCAGCACTATCTGGTTCACTGACACCCAAAACAAACATGTTATCTGTTACTAACCCTTTTGATTTGCCATAATATTTTACTTCATTGGTATTTAAATTTATGTCATTCACTCCTTTTGTACTGCCGGATACAATTTTATTCCTAACCTTATCTAAAGAAAAAAATAAACTGATGTTGGTATCTTTTTTCATGGGATACAGCGGAGAAAATTTATTACCATCATATTTCATTATACCCCAACTCATCGGAAAATATAAATTGCCTTTGGAATCGCGGTCGCCACCAAAATAAAAACCACCAAAATTACCTTTTATTTGGTTTGAGGTTATTTTGTAATCAATTTTTTTTTCTGTAATTTTATTTCCATCAAATGTGTGAAGTTTATGATCGAAATAACCACCAAACCACATTATCCCTTTTGCATCTTCTGCCATACTCCAAACACCTGACAATTCTTTTTTTGAAAAATTTTTAAATCCCTTTAAAAACAGGCGAACCAATCCTTCTTCACACCCAATCCATAAATTTTTGTCTCTATCTTCAAAAAGCAAGTTTGTTGTAGCACCTACATCTAATGAATCTGAATGATTTTGCTTATTAATGGAATACAGTTTTGTGCTATCATGATTTGTAAAAAACAATTTACTATTTTCAGTCTGGAAAATATCATTAATTTCCATAGAATTAACTTTTTTTACAAAGCTGATTTTGTTTTCTTTTGAAATTGAAAATATAGAATCTCTACAACCACTGTATATCATTTCTCTATTTTCAAAATGGTTGGGTATTCCAATATTTTGAATTGAAAGTTGTTTTAAATTATTATCTTGATAAACATAACTATGGTTGGTTTTATCCATTAAAAAGAATCTATCGCTAAATTTATCATAGTTTAATCTACAAAATTTTTTATCTTCTAAACTTTTATTCGTTTTAGAAACGCAATCCCAAGTTTTAAAATCCTCACTTTTGTACAAAAAATCGTCCTTTGAATTAATGCACCATGCTGTATTATTTTTATCAATAAAAAATCTGCCATCGGAAGGTCGAACATTGGCAGTATCGCAAGTTAGTTTTTTGCCATCGTATTTGCAAAAACATTTGCCCGCACACATCCAAATATTACCCTTGGCATCTTCTTGGATTTGCTTTATTGTAGTTGCTGGCAAACCTTCGAAGGTAGTTAAATTTTGAAACTTATCGCCATTGTAAAATGAGACACCACCATGCGTACCGAGCCAAATATAACCTCTGCTGTCTTGAAATATACACTGCACCTGCGATTGCGCCAAACCATCGTGTGGTGTGAATAATTTGAAAGGCATGGTTTGTGAAAACGAGTATGCTTGGCATACGATGCCGAGTATAAGGAGAAAAACCTTATTTTTTATGCTTTGAATGTGGTGTATGTAATTCAATAATGTACAGGTTTGAAAAATAAAAATTTAGCTGACGTAATTTAAATGCTACAAAAGTAAAGTTTTTTGATGAATTGATTCCACAAAAAATACAGGTTGTACTTATTGTATTGTTTACGGTTAATTTCAAGTATAAGTGGTTAGTCATTGTAGTACAAGCGTTAAAATTTCAAAAAACCAATTATGGGTGAAACTGACCGCAAAAACGGGAATATGAGCAGACTGTTGCTTGCGTCTGTTTATGTGTAAGGAATTGTAATACTTTTACAACGTTTCACTAATTGCGACAAGAACAGTTCAAAGAAGCAACTGGTAGAATTGGATGATGAAAATGCTGTTTTCTATGTCTTTGAGAAACAAAACTTTAAGCTAATAAAAATCCCATTTTGAGAACATGAGTAACCGTTAAATCCTGAGAAGATTAGCGGTTATTTTTATTTTTTCTGTGTGGTAGATTGAGTTCTATCAATTCTTAATTTTCCCGCATAATTATCAATAAAAAATTGAAGAATCCAATGCCAAGTGCCGAGAATTTGAGGTAAATCGGTTTACGGTTTTATTGATAACCTCTAATTGAATAGATTTCAGTTTTGAATTATTTCTCCAACCCTGCCAAAACGTTTAATTATTTCTTGTTTTAGTTGAGTAATCATTTTTTTGATTTGTCTAAAATGTAGGTTTTTTATTAAGTTTTATTCGAGCAATTGAATTTTTATAAAACTTCGAGTATCTGTTTCGCATGCTCTTCAGTATCCACTTTATCGAAAACTTTTTCGATGATACCTTGCTCATTTATTAAAAACGTACTGCGCAGCGTGCCTTCGTAATGTTTCCCCCAAAATATTTTCGGACCCCATGCACCGAATGCTTGCGTGATTGTTTTATCCGTATCTGCTATCAAGCTATAAGGGAAATTGAATTTTTTGATAAAGTTTTTTTGTTTTCTAAACGAATCGGGACTAACACCCAATACTTCAACGCCTTTCGCTTTAATTTCAGCGTAATAATCGCGCAGACTGCATGCTTCGGCAGTGCACCCAGGTGTTCCTGATTTCGGATAAAAAAACAAAGCGAGTTTTTTACCTTCAAACTGTTTGAGTGAAATCGTTTCACCGTTTTCATTAATGCCCGATAAATCAGGTACTTTGTCGCCTACTTGTAAAAAAGCCATAATTTAGTTGATAGTTGTTGGTTGATAGTTGTTAGTCTCAAGTTATCTTTCAACTATCAATCAACAACTATCAACTAAAAATCATAAAAATGGTTTAAAAAACTGTAAAATACCTTACTTTTGCGCACCCGACGTTAAAAAAAATATCATGGCATCGACAAATCAACAAGCGTATCGCGTTTTTGGTATTCGCGATTATTCGCTTTATTTCACAAGTAGAACCTCAGTGAATTTTGCTATCACTATGCTCAATACCGTTATTGGTTGGCAAGTGTACGCCATTACACACAATGTATTGTCTTTGGGCTTGGTGGGTTTAGCCGAATTTCTACCAGCCGTAAGTGTTGCGCTCATTGGCGGTTATTTTGCCGATACCTACAACCGGCGGTATATTATAATAGTATCTGAAATCGTTTTTTTCTTGTGCGTATTAACGTTACTAATTATTACCACACAATTTGAATCGTTTTTAAAATTAAACGGATTGGGTATAGTTTACACCATTATTGGCTTGACAGGTTTAGTACGCGGATTTTTAGGACCCGCACAATCGTCGTTTGCCGCGCAAACCATTCCACCCGAACTATTTGTGAACGCCTCTACATGGAACACTACAAGCTGGCATCTGGCAAATATCGGTGGTCCTGCTATTGGCGGTTTGTTGTATGCTTTATCGGGCAATGCAAATTTGGCATACATCACAATTTTGGTTTTAATTTCTTTTGCTTTGGTTTTTATTAGTCAAACTAAAAATTATCCCGTCATTCAGAAAGAAAAAGTGGTGGGCGAAAATTTTATTCATAAAATTAGAGAAGGTTTGCATTTTGTGTTTTCTCGCCAACTCATTTTAGGCTCTTTGGCGCTCGATATGTTCGCTGTCTTGTTTGGTGGTGCTGTAGCTATGTTACCCGCTTATGCCAAGGATATTTTATTTGTTGGTCCAGAAGGTTTGGGTTTTATGAGAACGGCACCTGCACTCGGAGCGCTATTGATGTCAGGCATTTTAGCCTATTATCCACTTAAACGCAATGCTGGGCAATTACTCCTTTTTGCCGTTTCAGGATTTGGTATTTGCACTATTCTTTTTGGATTAAGTCATTCGACTTGGCTTTCGATACTTATGTTAGCGGGAACAGGTTTTTTCGATAATATTAGCATGGTTGTTCGTGGCACCATCGTTCAAAAATATACACCTAATGCCATGCGCGGCCGCGTATCAGCTGTCAATGCGCTTTTCGTTGGTTCATCGAATGAATTAGGCGCATTTGAATCGGGAGTTGCAGCCAATTATATGGGTTTAATTCCTTCTGTTGTTTTCGGAGGCGTAATGACAATAGTTGTAGTTGTCATCGCTTGGTTTGCCGCACCGCAATTGCGCAAACTCGATTTTACAGATCCGTCACCGATTGAATGATTTGGAAAATTAACCTATTCGGTGGCGAAGCATCTTATTAGGTTTGAAATAAAAATGACAGATTTTAGTTAAAAAACCAAAAATTCATTGTCAAAAGAAGCGCTTGGTGCATTTTAAATAAAAACATTTGGCAAAGAGTATGATAAAATAGTTTCTTTTTTATTTCTTTGCTGCTGAGAATAGATAATATTTTATTTTATCATTATCACTACATAGAAACGCTACAAACTACACCACTAAAATTAAACTTGGAATCTAAAATTGGTACTACTAATTAGCAAACGTGGTTTTCAGTAACGTAAAAAAATTTTATAATCTACGCTTATCCAAAGATAAGTATTTTGTCCGCCGATTAGAATCGGTACTTGGATATGTGCCTGTACATGTGGGTTTGTATAAACAAGCTTTTTTTCATAAATCGGGTAATAACGATAGAAATGGTTCAGCCGTCAGCCAAAATAACGAACGTTTAGAATATCTTGGCGATGCCGTTTTGGGAACCATTGTAGCAGAATATTTATTTTGCAAATATCCGAGCAGTGATGAGGGCTTTTTAACAAAAATGCGCTCCAAAATCGTAAAGCGCCACACGCTCAACAAAATTGGTGAATCGCTCGATTTGGGTTCGTTGCTTTCAGAAAATAATTCCATGCGTTTAAGCCGTTCCATGTTGGGCAATGCTTTAGAAGCACTTGTTGGAGCGATGTACTTGGAACTCGGTTTTGAAAAAACGCGCAAATATGTGGTTCGTGAATTGCTTCACAAACATATAAACGTTCAAGAATTAGAAAACTACGACGACAACTATAAAAGCCGTTTATTAGAATGGGGACAAAAAAATAATCGCGCCGTAGCGTATAAAGTCATCGCCAAATATAAACTCGATAAACGCGACCGCTTCAAAGTGGCTGTTTTGGTTGATGGCAGTAAACTCTCTACTGCCGATGATTTTAATAAAAAATCGGCTGAACAAATGGCATCCGAACGGGCGCTACTCGCATTGAACCTTTCCCTCGAAGAGGATTAATCAATTACGAATTAAAAATTACGAATTACGAAATCAATTTCAAAATAACTTCGTTGTAGATATAAAAGTAAGGGCGTATTGAATACGCCCTCTTAAAATCTACCCAATAAATAAAAAAATATCATGTTCAGAACACATACCTGCGGCGATTTACGCATTACCGATATAGAAAAAAAAGTAAAACTTAGTGGTTGGGTTGATGCCGTTCGTGCATTCGGACCAATGACTTTTGTTGACTTACGCGACCGTTATGGCATTACTCAAATTGTTTTCAATGCTGCTGAAGGTAGTACGCTCAATGCAGAAGCTGAAAAACTAGGTCGTGAAACCGTTATTTCTGTTGAAGGTATCGCGCGTGAACGCACAGCCAAAAATGCGGCACGTCCAACGGGTGATATTGAAGTTGTGGCTTATGTACTCAATGTTTTAAACGAATCGAAAGTACCGCCTTTCACTATAAAAGATGATACGGATGGTGGAGACGATTTGCGCATGAAATACCGTTATTTAGATTTGCGGCGACCGAATGTGCAACAAAATCTGTTTTTCAGGTCGAAAGTAGCTATTGAAGTGCGTAAATATTTAAGTGCGCAAGATTTTATTGAAGTTGAAACACCAAATCTCATCAAATCTACACCCGAAGGTGCGCGCGATTTTGTTGTGCCGAGCCGTATGCACGCAGGTCAGTTTTACGCACTGCCGCAATCTCCGCAAATGTTTAAGCAATTGTTGATGGTGTCGGGATTTGATAAATATTTTCAAATCGTGAAATGTTTTAGAGACGAAGATTTACGCGCCGACCGTCAACCCGAATTTACACAAATAGACTGCGAAATGTCGTTCGTGACGCAAGAAGATATTTTAAACACGTTTGAAGGTTTGACGAAACATTTGTTCAAAGAATGTCTCGGTCTGGAATTTACAGATTTTCCACGCATGACGTTCGACGAAGCGTCAAGACGTTTTGGCTCCGATAAACCCGATATTCGTTTCGGAATGGAGTTTGTTGAACTCGAAGGTTTGTTAAAAAATAAAGGTTTCAGTGTTTTCGATTCTGCTGAAAGCGTTATTGGAATTTGCGCTAAACACACGGCAGCATCATACACCAATAAAACCATCAGTGATTTAACCGATTGGGTAAAACGCCCACAAATTGGTGCTAAAGGTTTGGTGTACATTAAATTTGAAGAAGACGGAACGATTAAATCGCCAGTATCTAAATTTTATTCTGATGCAGATTTACAAGCTGTTGGTGCTGCTTGTGGCGCAACTAAAGGCGATATTGTTTTCATTTTAAGTGGTGAAACCGAAAAAACACGTAAACAGCTCTGTGAATTGCGCCTCGAACTCGGTTCGCGTTTGGGTTTACGCAACCCGAAAGATTTCAAACCGCTTTGGGTTGTCGATTTTCCTTTATTAGAATGGAATGAAGAAAACGAACGTTTTTACGCTATGCACCACCCGTTCACTTCACCCAAACAAAAGGATATTGAACTCATGCTCAGTGGCGACCACGAAGTAATGAAAAATTTGCGCGCCGATGCTTATGATTTGGTGTTGAACGGTGTTGAAATTGGCGGTGGATCAATCCGTATTCATTCGCGCGAGTTGCAAGCTAAAAACTTTAAACTACTCGGTTTTACACCCGAACAAGCTGAAGAACAATTTGGTTTTTTACTCGGCGCATTCGAATTTGGAGCACCACCACATGGCGGTTTAGCTTTTGGATTAGATAGATTAGTGGCAGTAATGTCGGGCAGTAATTCTATTCGCGATTTCATCGCCTTCCCTAAAAACAATCAAGGCAGAGACGTAATGATTGATGCGCCGTCGTTTATTGATGATGCACAGTTGAAAGAGTTGAGTTTGAATGTGGCTGCTGTTCAAGTGTAATGCCAAGCAAATTTTTTTTTGAAAAAAACTAAAACCTTAGTACATTTGCTTAAAATACAGCGACAATGAGATTAACAATAGATAAGGGAACGCCCTCAGAAGTTGAGCAATTGCTTCAAGTGTTGAATTCAATGAACTTGGACAATTTACAAGTAGTTGTGAATAAAAATGATACTTCAAATGAGATATTGAAGAAAATTTCTAAACCTATAAAAAAGAAATTGGATTTAGAAGAAATAAAAAAAGCTAAAAACTATAAAGGCGTCAACAGAGAGCGATTTAATGCGCTTATCAAAGAAATAAATATTATCGAACCTATTGAATTACTCTTATCACAATTAAGCGCTTGAAATACGTTTTAGATACAAATATTATACTTCACTATCTTAGAGAAAGTGAAATTTCAATTAAGGTTGATAAAGATTTCAATCCCCTTGATAGTACAATAAATGAAGCAATTTTATCTGTAGTTAGTATTGGTGAATTAAAAGCACTCTCTAAAATAAATCATTGGGGCAAAAGACGATTATCTAAGTTAGAAAATTTACTTGAAGAATTAATAGTAACTGACGTTAATTATGAAGATATTTTAGAAAGATATGCTGAAATTGATGCTTTCAGCCAAGGAAAATTAAAACATAAACCCTTGAATTTATCTGCTCGTAATATGGGCAAAATGATTTATGGATTGCTGCTACCGCATCTATTTTAGGAGCTACTCTTTTAACAACTGATTTAGATTTTAATCACCTTCAAAAGGAGTTTATAAATTTAGAATATATTAGCATTCAAGTTTAGTATTTTAGAATTAAAACTCTAATGAAAATCAAACCCTGCACTCAAAACGAAATTCCTGATTTAATCT
>JAYWBA010000159.1:0-13156 GCA_043781915.1 Saprospiraceae bacterium
CCTTCACCCATATCGCAGTTAATATCTATTTTGACCATGATATAATAGATTATATAATTTCAAGATTAAAAAGATTTGTAACTACACAAGTGTTAATCATTTCTGTGGGAAACTTACCGTAAATCATAACCATCTGAGAAGTAAAAAAGGTTTTAGGCAGTTATCCAACTAAACTGATAAACTCCTAAAAAAAATTACGACTTAAAAATACTAACAAATCATGTGAATCTTTAAATCTGTTTAATCTCGGTCAAAAACTCTTTCAGCCTCAATTTACAACCAATTTGTAATTGCCGCAAATAATTTTGTTGAATAATATAATTTTCTTCAGCTTGTTCGGTGCTTATAATTTTAAATCTTATTTTTTTGTTAGAAGGTATTTGTGCCAATGAAGAAAATGAAGCACTTGTAACATGCCCAATTTTTGGGTAACCGCCTGTTGTTTGGTGGTCGCTCATTAAAATAATAATTTGCCCGTTGGGTAATAATTGCATTGTTCCACGAGATACAGCCGAAGAAATGAGTTCTAATTTTTCTGAAAGGAATAATTCTTCACTTTCTAATCTATAACCCATTCTATCACTTCGCATAGAAATTAAAAAATCGTTTGTTAGCAATTTTATTTTCGATTCATTTGTTAGGAATTTATAATCGTTTCCAACTAAAATTTCTATTTCTTCAAAATTGTATAAATTGTCGATTTCGACATGAAATTTTATCTTTGAGTTAAGCCAAATAGATTTAGCATTCCCATTATTCATCACTAATAACTCATCACTCGACCGAAGATTTCTTCCATGAAAACCACCAGCAACAGCTTTTGTATTAGTACTGTAACTGCCTAACCATTTATCCAAAATGAATCCATTTTGTACAGCCATATAAATTCTTACACCACTTTTCCATTTTTTAAACGTAAGCGTTGAACCTTTCGAGATTAATACAGGGCTGTTTATAGGAATTTCTTTCTCATCAATAGTGGGCGTAAAATCTGCACCACTGATAGCAATGAGTGTATCTGCATTAAATAAAATAGTACCTGCAGGAAAATGGCATTCTAAAACAGCTTCGTTTTCAGAATTTCCCACCAAAAAATTAGCGGCTTTCGCAGCAATTTTATCCATCGCACCATTCGGATTGATGCCCAGATGTTGAAACCCATAGCGACCTAAATCTTGAAAACTATCAGCAATTCCTTGTTTTTGAACAGCAATGTGCAATGAGCCTTGAGTAATGAGCTTTTCTCGTTGATTGTTCCCCGACTCGTGACTCCTGATTCCTGATTCTTGATTCCTGAAATCTTCAAGCGTGATAGGTTTAAACACAACTTCGTCACCTGGTTGTAAATATACTGGTGAATCGCGTTGCGCATCGAACATTTTAATGGGTGTTTTACCAATAATGTTCCAACCACCTGGGGAATCGAAAGGATAAATGCCTGTTTGATTGGCAGCTATGCCCACACTTCCAGCTTCAATTTTTGTTCGAGGTGACTTTTTTCGAGGTGCTGCAATCTGCTCATCGACTACGCCCATGTATGGAAACCCTGAAATAAATCCGACCAAATAAACGCGGTAAGATTTTGATGTATGGATGGCGATAATTTCTTCGAAGGTCAAATTTTTACTTACAGACATTTCTTCTAAATCTATCCCAAGTGAAACATCGTAACACACTGGAATTTCAACAATTCTACTCGCGTTTGTTTTTTGGGAATTACATTGAGCAATGGCTATTTCAATCTGTTCAGTTACGTATTTCGAAGCAGAACTGTGTTTCTTTCTTATTTCTTTTATATCGTAGATGACTGAAACACTCGAATAGGCGGGAATAATATCTACAACGCCTTCAACGGAAAGGTCTTTTAAATAACCGGATAATGCTATTACAGTATCATTGATTTTTGGGTCTATAACTTTAGCAAACTCTATTGTAATAGCGCTATCACCTAAAGCATAGATAATATAATGGATCATTTTTACATTTTTGAATAACCCAGGGGAGTAACAAAATTTATGGGTTTCGGAACATTTACTTCAAGCGATTCTTTGAAATTTTCAATGCTAATGCTCGTCATTCCTGTTTTGGGACTGTAAAATGTAATTATTCTTTGTAGAGAAAACGGTACACTTTGAGTTCCAGCCATAATTGCATCGGGTTTTAAATTTTCAATGGTAATCGTCCTGTTTTCGGCAGGTTCTTCAATCACTATCTTGCGAAGTGCTAAATTATCGGGGTCAATAAAAAATGTATTTTTGTATTTTTCGTTACTGCCAGTTAATAAAAAGTTTAAATCTTGTGTATTATTTTCGATTTTTAGTTCTTTTGAAGTTGTTAAACACACTGGATTTCCCAAAAGAATATTTTGAATGGTTTTAAAATCGGCTGGAATACCGTATTTTGATTCTAAATAATTGATGCTTTCAGCAAGATATTGCGATTGAAGTTGGTTGACTATGAAAACAGAATCGCGCGTAATCTTAATTCGACCTACTTGAATAAATCCTAATTTTGTGATGCGCGCTGTAATGATACTATCTCTATGCCATATAATTTTTGCCGATGCACCCACGTTCATCGGTTGACCTTTATAATCTAAATCAACATCACCTGCCAGCCAATTCAAACTTTTCTTTTCATCGTTAATGCCTTGCCAAAGCTGTGAAGATGTTTTTACCACAGGCGCAGTAAATATTGGTTTAGTATTTGTTGAAGACGCGTCAGGCATCTGCGGATTTGAAACCACTTTTTTACTGCAACCAAATCCATAAATAAGGAATAAGGAATAGGTAATTAGGAATAAGTAATTAGGAATAGGGAATCGTGAGATTCCATATAATGAAAGAAATTTTGATTTTGTAAGCATAGTTTATTAGTTGTTCATTGATAGTTGTTCGTTGATAGGTTTAATTGATGATTGACGAAACTATAAATAACTATCAACGAACAACTAAACGTCTATTCAACAATTTTTTTCTCTACAATTTTGCGATTTAGCAAATTCGAAGCAGGTGCAACACGGGCTGATTTTTCCCATTCTTCCTGCGCTTTTACAACGTTTCCAATACGGAAAAGATAATCGCCATATTCTTCTAAAGCTGCTGCATCTTTTTCTGAAAGCGAAGTTACGCCTTGCGCAACGAATTGCGCAGCTTTTTTATTAGATTCTTCGTTTCTATTTTGAAGGGCATTGGCAAATTTAAATAAAACCCAAGCAGATTTTGGCGCGTATGAGAGTGCCTGTGAAAAATATTTATCGGTAGCCTCAAAGTTTTTTTGTTTTGAAGCTATCCACCCTTTTTCTGCGAGTAATACACTTTTTGAATCTGATTGATTGCCACTCATTAAAATAGCTTGATCGAGCGCGTCATTGGCTTCATTGAAACGCCCTTTTTTTTCAAGCGCCTGAGCTTGATAAAAATAAGTGATATTCTCGTTCGGGAAATTATCTTGAATGAGATCAATTTTTTGGAGAATAGAATCCCACTCACCAAAATTTTTATGGATATACAAAACGTGTTCCCAAACGCCAAAATTCGTTTTATTGCGCGCAACACATTGATTGTATTGTTGTATAGCAGCTTTGTAATCTCCAGAATAGAAATATACGTCACCCAAAGCTGCATAAGCTTGCGATTCTTTCGGATGCGTTTGAACCAATATTTGTGCTAAATCTGTACAAGGAGCAATCAGTTTAGTTTCACCATTAGCAAGTCGCTGTACAAATGGCAGAAAAGTTTTAATTTTTTCTTTCAGATCTATGTTTGGGTTACTGAACAGTTGTTTTAAATCTCCCAATTCATCCGAGGCTGATGTATTTTTATCAGTGGGTTTATTTAAAACTGTTTGAGCCAAAATCGCTTTCGAGTTTTTAGGATCTAAAGCCAATAAACGTTTGAAATAAATAAGCGCTGTAGTCTTATCGCCTATGACTTCAAAGTATGATGCCGTGCGCTCTTGATATTCTGGCGTATTGGGATGCGCATCGGCTAATTTTTTGAGTTCCTCACCTGCTTTTTTCTTGTCTTTTAAGTCGATGTAAAGTAAAAACTTTTTATCGGATAGCGTTTCACTCATGCCATCAACTTTTTCTAAATTTTCCAACGTTTTTAAGGAATTGAGTAAATCTCCTTGATTGTGATAGCTTTCTGCCAATCGGTAATACAATTCAGGTGCATAATCGGATGTGAAATTAGGCGAATTGATGAGCTTTTGATAAATTTCAGCCGCATTTTTATATTGGTTTTGTTTCTCGTACATCTCGGCGAGCCACAAACTATACCATTTGTTTTTTGGGTCGGCAGCAATACTTTTTTTTGCCCAATCTAAAGCGACTTGAGTTTTGTTCATTCCAGCATTAACGCGCGATAGATAATGTGCACAGGCATCGCATTTGTCGTCAGCTTCATAAACGTCACTGAATTTTTTTTCAGCTGCTTCTAACTTACCAAGTTGTAAATCCTGAATGCCTGCAATGAATTTTTGTTCATTCTGAATCTCTACTTCAGTTTTCATTCCAGCAATGGCGCCAGATGTTATTTGCGCCGTCGCAAAAACAGAATAAAAAAAATACACTAAAAAAATGCCTGCGTACTTAACCTTCATTTTAGACTATTATGTAGTTGGAAAACGTCGAAAAGCACATTGTTGTTGCATGGAGTGCGTTTTTGGGTGAGCGGGTTGGTGGCGCGTTGGAATGAATGTTTTAAGTTTGCAAGCTGCGGAGCAGCTAAATATTTGTAGAAATTGAAGAATTAAATTTTTGAAAGTGCAGAGCACCGAAATATTTTTTGTTTTATATTACGGTGCGCTACACCTCGAATACCTTTTTCGTATTTTTTCTACAAATATTGCGGTGCTCCGCACCTGTCTGTTTAACATAAGTAATTACTATTTACTTGTGTTTCATGGGCATTGGCATTGGCTCAGGCATCGGCATAGGTACATCAGAACTGGAGCAATCACGGAAAACTTTCCAGACACCGTCTTCCATTTTCCATACATCAATATATTTGCCATGATCCATCACACTACCATCTTTTGCTGTCAGAGTATACATACCTTCTTCAGTGAGGAGCGATTCATTGCCCCAAACGTCTATTGTTTTTGCATCTATATGAGCAAAACCCGCTTTGATGTATTCCGACATGGCTGATTGAATATTGCTCCTTCCAATCACTGCGGGTGAATTTGACGGCATAAATTTGGCATCAAGTGTATAGCAATTGGCAAAACCAACGGTATCAGCCCTGTTTATAGCGTCCATAACAATTTTATTTCTGGCTTCAATGGCTTTTTTCGCTGCCACTAAGTCAAAAGTGACTGGTTTTGGGGTTTCTGTGCAAGAACTAAATAATAATACAGCACTGACTGTAGAATAAAAATACAAGAAAATCTTTTTCATTGATAAATGTTTAAAATGTTTGAAAAAATTTCCGTTAATATACAAAGAAAATGTGTCATCAGATTTTATTCACAAATTTTTTTTCAAAAAACGAATTTCAACGCGCTAAATGCAACAAACGGTGTTACAATGAAAAATTCATTGTAACACCGTTTGTTGCATTTAATTTTCCAATAAAAATTTAAACCAACTCCAATACCCTCACTGGTTCTAACCAACCAAATGAATCTTCAATAGCACCATTGCGCAAATCATTCATAAATTTTTTGGCACCTTCTCCAATCCCATGTTTTACATGTGGTAAAACAATTTCTGTGTTTTTGTGAGTTATGCTTTGAATGGGCGTAATAACAGCAGCGGTTCCGCAACCGAAAGCTTCTTGCAATGAACCATTTTTGTGCGCTTCAAAAACTTCATCTATACTTATAGGACGTTCTTCAACAACATAACCTTGTTTTTTGAAAACATGGATGAGAGAATCGCGCGTGATTCCTGCCAAAATAGCACCATCGAGATTAGGTGTAATCACTTTGCCATTAATAACAAACATTAAATTCATTGTACCTACTTCCTGAACATATTTATGTTCCTTCGCATCGAGCCACATGAGTTGGTCGAAACCATTTTTTTGCGCTAAAGCAGTAGGGTAGTAAGCGCCGCCGTAATTGCCTGCACATTTTGCTTCACCTGTTCCACCATAAGCAGCGCGAGAATAAATATCTTCCGCCCAAAGTTTTACAGGCTTATTGTAGTAAAGACTTACAGGATTTGTAAAAATGATAAATTTATAGGTATGCGATGGACGAACGCCTACAAATTCATCAGTAGCGAACATGAATGGTCTAATATATAAAGCATCACCATGTTTTGTCGGAATCCAATCAGCATCTAAACCTACCAAAGTGTGCAACGCTTCTTGAAATAAATCGGCGGGAAATTCGGGCATACTCATCCTCTGCGCTGAAGCGTTTATGCGTTTCGCGTGCATATCAGTGCGCAGTAAAACAGGTGTACCATCGTTTAATTTAGTCGCTTTCATCCCTTCAAAAAAAGACTGTCCATAATGAAGTGCAGCCAAAGATGGTGCAAAAGATATTTTCGCATAAGGTACAATGCGTGCATTCCGCCATTTGCCATTTTTATAATCACACACAAACATGTGATCGCTAAAAACTTGTCCGAAAGGGATGTGGTTAAAATCGAGTTTATCTAACCGTGATTTTTTAGTCGGATTGATTTTGATACGCTGTTTCATAAAATACTATTTATGGCGGGTGATAGATATTAAAGTAGAGACGTAATATATTATGTCTCTAAAAACCATTCTCAAATATATACAAATTTAAAACCAAATTACAAATAAAAAACCTTTATTTTTGACAAAATTTTTATTTAGTGGATATATTTCAGGATTTTTCTTTTTTTCGGGTTTTTGAGCAAACAGATTTTAATTTTACGTTTTCGGGAGAAAACAAAAAAAATATACTCGTAATTTTCTGTACGGAAAATTTAAATGAAGATATTTCCTACATAGAGAAAATTCTTTCGGTAGCAAAAATTAATTTGCAAACTGATTGTAGTTTCACAACTTGTAACCGAGATGATACATTTTTACCGCCACTTTCATTATGGTTTGAAAAAACAAACTGCAACAAAATGATTGTTTTTGGTTTAAGTGCTGAAAAATTTAGCTGCAATTTTCAGAATTATTTAAATCGATGCTTATCGTTTACAAACTACAAAATTGTTTTTTCTGATAGCTTAGAGCGTATTAAAATTGCGAATTCAGAATCGAAGAAACAACTCAGGGAAGCACTTTTAAACCTCGTAGGTTTGTAAACCTCGTAGGTTTTAAAACCTACGAGGTTTAGGTTTTTGTCAATTTAGCCACCTGCAACATCTTATCTTCTACCTCTTGCACCAATTCGTTAAAACGAGGTGAACGTTTAACTTCGTGTGTTCTGTTGAGCGGTAAATCGACATGAATGTGCTCAACTATTTGTGACGGCGGTGCGCGCATGATGTAAATATCATCTCCTAGATAAACTGCTTCTGAAATATCGTGTGTAACAAAAACGACTGTCGTTTTAAATTTACGCCAAATTTCGAGGAGTAAATCTTGCATTTGCAAACGTGTCTGTATATCGAGTGCACCAAAAGGTTCATCCATCAATAAAATATCTGGATTAGAAAGTAAACTGCGCGCAATGGCTACACGTTGTAACTGACCACCTGAAAGAGTAGGGTATTGTGCATATTTATTCTCCTGTCCTTTTAATCCAACAAGCTCAATCATTTCCATCGCGCTTTTGTTGGCTTCTTTGGCATCGATATTTTTAAACTTTAAGCCCAAAGCGACATTTTCAAGTACGGTTAACCAAGGCAAAGAAGAATATTGTTGAAACACCATTGAAACGCGATTACTATCATTCAATAAGTTTTCGTCAATATAAACTTCTCCTTTTGTTGGTTTCATTATATTTGAAATGTAACGCAGCAATGTAGATTTACCACATCCTGACATTCCCAAAATTATGACAAACTGCCCTTGATTGGGTTTATCTTCAACCAAAAGATTTAAATCTTTGATAATCCAAGTTTTGCCTTCATCATAGCTCTGACTGACATTTTGCAGATTGATGATGTCTTTTAAATCTGTATTTACAAAATTGACCATTAATATACTTTATTGGATTTTTAGTTTTGTTAGTATTTCTTGAACACGTTCAGGACTTAACTTTAAAGTTTTTGCAATTTTTTCAATAGAGAAATTATCCTCAGTTCGTAAGCTGAGAATATACTCTTCAAGCATTTTTTCATGGCGCTCTCTTTCGCGTTTTTCTCCGCGTTTTTCTCCGCGTTTTTCAGTTTCTTTTAACGCTAATTCGTAAAGTCCCATAGGAGAAGATTTATTAGTTATTAATTCCTTTTTTTGTTCAAATATACGGGTATTTTCCTCATTAAATTGCACCGTACCATCTAAAAAAGTTCTTAAAGATCTAATTTTTTCTTTAGGAAACCTATTTTTTAATAATTCTTTGAACAGTTCTAATTTTAAATCCACTAAATTTTCTTCAATGACTTTTCCTTTTTTGAGTGCTAAGAGAACAACTAATACAATAAACGCAAATGGATTATCACTTTGCGACAATAATTTTTCATCTTGCTCAATAATTTTGTTCGTATTGAACTGATACACCAAATGTGTACCTAAAGTAGATTCTCTAAATTCTGTTGGTTTAAATTTTCTATTTTTATCTGTAAATATAGCCCATGCCGAAACTTTACAACCAAATTTATGTCGAATGAGGTAGAAATACCTAAACATACGCTCGTCAAATTTTTTATCAGGCTTTCCTTGAACTTCAAAATGAATCAGGATATAATGTTCCTCACCATTTTTCAACCATACCTTGACGAGTTTATCGACGTGTCTGTTTCGTTCTTTTTCAGGTTTTAGAATCATATCATTGAATTCTTTGTCCATGAATTCAAAACCTTTTGAAAAATCAAAAATTTCATCGGCATTTGGATAGAAAAAGCGCAGAAAATCTTCAAATATATCTTCTAATATGGCTTTCCATAGTGTGTCGTTTCGTAATCTCATGATTTAGTAAATTTATTTTCTCAGGGCGAAAATAATTTACACTAATCTAATTTACGAATTTTTCTTTGGTGTATTTAAAAAATCAATATTACGCTTTAAACCTATATATTTTGTTCGTTTCACTGCTGATTTTTTGAAAATGGTGTTGAAAACCTCTTCTGTTATGTCAAGCCATTCATTTTTAGTCATTGAAAGTAAATTTTCAGTTGGTTCAAACGCAGACTCGTTATGCGGCGTTGCAAACCGATTCCATGGACAAACATCCTGACAAATATCGCAACCAAACATCCAGTTTTCCATTTTATTTTGAAATTCGGTTGGTAAAGCATCGCGCAACTCAATGGTCAAATATGAAATACATTTAGTGCTGTCGAGCAAATAACCATTTGGAGCAATCGCATCAGTTGGGCAAGCGTCAATACATTTGGTGCAAGTGCCACAATAATCTTTTATTGGAGCATCGGGCGTGAGTTCTAAATCTATGAGGAGTTCAGCTAAAAAAAAATTCGACCCTGCTTTCGGATGTATGATTAAAGTATTTTTTCCAATCCAACCTATGCCTGCGCGTTTTGCCCAATCGCGCTCTAAAACTGGTGCAGAATCGACAAATGCGCGCCCGTTAACTTCGCCAATATTTTCGTTAATTGATTGTAAAAGCGTTTTGAGTTTATTTTTTATGACATGGTGATAATCTTCGCCGTAGGCATACATCGAAATTTTAGGAGCGGTTTCGTCTTCTTGTTTTTTGGGATTGTGGTAATTAAACATGAAAGAAATCACCGTTTTTGCACCTTCAACGAGTAAAGTAGGATCTATTCTTTTCTCGAAATGATTTTCCATATATTGCATCGAGCCATGTAAACCTTTATTGAGCCAATCGTCTAAACGTTTAGCTTCTGCATCCATGCGTTCTGCTTTGGCAAACCCCACAAAACTAAAACCCAATTTATACGCTTCCTCGCGAATGAATTGGGTATATTTTTCTTTTTGCATAACCAATTACGAATTACGAATTACGAATTACGAATTACGGTTCAACTTTTTGAGCCGTAATTTGAAATTCGTAATTCGTAATTGATTTAACGTCCAAACCAAGGTGATGGATCAACATGAACGCGTTCGAGCCAGAGTTCGAAATGCAATTCTGGATCGTTAGTGAGTAAATTCACACCTGATTTGCCAATGGTTTGTCTCGGCGAAACTGCTTGACCTTTTGAAACTGAAACGGCACTTAAATGCGCATATACTGTGTAATAATTTCCGTGCTGTAAAATAATAATTTGACCCAATCCTGGAATACTTGAAACTGCAGTAACAGTTCCGGCTGCAACAGAATGAACCTCAGCACCAGGTGCCGTTTTAATATCAATACCATTATTTACCGATACAACTTTATTGAGTACTTGCTGTCTTCCAAAACCACGAATAATTGGTCCGTTAACAGGTGGTGGTAATTTTCCTTTATTGTTCCTAAAATCGGCTGAAAGTTCTAAAGTTTCTCGTGAATCGGTTAAAACATCTTCAGTAGCTGCAACAGAAGGTTTATCAACGATTTCTTTTTCTTTCTTGTTAGTGCTGCTTTCGGTTTTCTTTTTAGCTTTCAATTCAGCAAGTCGGTCTGCTTCTTCTTTGAGTCTGCGGCGTTTAGCAGCAGCTTCCGCTTTGCGTGCTTCAATTTCAGCACTTATTATATTATCGATGGCGTCGTTTAGTTTAGAGCTTTGTTTTTGTGCAGATTTTAAGTTAGTACTGATTTTTAATTCATCATTTCTGAGCGTTTCAGCCATTTTAATTTTTTCACCCCGCTCAATCTGTAAAATAGCTTTTTGAGTTTCAAGACCAACCTTTAAGCTATCTTTTGTCTGGCGTTGTTTCATCAATATTGTATTTTTACGTACCAACGATTCCGTAATTTGTCCAATTAATTCGGCTTGCCGCTTTCTAAATTTTTCATATTGTCTGAAATATTGCCACCGTTTGTACGATTCGCTAAAACTTCTCGAAGCAAAAAGAAATAGTAATGAATTGCTTGGCACGTGCATACGGTAAGCTTTGCGCAGCATCTGTCCAAACTCGGATTTTAGTCGGTATAAATCGTCGTTTAATGCAACAATGGCAGTGTCAGTTCTAGAAATGATGCTATCCGTTAAAACTAAATCATCACCTAAATTCAAAATAAGGGTTTGTCTATCTTCAATCTGATTTTGTAGTATTTCAGCCCGTCGGTTTGCACCCGTTTTTTCAACTTTCGTTTGTTGTAGCAGTATTTTATTTTGTTCAATTTGTTGCAATAGTTTTTGGCGCTTCATCTCTAATTCTATGCGTTCTGTTTGACCAAACACAGAAGATGAAAATATTAAAAAAGCCCCGAAAATAAGAATAAATTGTCCGCGCAGCATAAATGGATAGTAAACTATAGTGTTTTTACGCTGTAAAATTACATCGTGTTGCGCGAAATATTTAATTTACACAGATTTAACGCGCTCATGCTGGGCTATAATACTTTTTTTAAGTACCAGCACATAATAATCAAAAATAGGTTCGCGTTTTTTCAATACCTCATTTTGAACTTCAATACCTTGGTTTTTAAATATTGATTTGTATTGCTGCAATGTATATTGGTGCGGATGTAAAATATCGCCTGGCAGTAAAGTGAATATACGTTGAAGTAATTTAGAGCGATGTGCATCGACAGAAATGATGAGCGTACCATCCTCTTTTGTTGCCTCAACTAAAGAATTTATTGACTTTTTTAAACTTTCGACATGGTTAATAGCATTTAAACAAAAAACGTAATCGAAAAGACCATGTCCTTCAAACGTTTCAATGCCTTGATTTAAAAAGCTAACGTGTTTATAATCGCCTATCAGAAATTGAGAAACATTTTTTGTATATGCTTCCATGAGTGGGTCTAAACCGATAACACTGTGATTATCCAAAACGGTAAAAATTCCCGCTGGGCCACAACCTGCATCGAGAATAATTTTTTGTTCTTCCGAAACATCTAAAAGCTGACCGAGATTGATGTCGTGGAGGAAATTACGCCAATATTGCGTTTTCCAATGCAAGTAATCTGATTTAGATTTATTTTTCAAATACCGCTTCCACCATAAAATTTCAAAACTTTGTGCAATTTTCCAACGCCATTGACTCATAAGCATGATTTAATTTAGGGAATAAGTAATAATTGATAGGTGATAAGTTAGAATTAAGTCAAGGTTTCTATGTAACACTTATCACTTATCACTTATCACTTATCACCTATCACTTATTCTTTGTGTAATTGCCACCGTGAGGCGACTAATGCAAACAAGTTTAGCGGCATCGTTTGTTATTTCTATATTCCAAACATGAATCGTTTTTCCAATGCGAATGGGTGTAACTTTTCCAAAAACCATCGTTCCTTCTCGAGCGGAACTTAAATGGTTTGCATTTATTTCAACTCCTACAGGTTGTTGTATTGAAAAATCTTCAATACAGAGGGTACTTGCAATACTACCTAACGTTTCTGCTAATGCTACTGAAGCTCCGCCATGTAAAATTCTAAACGGTTGAACTGTGTTTTTATTAACGGGCATACTTGCTAATAAATAGTTTTCGCCAATTTCAATAAATTTAATTCCAAGCGCTTCACCTAATGTGTTTTTTGATAAAGAATTTATGTAATCTAAATCGGCTACTTGCTTCCAGAGCATATTATCTTTTTAATCGTGATGCAATACTAACTATTTTTAATCCTAATCGTTTAAATTTGATGCTCTTTTGGTTTAAATTAACACCTTTATCAGTGGGGAGTTGTGAGTAGTGAGAAAAATGCTCAACTCGAGACCGTCAACTATCAACTAACAACTATTAATGTTTCCATTTCAAAATTCAGAATCCAGTGATTTGACCGAAATCATAAAAATTTATGAAGCTGCGGCGCAATACCAAGCAGCAAAAGGTTATAATGTATGGCCTATTGTTTCGCACGATGTTGTGTTAAAAGAAATCGAAGAACAAAGGCACATCAAAATTATAAAGAATAATGTCATTGTAGGCATTTTTACAATGGCTTTTTCTGACCCAATTATTTGGGGTGAGCGCGATAATAATACTTCTTTGTATTTACACCGCATTGCAACGCATCCCAATTTTAAAGGTAA
>JAYWBA010000160.1:0-33140 GCA_043781915.1 Saprospiraceae bacterium
TATCGCTCGCGTGTACGGTTTGAACAATGTTCAAGCAGGTGAATTGGTAGAATTTGAAAATGGCACACAAGCCATTGCACTGAATCTGGAAGAAGATAATGTGGGCGTTGTACTATTAGGTGCCGGTGATGGCATCAAAGAGGGTTCGAAAGCAAAACGTACCAACCGTATCGCATCGCTTAAAGTGGGTGAAGGTTTGATTGGTCGTGTTATTAATACACTCGGTCAACCGATTGATGGTAAAGGTGCAGTGACGGGCGTAACTTACGAAATGCCTTTAGAGCGCAAAGCGCCGGGTGTATTGTTCCGTCAACCCGTGAACGAACCGTTACAAACGGGTATCAAAGCGATTGATGCGATGATTCCGATTGGACGTGGTCAACGCGAATTAATTATTGGCGACCGTCAAATTGGTAAAACTGCGATTGCACTCGATACGATTATCAACCAAAAAGAATTTTACGAACGCGGCGAACCCGTGTTCTGTATATATGTCGCTTGCGGACAAAAAAGTTCAACGGTAGCACAAGTTGCACGTGTTCTGGAAGAATACGGTGCGATGAAATACACCGTTATCGTTTCTGCTTCAGCGTCTGAACCTGCACCGATGCAATTTTTTGCACCATTTGCGGGTGCAGCGATTGGCGAATTTTTCAGAGATACTGGTCGTCCAGCTTTGATTGTTTACGATGATTTATCGAAACAAGCAGTAGCTTATCGCGAAGTATCGCTTTTATTACGTCGTCCACCGGGTCGTGAGGCTTATCCAGGTGATGTATTCTATTTACACTCTCGTTTGTTAGAGCGTGCAGCAAAAATCATCAACAACGATGCGATTGCCAACACAATGAACGACTTACCTGAATCGCTTAAAGCAGCAGGTTTAGTGCGTGGTGGTGGTTCATTAACGGCATTACCGATTATTGAAACACAAGCAGGTGACGTTTCGGCGTATATCCCTACCAACGTAATCTCTATCACAGATGGTCAAATATTTTTGGAATCAAACTTGTTTAACGCAGGTGTGCGTCCAGCTATCAACGTAGGTATTTCGGTAAGTCGCGTGGGTGGTAATGCGCAAATCAAGTCGATGAAAAAAGTATCAGGTACTTTAAAACTCGACCAAGCGCAATATCGCGAGTTAGAAGCGTTCTCTAAATTCGGTTCTGATTTAGACGCGTCAACAGCATTGGTTTTGAACAAAGGAGCGCGCAACGTGGAATTGTTAAAGCAACCGCAATACTCACCTGTTACGGTTGAAAAACAAGTAGCAAGTATTTTCGTCGGTACTAATAATTTGCTTCGCGAATTGCCATTAAACAAAGTCAAAGATTTTGAAAGCTCATTGCACACCGCAATGGAATCGCGCTATCCAGCTATTTTAGAGAATTTCAGAAAAGGCAAACTCGAAAATGCCGATTTGGATACGGTTAAGAAATTAGCGGCAGAGGTGTTGAATGCAGTTAAGTAAATAATTTCTCTAACCTCGTAGGTTTTAAAAACCTACGAGGTTTATAAACTAAAAATTAAACCTTGTAGGTTTTTAAAACCTACAAGGCTAGAATATGAGCTGTTGAATTATGGCAAATTTAAAAGAAGTTCGTTCGCGAATAGCCTCGGTAATTAGTACGCAACAAATCACTAAAGCCATGAAAATGGTTTCGGCTTCGAAATTGCGCCGTGCACAAAATGCTATTCAGCAAATGCGTCCGTACGAAACGCGTTTAAACGCTATGTTGTTGAACGTGCTCGAAAATTATGATGGCGAAATGGATTCTCCATTCGCTAAAGAACGCGCTATTGAAAATCCGTGTTTGGTGGTTGTAACGTCTAATCGTGGATTGTGCGGGGCTTTCAATACCAATATTTTAAAAGCAGGCGTTGAAACCATCAATACAAAATACGCAAAGCAAGCAGCAACGAATAAATTAACCATCATTTGTGTTGGTAAAAAAGGAAACGATTTCTTCAAACGCCGTTATCCGAACGCCAATGTTGTGAGTACTTTCGTCAATACTTTTAGCGATTTAAGTTTCGATAATGTCAAACAAGTAGCTGCTTATGTGATGCAAAACTTCGAGCAAAAGAAATTTGACCACGTTTCGATTGTATATGGCAGATTTAAAAATGCAGCTATGCAATTTGCAGAAGGCATTACGTATTTACCTGTGGCTGCGCCAAAAGCAGATTTAGTTATTAAAAAGAAAAAAGCTGTTTATATTTTCGAACCGAACGAACCCGATTTATTAAAAGATTTGATCCCAGGTGTGTTGCAAACCACATTTTATAAATGCGTTTTAGATACACACGCCAGCGAACACGGTGCGCGTATGACGGCTATGGATAAAGCGACAGAAAACGCAAACGAGCTACTGAAGAATTTAAAAATTAATTACAATAAAGCGCGTCAGGAAGCGATTACAAAAGAGCTTTCTGAAATTGTAGCGGGTGCTGCGGCGCAATAATATTAATGAAAGAGTGAAGGAATGAAAGAATTAAAAATGAGCCGCGAGTGATTGCGGCTTTTTTACTTTAACAGAACTATTTTTGTTACTTTTAAGCAGCGCGACTGATTCGTTGAAACAGAACTATTTTTATTTCCTTTAAATAGCAAAATTGATTCGTTGAACTGAAATTTTTTGATTGCGAAAAATTTAAAAATAAATTTTCTATATTTGTTATTACCGAAGATAATGAAATCATTTAAATTCGAGTAATGGGTTGTGGACTAAATTATTTGGCACTAAATCTCGAGGAAAATTTCCCGCAGACTACGCTGACTTTCGCAGAAATAGCGACTCAAATCTGCGAAAGTCTGCGAAGTCTGCGGGAAATTTTCTTCAAAACTCAAAACTTTTCACACCAGCGTCATTCAGTATAATAGCAATGAGTTGGTCGTGATTTTTTTCAGTTCCTATAACTGACCAAATACCTGTAATATCATTGCCATTGCGCGCTTGTTTGCCGCGCTTGAACTTTAAATGATGATGTCGAAACAGTTGTTCGTACGTTTTTAATTGACCTTCTGTATAGGGACAAACAATTTTATAGTTTCTAATTTGGTTAGCACGGTCTATCCACCCTTCAAAATAAGTAAACCCAACCAGTACAATTATTGCCAATGCACAACCCAACAGCGATGCAGAATAATACCCATCACCGATGCCCATGCCGAGCGCAGCAACAAGCCAAATGGTAACGGCAGTTGTCAAACCTTTTATCGTATCATCGGATTTGAAAATGACGCCTGCACCCAAAAAGCCTATACCCGTTACAATATTCGATGCAATACGGTCGCCGTTGGTTGGCGCGCCAATATATTCCGAGAAAATAGTGAAAAGGCAAGCACCCAAAGAAATCATTATCATGGTGCGAAACCCAGCAGATTTATTTCTGTACTCTCTTTCAGCACCAATAATGCCACCTATTACGACTGCCAGAGTTAAACGTAGGAATAATGTGTCAAGTGGAAGCATAATTAAAATTTGAAAGTCAAAAATAGCAAATTTACTTGTATATGGGATATAAAAGAAGAAAGCCGATAATGAATCGCTTCATTTCGGCTTTACTTATAAGTAGTTTGCTACTATTGGTATCTTTATTCTGCTGTTGCAAGTGCGGGTGCAGGTACAACATCAACTATTTTTTCTGCGACTTTCTTTGATGACGATTTCATATCTTTTCCAATCGACGATTTCAATTCCTTAATACGTGCTTTCTTGCCAACCACATCACGTAAGTAGTATAAACGTGCGCGACGTACTTTACCACGCTTCAACACCTCTATCGAATCAATACTAGGCGAAGATATAGGAAAAATTCTTTCTACACCAACTCCATTCGAAATTTTTCTAACTGTAAACGATTTATTTTCGCCGTGACCCTTAATTTGTATCACATCGCCGCGATATGCCTGAATACGCACCTTATCGCCCTCTGTAATCTTATAGTTCACAACGATATTATCGCCTGATTTGAATGCGGGGAAATCACGCTTAATTGCTAATTTTGACTGTACTAAATTTATTATATTTTCCATAACGGCTTGCGCTCTTTATATTTCTCTAATTTCGAAGCGCAAAATTACGTATAGTTTTCTTATTTTCAAATTTATTTGCAAAATTCATACAGAGAATTATAAATTTACCACAAATTATTAAAAAAAATGACAATTGCACTCGGTGGCGACCACGCAGGATATAATTTCAAAGCACACATACGTGATTATTTGGTAGCGAAAAACCACATTTGCCTCGATTTTGGAACATTCTCAGGTGACTCTGTCGATTATCCCGATTTTGCACACCCAACTGCTGAAGCGGTTGAAGCAAAAAAAGCGGATCTCGGTATTGTAGTGTGTGGCAGTGGCAACGGCGTTGCTATTACTGCCAATAAACATCAAGCCATTCGCTGCGCTTTGTGTTGGCAAGTTGAGTTAGCCGAGTTAGCGCGCTCACACAATGATGCTAATATGCTCGCTATTCCTGCACGATTCATCACCTTAGAAATGGCGTTTTTGATAATTGATACCTTTTTAAATACCGAATTCGAAGGCGGAAGGCACGCAACAAGGGTTAATAAAATTAGTTGTTGATTCAATTACGAATTACGAATTACAAATTACGTCAAAACAATAACGTAATTTGTAATTCGTAATTCGTAATTGAATTTTAGGCACATTTGTTGAATAGAGTATATTACCGAAACTACTCAGCATGTACCGAATCACAAGCATATTTTTTTTCTCTGCCATTTTCTGCGCTAATTGTAAAATTAACGACACAGAAGTATTGTACACTTCTAAACAATACAATCCGCCCAAGCGATTAGCTTTCACGCAACTTTCGGGCGATGTATCGACTCACAATCGTTTTGACAAAACGGATACTTTTTACATTAAGTCGATGCTGTACGCACTTAAACCGTATAAACTCGACTCGTTGCAATACATCGATTGTTGTTTAGATTTTAACAATCAGAACAGCGAAGAAATTAAAAGTATCTGTCAAACCCATAAAGTGGATGGTGTTTTGGTAGCGCAACTTAAATTTGAAACTCTTAAAAATTGTAGTAAACTTAAGTTACCTGATTCCGAATTTGAAACAGAGGTGGAAGTAAAACTATATGGTGCTGATGGCAAATTGAAAATGCACACGCTGCACAATACAATCAAAATGCAATCGTACAAAGTACCGCCTCAAGCTATTTTGGCTATTAAAGATGGTGTGAGCAGTGCGGTTAGGAAATTAGCACATGAAATAAATTTGGAAAGGATTCCTTAGAAAAGCCTTTGCGCGGAATACAATCAGAGTTATCTTATTTTTTATTGGAAACCAAAGAAGCAATTATACCCACAGCCAATGAGATAGCTACTACTACAAGAGAAATACCTACCGAAATATGTATCCAATGTTCGCCAATCATCTTCAAACCAATAAAAGTAAGGATTACGATTAAAGCAGTTTCGAGATACCTGAATTTATCCATCGAAGCAGCTAAAACAAAATACAAAGCGCGCAGACCTAGAATGGCGAAAATATTAGAACTAAACACTAAAAACGGATCGCGCGTGATAGAAAAAACAGCAGGAACCGAATCGAAAGCGAAAAAAATATCGGTTGTCTCCACAACTAATAGCGTTACGAGAATTGGTGTCGCGGCTTTTCTGCCATGAATAAATGTAAAAAATTTATTGCCATCGAATTGAGATGTAATTTTAACGAAGCGCTTTAAAAACTTTATGATGCCCGATTTTTCATAATCGACAGTTTTCTCTTCGTTGGTTGTTGCCATTTTATAAGCTGAAAAAAGCAATATTGCACCGAATAAATAATTCACCCAATCAAAATGCGAAACCAGTTGATAGCCCATAGTGATAAGAATACCGCGTGTTACTAATACACCTACTATTCCCCAAAACAAAATAGTGTGTTGGTATTTTGAAGGAATTTTGAAATATGCCATGATGAGCGCTATAACGAATAAATTATCGACACTCAATGTTAATTCTAATATGTAACCGGTTAAGTATTGTATAAAAGCGGTTATACCCGATGTATTGTTATCTGGACCAAATAAATCTTTTTCGTAAACATAGAAAATGATACCGCTGAACGCCAAACCGATAGCAACCCAAACAGATGATTCTATGAGTGCCTTTGTTAGTGATGGCGACTTTGGGTTAGTTCTTCCAAGAATACCTAAATCAAAAACAAGTAATACAGCGATAAGTGCTAAGAAGTAAAACCAAATCATAGGTGGTATTAATGTTGAGTTAAGAGTTATGAGTGTTAAATGATGAGATACGCTAAACAATAACTCATCCCTCATCACTCATAATTCATAACTTGTATTAGGTTATGAGTATAAAGAATGCAAAAGTAACATTTTCTTAACTAAAAATAAACTTGATTGGTGTTAATGAAGTTTTCCTCTAACTTCACCAACTTTAGCAATTTTTTTTCTACGAATGACAGTGAAGTTAGAGGTAAATTGAAACCTACGGATTTGGCTCAATAATAAATAATAGGCTAATGCGATTTTGCAAATTCGTTTTTAAAAAATTCAGGTAATTGATCTACCTTTAAATTTTTGGCAATAATTTTATGTTCTTTGTTCAAAACATAAATCTCTGGTGTGATATCTATGTAGTATTTTTCGTGATACCGCGAATCAACTTTCGGGTCCCATACATCTGTCCAAATAATGCCGTATTTGGTTTGAAATTCTGTCCATCTTTTATAATCGTTGCAATTAGCGGCAATACTGAACACATCTATGCCTTTATCTCTATTATTCACTAAAAATTTAGCGAGTTCGGGCGTTTGTTTTTGGCAGTGTTCGCAATCGTAATTGTAAATATAGACCAAAACATACTCCGATTTTAGATCGTAAAGCGAGCGTTTTACGCCATTTTTATCTTCAGCTGTGACGTTTTGTCCAGTAGCACCTAAAATGCTGGCACTCATTTGATTCGCAGTTTTGTGCAAACCATCAATATCTTCGGGCGTTTCCCAATACACTTTTTCTTTTGTATAGTATTTATTGACGAGGTGTGAGTAAATCGCTTCTCCGTCCATATAACTTGTTGTCGCCGGTTTATAAGTATAAGTAATCCAGCTCAAACACAATTTGAAAAGCTCTTTGTTTTTGAGTGTTTTGTCAATAATTTTATCGGCAGAGGCGATGATGGAATCGTTGTTTTGAGGCGTCAGTTCTAACATAAATTTTTTCAACTTATTAAAAAACACGGGCGTATTACAAAAACGACTGTCGTTGAAATCAACATCATTCCACCAATCCGTGCGATAATTATTAAGCGTAGCTGATGAATCTAACTGCCCGTCAGCTTTGTAAGTAAACCGCAATTTCGGATTTTGACCTGCCATTTTAAATTTCATGGCAAATGAACTGGGATTATTCCTCCAAAGCTCAGCCAATTTTGCATCGCGGTCGTCTAAAAGTTTTTGTTGCTTCTTTTTAATCTCTTCTGCTTCAGGCGAACCCGCACCGACTGATTTTACTTGCTGCGCCAAAACATCAAATTTTTTCTCTAAATCGACCTGATACTTGAGCACTTCGTAGAAAAGCGTATTTTCTTTCGACTGTTTTACATGCATGTCGCCCGATAAATTTTCCATGCTGGTTTCAAAAATTGGATTTTCGCCATCGGCAACAATGATTTGAAAATTTTGCTGATTCGGTAACAGCATATAATAAAAACCATCGGCATAACCTTCTTTGCGCTCAAACTTAAAACTGCCATCAGGTTGCACTTTAGCGGTATCAGCTAAAAAATTCTGATCAGCATACACACCCACCAATTTAGCAGTACCTATATTGATGCCTTCCACTTTAGCCGAAATAGTAGTGGTTTTTGTAGATTTTTGGGCACAGGCGCTGTTAAAAACGCACAACAAACTTAAAAGCGAAAAAATAAAAGGATGTAACTTTCTTGACATGTTCATGAAATGAATTTAACAATTTTTGCAAAAAAAAAGGTTTTAACGTTCTCAAACAACTTTAATTTCTTTTTGAGACACTATTTTGATAAAAATAACAAAATTCGATTAAAAATATTGTCACTTTATCAGTTAGTGGGGGGATTTATTTTTAAAATGAAATCGGCAAAGTTCTTTACGAAACTTGAATTAAGATACAAAGTTAATTATTTAATATTTTAGGAGCTTTCTGTTATACTTGAGTCATTTTAAAGTCATAGAAATGTAGTATTCGTTTTTTGAGCACCATAAATCAAATTTAAGGTTTACATTTACATTATTTCAACACTAAAAAAAATACAATGAATTCTCAAGAAAATGCAGCTAATTGCGATATTCAAGGCATAAATATAGGTCGAAGACTCTATATTTCTACATCTCCTGAACCGCCTCAGATGTTTAAGTCGAAGTTCTTAGATTTCTTGACGCACTCCCACTTTTTGGTAATTCCTTTCGTTTACTTCCCAATGATTGGCTTCTGCTTGTACAAAGGCGGTTTAAGTTTACTTGCACTCGAACTTGCTATATGCGGCGGTTGTTTCTGGACATTAGGCGAATATATACTACACCGTTTCTTTTTTCATTGGGTGCCACCTGGAAAATATGGAGAGCGATTGCATTTTATATATCATGGTGTTCATCACGACTATCCAAACGATAAAGGTCGCATCGTTTTTGCGCCCATTCTGGGTTTGCCTTTAGCCTATTTACATTTCTTAGCGTTTAAATATGTGTTGGGTTTACCTAATACGTATTCGTTTTTTGCAGGTTTTATAACAGGTTATGTAATATACGATATGGTGCATTATGCGTTGCACCACTTAAATTTTAAAGGAAATTACTTTCTAAAATTAAAACAAAGCCACATGAATCACCATTTTGTAGATCCTGATAAAGGATATGGGTTAACAAGCCCAATTTGGGATTATGTATTTAATACGTTGTTTAAAAAGCTATGAGCAATGAGCTTTGAGCTTCTCTCGTTTATCTACAAGAAGGCTCATAGCTCATAGCTACTTTTTCCGAATCAAAAAATAAAACGGAATACCAATCAGTAATATTAATAAGCCGCGACCAGAATTTTCTGTTTTGGTGATTAATAATATAGCACAAATGCTGAGGCATAAAAGTATAAACAACGCTGGCAAAATTGGATAACCTAGAACTCTGTACGGGCGGGGTAAATTTGGTTCTTTTATTCTTAAAATAAAAATGCCTGTAGCAGTTAAAGCCCAGAAAAGCAGCGAAACGAAAATAACGTAATCTAAAAGCGCTGAGTATGTTCCTGAAAGACAAAGTAAACTTGCCCAGGCGCATTGAATCCAAAGAGAAAAACCAGGTACTTGAAACTTGTTAAGCTCACCTGTTTTCTTAAAAAATAAGCCTTCTTTTGCCATCGCATACGTTACACGCGCACCAGAAAGAATCATTCCTGAGTTACAACCAAACGTTGAAACTATTACCAATATAGCCATAATAGCGGGCGCAGCACCTTCAAATATTTGCGATGCAGCGGCAGTTCCAACCAAATCGTTTTTGGCAAACATGATACCACGCGCAACATCGTCAGTTCCAGCTGCATTGCCATGTAATGGCAATAAATTTAAATAAGCAATGTTGGCTAAAAAATATAAAACAGTAACTGTTAGTGTCCCCACAGCTAAACTGAGCGGTATATCACGTTTCGGATTTTTTAATTCGCCTGCTATGAATGTAACATTGTTCCATGTTGTGCTCGAAAATAAAGCGCCAATAATGGCAGTGCCCAAAACTAAAACCAAACCTAAAGTCGACGCCGCATTGTGCCACGTTACCATTCCTGTTTGCGATTCGAAATGCCAAGCATCTTTAAAATTTTCTGCTAAATGACTCGGATGCGCTGCAACTAATCCCAAAACAATAAGCAAAAACAAGGCAATCGTTTTAGTGCTCGTAAACACACTTTGAATCCATTTGCCACTTTCGATGCCACGTGTGTTGATGAAAGTCTGTGTAATTATCATGGCAATTGCCAAAATTTGGACTGTGCTTACTTTTATAAATCCATCGTAAATGTAATTTTGTGTACTAATACCTGGAATAAAAAAACCGACATAGCGCGCAAATGCCACTGCTACGGCAGCTATTGTTCCTGTTTGTTCAACCATAAAAAAACCCCAGCCCCACAAAAAAGCAAAAAAAGAGTTGTATGCTTTTTTGATATAAATAAATTGCCCACCCGCGAGTGGCAACATTCCGCCGAGTTCACCATAAGTTAAAGCGCCAAGCACAGTAATTAATCCAGAGATAAGCCACAAAACCATGAGCCAACCCGCACCACCCACATAGCGCGCCATTTCAGCAGTTACGAGAAAAATACCCGAACCAATCATAGAACCCATAACGATAAAAGTACCATCGACCCAACTGAGCGAGCGTTTAAACTCTTGTGGCTGATTAGTAGGAGTGTTGGTTGATTTTTCTATCACTTTTTTTTATTTAAATTATGCTCACAAATATAGAAACTTTTGAGAAATATTCATGGTCTTCTCCGTTTTTACAGCCACCTGTAAAAAATGTTTACCTATTTTAACTGTAATGAAACAATAAACCAAAATAAATTTTAAAAATAATTTGTTTTAAATAAAAAAAATGTTTTAAATTTGTCTTCATAAAACAAACAAAAAGTTTATTAAAGCGTTTATACAATTCATACACTTAAACATTATTATTTTTTCGAGTTTTTTGCAGCATCAACATTTGTTCTGATTCATTTTTTTTAAAACACACAATTATGGAAAAAAAGAAGTCAACATCATCAAACTCATTTTCATCTACCTCTGCCAATTCACGCATAGTATATGATAGAAATGGGCACCTTTCAAAAAATTTTAGGGAAGGTCAATCTTCTCAATTGCATGAGACTATTGAGAATATAATCAACGGCATTCGACGCAAGTTTACGGCTTTTGAGTACCTATTGCATCAAACGCCATTTGCAATGTTAAGTAATTTCAAATACATAAACATTTTAAAATTAAGTATCTTGGGAATATTTATGTTTGTAATTTGGCACGGAACACTTGCAATTGAAGTAAAACCGACTAATTTTGCATCTAATAACACTACTGAGAGAACACCGAACAAACGCACAGTAAAAAAAGTGGTAAATACTACTTCTACTGTTCAACCATCGAATATTTCATTCGATTTATCGCCTGCATCTGCGCACGAACTCAGTTCGAGCGATGTTTCAGAGTATGTGAAGCGATTTTCTCAAATAGCGGTTAGTGAAATGGATAGAAATCATATTCCTGCGAGTATTTCTATGGCGCAAGCCATCATTGAAAGCAGAGCAGGAACAAGTGTTCTTTCAGTTAGAAATAACAACCATTTCGGGATTAAATGTTTTTCCAGAACTTGTCCGAAGGGTCATTGCTCGAATTATACCGACGATCATCACAAAGATTTTTTCAGGATTTATAAATCGGCGACAGATTCATGGGAAGATCATAGCCGATATATTTCGCAACACCAATACAAGAGTTTGCTGAAATATGGTAAAAATTATAAAGGTTGGGCACGTGGTTTACGCGATATAGGATATGCAACAGATCATAATTACGATGCTAAACTTATTTCGATTATTGAAAGATACAAACTTTATACACTCGATGATTTATAGTAGTGCGTGTAAAAGTTGACGAAAGTGATTTTTTTGTAACATAATATGCTTGAACTTTTAAATTTTTAACAACATGGCTAAGTTTATACTCCCTGGGTTTTTACTAATTTTGTTAGCTTCATTAATGAAACCATCCGTATCTACAGCAGATAGCGAGTCTCAAAGTAGTATTCAAAAGACCAGTAGCTTTGTAGCTGTTGGAAAAATTATCCAAAATGCGCGTTTGTCACGTGGTTTAAGTAGCGACGATTTAGCGTATATGCTCAATCTATCAAATTTCGAAATTGAAAAAATTGAAGCAAATGAAGTTGTTCCGTCTAAAGAACTCATTAGCAAAATCAATGCAGCTTTGAAAACGAACATTTACAAAGAAAAATAATTGGTTGTAATAATTAGCGTCCTTGAAAGCTGTTCTTCGGAGCAGCTTTTTTATTAGGGCGCATGCCAATCGTTTGCAATTGTATAAGGCGAATTCAATTCGCTCCTACATTACAAATTTCTTTTTAAAATAAAAAAACCATTCAACACCAACCACGAGACATACGCAGCAAACGATAGCTCGTACATAGAGCTAAAAAATGTTTTTGTTTGCAAATTGGCATCGAACAATTTATACGAAAAATAATCAGTGATAATAAATGCTGCGTGAATACCAAACCACGTGATTAGCACTTTATAACACCTTTTTAACCAACCCACTATAAGAAATTGATACCTCAATGCGCTTGTAATTGTTTTAGTATTTTGCATGTATAAGGTTTTTTCTGTTCGCGCTCGAGCATGTTTTACAAATCGGTAAGCAAAATATAAATACAATGTGCATTGAATGGCAAAGATGCCGCGTTCAAAATTACCTGTTATTGGGCTAAAAAAATAAAATAGTAGCGTCTCCTTAGTCGCTGAATCGGTGTTTGCAATAAGTATAAGTACTATTATTTGCGTAAAAGGCAAAATGAAATGTTTAATATCGGTGCTCTGAAATTTAAATTGTGGATATAATTGGCTTTTTACAAAAAAAAATGCCACTGGACCAATGAGAAATGAAATATTTGTAGGAAAAAACAAAAGCTCTTTATGCCAAAAATTGAGGCGCGTGAATTGTATAAATCTATCAATTAAAACAAAACTACTACTCAATAAAAGCAAACCATAAATTAAATGCGCATGTGGTCTTGCCGCATTTTTTTTTATAAGAAGGTAAAAACCCATAGGCAAGGCACTCATAATGATGATTATGAGCGATCCTGCCGTCAAATAATTTAAATAAAAAGTGAGATGTGCAATCAACGTAGTTCTATTTTGACACCACAAAGTTATTCCAGAATATGAAAAATTGAACTTTCCAATTTACTTTTACATTTGTTTTGTCGAACAAATAATTCGACGGTGTTTTTTTTCAAGAATTTCAAAAAGAAAATTATGCGTTCAAAGTTTATTTTTAGCTTATTTGCTGGAGCGTTACTCTTTACTCAATGCCAAAACCCAACGGCATCTAAGCCAGCCACAACAGGTACAAATGCCGTCGAAGCAGTAGCATCGGGTTTAAGCAGTGCAAAAGTTGTTTATGTCGATTTAGATTCCCTTCAAGAAAAATATGCTTGGTTCAAAGATACAAAAGTATCGTTTGAACAGCGCGAACGGGCATTGGCTTCTTCTATTGATGCTAAAGCTCAAGATTTACAACGCCAAATGGCTACACTGAATGAAAAAGCACAAAAAGGCATAACACCACCCGCTCAGTTACAACAAGAAGGTCAGTCGTTGCAACGTCGTCAGCAAGAGTTGGTGGGTGAGCGCGATAAAAAATCGAAAGAATTAGTCGATGAATCGCAACAGTTTAATGCTACTTTACAAAAGCGCGTTCAAACTGTCCTCGGTCAGTTACAACAGCAAAAAGGTTACGATTATGTAATGAGTTACAGCAAAGGTGGTGGCGGAACACTTCTGTATGTGAACAATAAATTAGACGTTACGAAAGAAGTTTTAGCGTTGCTAAACGCTTTACCAAAATAGTTTGTATTTATTTAGGTGCCTATCAATGGAAACGCGGATTGAGCGGATAACGCTGATGAACACGAATTTTTTTATAAGAAACATATTATATCCGCAAAAAACCGCGTCATCCGCTAAACCCGCGTTTCCATTGATAAACATTTTAGCTTTGCTAAATAGTAAAAAAAAATTATTCAGATCTTATTATCAAATCAATAATTAATTAAAACGATGAAGAACACGTTTGTCTTATGTTTTATTGTTGCCCTTGTTGCGTGCAACGGAAAAAAATCAAGCACCGCTGCGGCTGATGCGAAAGAAACCGTTACAAAAGCAGTTGAAGCTGTACCGAGTGCTACAACATCGGCGGCTACAAATGTTGCTACTACTGTAGCAACAACTGCTGCGGCTGCCACCGAAAAAGCGAAAGAAGTCGCAACTTCAACTGTCGATAAAGCTAAAATGGCGGCGGCTGATGTAAAAAAAGCACTTAAAACGGATACGCTATGCTACGAATTTCATTTAAAAAAAGATGTCAATGCTGTACAATTAATTATTTCTGGTGATAATGTCACGGGTGAAATGGATTATTTGCCCTACGAAAAAGACAGTGCGCGTGGTAGTTTGAAAGGGAAAAAGAAAGGCAATGAAATTATTGCTGATTGGAAAGCGACGATTGAAGGAAGTACGCAAGTTGAGGAAGTGAGATTTAAAATAGAGGACAATAAACTTTTACGCGCAGGTGGTGCATTAGCTGAACGCGGTGGCAAAATGGTTTTGAAAGACCCTGCAAAAGCAAAATATTCTGAATCGTTTAGTAAAGTGAGTTGCAGAGTAAAGACTGAAAAAAAGAAATAATTTGTTCACAATACAATGTGTGAAAAAAAAGAGGTTGTGTAATGAGCAGCCTCTTTTTTTTTAAAATTATTTTTATTTCGCAAAAAATCGTACTTTCACGCTATCATCGTTCGTTCTAATTCTATGATACACTGTAATTATTCCCCATCGGTTAAAATGAGAAAAAACCTTGCTTTTTTTTTAATCTTAGTGTCATTGTTTTTTGTAGCTGACAACCTATCAGGGCAAAATACTTTTTTGCAAACCGCGCCTAAACGCGAGTTACGCGGCGTTTGGATTGCCAGCGTTTTAAATATCGATTTTCCGCGAACGCCTACTACAGATGATCAAGCTTTAGCGCGCGAATGGTTTGATATGCTCACAAAACTCAAAGCGATAGGTATTAATGCTTTATACGTTCAAATACGACCAACATCAGATGCGTTTTATAGATCTAATATTGAACCTTGGTCGGTGTATTTAACGGGTCTATCGGGCGTTCAGCCTGCCAATAATTTCGATCCATTAGCGTATATGATTCAATCGGCGCACGAAATGGGTTTTGAATTTCATGCGTGGTTAAATCCGTATCGCGTATCGATGGATAATCCAGATAAGTCAAAATTTTCTCCCAACCACGTTATTAATAAACACCCTGAGTGGTGCATTTTTTATAATAAGCGTTATATTTTAAATCCAGGTTTGCCCGAAGTACAATCACATCTGAATGATGTTATCGGCGAACTCGTTACTAATTACGACATTGACGGCATTCACTTTGACGATTATTTCTATCCTTATAAAGAAGCAAACGAAAGTTTTAACGATTATGAGGCCTACTCTCGGTTTGGCATTCCGCAGGGATTTACGAATCAAGATGATTGGCGCCGCCACAATGTCGATATTTTGATGTGGCAACTTTCTAAAACCATTAAAGATTTAAAGCCCCGCGTCCAATTTGGCATTAGTCCGTTTGGCGTTTGGCGCAATGCGAGTAAAGACCCTTTAGGTTCGCAAACACAGGCTGGTCAGACTTGTTACGACGATTTATATTCAGACGTGCGAAAGTGGTTGCAGCAAGGTTGGATAGATTATGTGATTCCACAAGCTTATTGGCAAATGGGATTTGCTGTGGCTGATTATAGAAAAGTTGTGAGTTGGTGGGCAGATAATAGTTTCGGAAAACCCGTTTATGTCGGTCATGGAGCGTATCGCGTGGGTCAAAGTTTATCTAAAGAACCTGCATGGAAAGATCCAACTGAAATTCCAAGACAAATTCTGTATGCACGCAGCATTCCGAACATTAAAGGGTCTGTTTTTTTTAGTGCCAAAACGCTTTTAAACAATCCTTTGGGAGTTTCCGATTCGTTGCGTTACAATTATTTTAATACCGTCGCTCTTCCGCCGCAAGTCATAAAAGATACATCGCTTTTGATGTGCGAACCACCTGAAATTCGAGAACTTTCGTACACCAATGGATATGCACTTTTGCGTTGGAAGCAAAGTATCAGAACAAAACGCCGCCTACCTTTCCAGTATTTGGTTTATAGGTTTAAAGTAGGTGCGGTCGATTTCACTAATACTAAAAATATAATCGCTATCATACCCTACGATGCCAAACAGCTACAGTATATAGATAAAACTGCCAACGATGCCGAAAGTTATTTGTATGCTGTAACCGTTGTTGATTGCCAAAATCGCGAAGTACCCGCCGATGATGTAGTTGCCTTAAATAAACCTGTCGTCAACAAACCTAATATTCCTTCTTTGCAGCCAACTGTCATAAAAAACAAGAAAAAGAAACGCGGTTTTTGGGGATGGTTATTCAATCGATGATAGTTGTTCGTTTCAAACGCGAGAATTTAGTCGTTTTCTTTGATGGAGAAGTGGATACTTGGAAGAAATTGGGAAACGAACGGTGGATTTTTCAGATTAGACCCATTACCGATTACTCGAATTGTTTCTAATTGTAGCTTTTGCTCGAGGCGCATGGTTCAAAGCTGAATAATTATTTTTTGTTAAATGGAAAAAAAAGCCTTAGAAAGCGTGATACTTCGATAAATAAAGATATTTTTGTGCTGAAAGGCTTTTAGTCAAAAATCAATTTTTCACTTTCAACTTTAAACTATTCTGATGGGCTCTAAACTCGCTACACTCGATTATGTCGTTTTCATGTTTTACTTTGTCATAGTATCAGGATACGGCTGGTATATTTACAACAAAAAACGCCGCACAGCAGAATCGTCGGCAGATTATTTTTTAGCAGAAGGTTCACTCACTTGGTGGGCAATTGGAGCATCGCTTATTGCATCAAACATCAGTGCTGAGCAATTCATTGGTATGTCGGCTGATGGTTTTCAAATTGGTTTAGCTATTGCTACCTACGAATGGATGGCAGCGGCAACGCTTATGGTTGTTGCTATTTGGTTTATGCCAATGTATTTAAAAAACCACATTTTTACGATGCCGCAGTTTTTGCGCCAACGTTATAGCCCGACAGTGGCACTCATTATGGCGTGTTTCTGGTTGTTGCTGTATGTGGTTGTTAATTTAACGTCTATTTTATACCTCGGTGCTATTGCTGTTCAAGCGCTTTCAGGTTTGAATTTCACATTATGTATGACGTTCTTAGCCATTTTTGCCGTATTAATTTCTATAGGCGGCATGAAGGTTATTGGTTATACCGATGTTATTCAAGTCGTGTTCCTCATTTTTGGTGGCTTGGTGACTACTGTATTAGTACTTAATATGGTCAGTAATGCTTACGGTACAACGGGTGCGTTTAACGGATTGATGGAAATTGCCAGACAAGCGCCCGATCACTTACACATGATTATAAAGAGAGACAATCCGAATTTTGCTTCACTGCCAGGTATTACTGTTTTAATTGGTGGTATGTGGATTACAAACATTAATTACTGGGGTTTCAACCAATATATTACACAACGCGCTTTAGGTGCTAATTTACAAACAGCGCGCAGTGGTTTATTATTCGCCGCGTTCTTGAAATTATTCATGCCCGTAATTATTGTAATTCCAGGTATTGCTGCTTATGTTTTACACCAACACGGTATGTTCCAAACTGAAATGTTGGGAAAAGATGGTACGTTGAATAAAGACAATGCTTATCCAGTACTTTTAAATTTACTCGGACCAGGTTTACGCGGACTTTCGTTTGCCGCTTTAACAGCAGCTATTGTAGCTTCTTTGGCAGGCAAAGCAAATTCTATTTCAACCATTTTTACGCTTGATATTTTTAAGAACTACATCAAAAAAGATGCTTCTGAAAAACAATTGGTGCAAATGGGACGAACGATAATTGTAGTGGCGCTTATTATTGCTATCATTATAGCCCCTATGCTCGGTATTGATAAAAAAGGTGGATTTAGTTTTATTCAAGAATATACAGGATTTATTTCTCCGGGTGTTGTTGCAACATTTATGCTCGGATTTTTCTGGAAACGCACAACAGCCAACGCAGCATTATTCGGTATTTTCGGTGGATTTTTAATGTCGATGCTTTTCAAGTTTATACCTGATTACGTCAATCTTGGTTGGTTATACGATTTCGGATTTGCGGCTAAAAATGCTGGTGGTGTTTGGGAAATTCCTTTCTTAGACCGTATGGGATTCGTTTTTGTTCTCACGGTTTTAGGTATGTATCTCATTACTGTGCTTGATCCAAGAAGTGTGAACAATCCGAAAGGTTTGGAAGTGCCAAGAGAAATGTTTAAAACATCTCGTGGTTTTGCCATCGGTGCAGCTATCATTTTAGTTATTCTCTTAGGAATTTACGGATATTTCTGGTAGAACCTATTCAATGTCGGATTTTGGATATCGGATGTCGGAAGGAAATCCGAAATAATAAAAGAGGTTGTCCCAGCATATAGGGACAGCCTCTTTTGTTTTTAGGTTATTAGTAAGAGAAAATTTTTCTAGTAAGAGAAAATTTTTCGGAGATGAACTATGATTAAACTTGCGAAATAAAGTTTAATTTAACCACAAGGAACACAATTATCGAATGACATAGCAGATTATTTTGCGATACCTTCGAATCTTTGTTTCTTTGCATTGAAAGATTCTTCAAACTAATTCTAAATTATGAAACTAATTTTAATATTTCTCTTAGCAGCTACATCTTTAAATCTATTTGCGCAACGCATAAAGTTGGTAGATAAACCATCGGAAAAACGCGTTGATGTTGTCTTCGACGGCAAAGATTTTACGAGTTATATCTATCCCGGTGAGGATTTACTCAAAAAAGCTGTATTGTTCCCCATTCGAAGCGCACAAGGAACGCTCATTACGCGCGGGTGGCCCATGTCGCCGCGCGCAGGCGAGCGCACCGATCATCCGCACCACGTCGGTATGTGGCTCAATTTTGAAAACGTCAATGGTTTCGACTATTGGAATAATTCAACCGCTATAGATTCTGCCTCGCGTTTGAAAAAATATGGTCTTATTCGACATACAGGCATTTCTGAAATGAAATCAGGCAATAAAAAAGGAAGTTTAAAAGTCTCAGCAGATTGGATAAGCGCCGATGGAAGAGGCGATTTGACGCTACAAGAAAATACGATTTATATATTTTCTGGTGAAGGAAATCAGAGAATTATTGACCGTATTACAACACTCAAAGCTGTTCGCGACGTTGTTTTTACGGATGCTAAAGATGGTTTTTTCGCCATCAGATTGACGCGTGCATTGGAACTCCCATCGAATAAACCTGAAGTTTACACCGATGCACACGGTATTGCAACCACAACGCCTGTTTTGGATAATACGGGTGTAACAGGTAATTATAAAAGTTCGGAAGGTATTGAAGGTGAAAAAGTTTGGAGTACGCGTGCGAAATGGATGAATTTAAGTGGTCAAATTGGCACAGAAAAACTTTCAGTAGCAATTTTCGATCATCCCTTGAATGTGGGTTATCCGACCTATTGGCATGCACGCGGTTACGGTTTGTTCGCTTTAAATCCACTCGGTGCAAAAATATTTTCAAATGGTAAAGAAGAAAAGAACCTGCACTTAGTTAAAGACCAATCAATAACTTTTAGATACCGCACTGTTATTACATCAAGTGAAGTGAGCGATGCACAGCTCAATATTTTGGCTGAGAAGTTTAGCAAACTGCGTTAGAAAATTAACTTTGGGGATGAAAAATTTGATTTTAAACAAAAAAAAACCCTGTCAGTTTATGACAGGGACAAAACAAAAAACAAACACTATGAACAAACACTATCTTAAACGCACAAGTGCGAATTATACATAATAACAATAATAGTATAACAAAATCAATGCCATAAATTCATTATACAAACAAATTTAAAAAAAATAATAAAATTTTTAAATAAATGTAATCGTTTGGATACAAACTTAGTTGTTTGAGTTGAATTGCAAAATACCAAAGCGGTGAAGTATATGTAAATGATGGCTTTAATTAACATTGGATTCATGAAAAAGGTTTAAGAAACTTCTTAAAACCTGCTCCTAAATTTTATTTTTACCATATTACATGATATTTTACTAATTTAGCCAAAAATTTGAACAATGGATTTGAAAAGCTATGTCGCTTCGGTAGTCGGTGCCGGAAATATTAAAGATGGACTCGCTGCTTGTATGTCATGGGCAAGCGATTCTAATTCACCTATGCTGAATCAATTTATTTTACTAAACAGTCAATTTAATCGCGCTGAGAACAGTTTTAATTTGGGTATCTCTACACAAGGCGATTATAACGTAACTGTTAACAGACTTTCAAACGCACTATTACAAGTGGCGAAAGATATTCCGATAAGTGCAGTTATAGCAAATACGCTCCCAACACCACCAACTAATAATAAACCAACGGATAACTTCGGGTCATCACAAAAAAATATCAACACATCGAACTTGCTATTTTTAGCTGCCAACCCAGCGGATACAACTGAACTCGATTTAAAATCGGAATTTGTAAAATTGTACGACAAGCTTCAAAATTCGTCGTATTCTGTTAAAACGCAATGGGCGACAACGCCTGCGCAATTACAAGATGCGCTTTTAAATTATCATCCACGCATAATACATTTTTCAGGTCATGGCACTGCCGGAACGGCGGTTATAGCGCCTGATAATTCAATCAATAAAACGCGCGCGATTGGGAATATTCCGGTCGATACTTCAAAAACACCTGCCCAAACCGAAGGTATTTTTTTACAAGATTCTAAAGGCAACAAGAAGTTCGTTTCAGGTGCCGCATTAGCCAATTTATTTGGTACTTGTATAGAAAAATTTTCTATCGACGTAGTAGTATTGAATGCGTGCCACTCTGCTTTACAAGCCGATGCCATTGTTCAAGCCGGTGTAAAATTCGTGATAGGTATGAGTCGCGCTGTACCCGATGATACTGCTATTCAATTCACTGAAGGATTTTATAATACTTTAGCCAAAGAGAACGACGTCGCATTTGCCTTCAAAATGGCTTTGAACAATATTGAACTCGAAGGCGGTGAAGGGGATGATATACCAAAATTGTATCAAAAGTAAAACCCAATTTTAAATGTTTGCTTTTCTCAAAAAATTAATTCTCGGCAAACTGCGGGTCCGAACCAATTAGCTTTGCTTTAACCACATCGGTTTCGCATTTATAACAACAGAATAAATTTCGCAATCCGTTGCATGCGCGCCTTGTAAATAACCGATACTCATCAAGAACTCATTAACTATTTCACCACCAGTGAATTTAAATGTCTTTTTAAACACTTTCACCCATTCTTCTTTGGTTTTCGGATGATGCAGCTCTAACCATTTTTGAAACGAGCCAAATTCTTTTTGGAGTTGCTGAATAGTTTTGGCATTTTCAATGGCAGCATTTACTTTTAATCTATTGCGAATAATGCCCGGGTCTGCCAAAAGCCTTTCTATGTCTGCTTCCGTATAAGCTGCGACAATGTCCACATCGAAATTGTGATATGCATTCCGAAAAGTAATTTCTTTTTTCAAAATAGTTTCCCAACTTAATCCAGCTTGATTGATTTCGAGCACAAGACGACAAAACAATTCGTTGTCATCGTTAATCGGGAAACCGTACGCATTGTCGTGATAAGCTTTGTGCAAAGCCTTTTTTTCATCCGACATAGTTTCGATGGCACGGCAATATGACATAATAGTTGCTTACTTTGTGATTGAACTTAAATTTACAGAATATAAACTTGTTTAAGCAAAAATAAGCACTAAGTTTGATTCATTCTTAACATTTCGAACTAAAATGAAGGTTCTTTGTGCTAAAACAAATTAAATTGAAATTATTTAGCTAAAGCTAAATTTCGGGACAATGGAAACGCTGATTTAGCGGAAATACGCTGATTTACACGGATTCAAGAAAACAAAGTAAAAATCTGCGAAAATCTGCGTTTCATCCGTTAAATCCGCGTTTCCATTGGTAAACATTTTAGCTTTAGCTAAATAAATACATTAAATTTAAGAATTCGCCTTATCTTTATTGAGTTCTAAACAACTAGATAAATATGCTTTGCAAGTTTTTATTTATTGGAATACTCTGTTCCTCAATCCTAAATTTTCCATCATTTAGTCAAGTACTACCACCTGCGTCATTAATGCCAATTCCGAGTGAAAACCAAATGCGTTGGCAAGAGATGGAGTACTACGCTTTTGTTCATTTATCGGTGAATACTTACACCGATATGGCTTGGGGGTTGGGGAATGAAGATCCTAAGATATTTAATCCTACCGATTTGGATTGTAAGCAGTGGGCGCGCATCTGCAAAGAAGCTGGAATGAAGGGAATTATTATGACAGCAAAACATCACAGTGGGTTTTGTCTCTGGCCTTCAAAATACACGGATTATTCGGTTAAAAATTCACCTTGGAAAAATGGCAAAGGAGATATTGTACGCGAAATGGCGGATGCTTGTAAGGAGTACGGCTTAAAGTTTGGCGTTTACCTTTCTCCATGGGATAGAAATCATCCGGATTATGGAAAGCCAGAATATATTACGTACTTCCGCAATCAACTACGTGAACTTCTGATGAACTATGGAGATATATTTGAAGTTTGGTTTGATGGCGCCAATGGTGGTTCAGGTTATTATGGCGGCGCCAATGAAACGCGTAAAATTGATCGTAAAACCTATTACGATTGGCAGAATACGTATAAACTCGTTCGAGAATTGCAGCCCAACATTGTAATATGGAATGATGGAGGCGACAGAGCAGACCTTCGCTGGGTCGGCACAGAAGCCGGCTATGTAGGAGAGACAAACTGGAGTTTGTTGAATGCAATAGGGGATGTGCCGGAAGATATGTTACATCACGGTTTGGAAAATGGCGATTCGTGGGTGTCAGCTGAGGTTAATACTTCTATTCGGCCCGAATGGTTTTATCACCCGAAAGAAGATGGCAAAGTGAAAAACTTGCCTCAACTGATGGATATTTATTACAACTCAGTGGGTCGAAATGCTACTTTATTGCTGAATTTTCCTATTATGCCCAATGGTTTAATTCATGAGAAGGATGAAAAAGCAGTGAAAGAATTTGCCGCTGAAGTAAAGAAAGTTTTTGCGCGCAACCTGACAAAAAATGCTGTTGTAACTGCGTCGAATATTCGAGGCAATAGCCAAGAGTTTAGCGCAAACAATTCAATTGATGAAAATAAGAATTCTTATTGGGCGACAGATGATGGCGTGAATGCAGCATCATTAACTATCGACTTCCCAAAACCTACTACCTTTAATCGATTTTTAGTTCAAGAGTTCATTAGGTTGGGTCAAAGAGTCAAATCTTTTAGTGTTGAAGCACTTGTTAATGGCGAATGGAAAGAATTGGGAAAAGGGACAACAATTGGATACAAGCGTATTCTCCGATTACCGACAGTTACAGCCACTAAACTTCGTTTTAACATCATTGATTCTAAAAATGGCGTACTTATTTCGAATATCGGGATTTACAACGCACCCCAAATTATGACAGCGCCTACTATAATTCGCGCGCAATCTGGAGATGTAATCATTACGCCTTCCGATCCAGAATCTGAGATTTACTATACGTTAGATGGAAGCATTCCTACAACAAATTCCAAAAAATACGGGGCACTCATTAAAACAAACGATGGAAAAGTTGTATTTAAAGCCCTTGCTTTTAATCGCGTTACAAATAAAAGCAGCCTAATCGCTGAAGAAAAATTTGAGATAGCCAGAAAGTCTTGGAAAATATTAGGTATTGAAGATAAAAATGCACTGAATATAGTGGATGGCAAAGAAAGTACATCGTGGCATCAAGCAGATAATGTAAAAATGCCCGTTGATTTGATCATTGATTTAGGTAAAGAAGAAAAACTCAGTGGTTTTACATACTTGCCAGATCAAAATTGGTGGGCAAACGGAATTGTATCGAAATACATTTTTTTTGTTTCTCCAGATAACATCCATTGGCAATTAGTCGCTGAAGGTGAATTTTCAAATATCAAGCATAATCCTTTATGGCAGAGAAAAACTTTCACACCCAGTAAAGCGCGTTTTATAAAGTTTCAAGCGCTTCAAAATACCGATAACAATAATGCTGTAGGTTATTCGGAAATAGGTATCATTACAGAGTAAATTGTACTCTTCTGGATTAATTCCTAAATACTATGCTAATTGAACTAAAAATTCTATTTTACACCAATTTTCTAAAAATTTTATAGTCAAACTATTCTACGATGAAATTAAACCAATTTTCTATGAAAAGCGCAGGAAAAAATACCGCTTTCTGTGCCTTTCTATTATTCATGAGCTACAATTTTTCGGAATTACACGCACAAAATATTTTGAATCAAGCCCCAAAAGGTTTTGATTCCGTACGTGTGGATATTCCTCATGGAAAAATTGATACCGTTAGCTACGATTCAAAAACTGTTGGAACGCAAAGAAAAGCATTGATTTATACGCCTCCCGGATTTTCAAAATCCAAGAAATATCCGGTTTTGTATCTTTTGCATGGCATCGGTGGCGATGAAAAAGAATGGCTGACTGGTAAACCTCAGGCAATTTTAGATAATCTCTACGCTGAAAATAAAATAGAACCAATGATTGTGGTAATGCCCAATGGTAGAGCTATGAAAGATGACCGCGCTGTTGGGAATATTTTTGATAGCTTCAAAGTGCAAGCCTTTGCTATTTTCGAGAAAGATTTAATTAACGATTTAATTCCTTTTATCGAAAACAAGTATCCAGTGTTGAATAAACGTGAGAGCCGTGCTATTGCAGGATTATCTATGGGCGGTGGGCAATCTTTAAATTTTGGTTTGGGTAATTTAGATAGATTTGCTTGGGTTGGTGGGTTTTCATCCGCTCCGAATACAAAGAAGCCCGATGAATTGATGCCAAACCCAGAGGAAGCAATAAAGAAGCTAAAATTACTGTGGATTTCGTGCGGTGACAACGACGGTCTCATTACAATCAGTAAGCGCACGCACGATTATTTATACGAAAAAAAAGTTCCTCACATTTATTACATAGAGCCAGGTGTTCATGACTTCAAAGTTTGGAAAAACGGTTTGTATATGTTTTCACAGTTTTTATTCAAACCTGTTGACGTTTCAACATTTCAAAAATTTACTGTTTTAGGCGCAGCTGCATCAAGCAATGTGAGGTCGGCAAAATATCCTCAAATTTTACCCGATAACCGCGTTGTATTTCGAATCAAAGCACCCGACGCACAAAAAGTGCAAATAGATTTGGTTAAAAAATATGATATGCAAAGAGATACTGGAGGTTATTGGCAAGTCACGACCGACTCTATCAGCGAAGGTTTCCATTATTACTCTCTTCTTATTGATGGTTTAGCTATTGCAGACCCATCGAGTGAAACATTTTACGGTATGGGGCGCATGGCAAGCGGCATTGAAATACCTTTTGCAGAGGGCAGTTATTACGCTTTGAAAGATGTTCCGCATGGTGATATTCGTATTAAAAAATACCTTTCAAAAGCGATGAATGCTTGGCGTGAAATGTATGTTTACACACCGCCGGGTTATGATAATTCTTCAGAAAAATACCCTGTTTTGTATCTTCTGCATGGTGGCGGTGAAGACCAAAGAGGTTGGGCAACTCAAGGTCGTACAGATTTAATTTTAGATAACCTGATTTCTGAAAACAAAGCCAAACCCATGATTATAGTGATGCTCGATGGAAATATTGGAATGCAAGGAGGGATCGCCGGTTTTAATGAAAATTCTCTGAAATCTTTTGAAAATGAACTCAAAAATGGCGCGATGCCTTTTGTAGAAAGTAATTTTAGAGTAAAAACAGATGCTAATAGCCGCGCATTAGCTGGGCTTTCGATGGGTGGTTTGCAAACCCTTCATGCAGGTATCAAAAACACGGATTTATTTGCTTACTTAGGTGTTTTTAGTTCAGGTTGGTTTGCCAATAATACCAAACTTTCTGACCCACAATATGATTTTATGAAAAAAAATGCCGCAACCATTAATAACAATGTGAAACAGTTTTGGATTTCTATGGGTGGGAAGGAAGATATAGCCTACAACAACTGTAAAATAATGCTGTCTAAATTCGATGAAATGAATATAAAGTACAATTACAGTGAATATCGCGGCGGACACTCTTGGCCTGTTTGGCGTAATAATTTGTACAATTTTGCTCAACTGCTTTTTAAATAGTTAGTTTTTTATTTTAGTTATTTAATATAACATCCTTAATGAAAAAAAGTAAGATCAATTTTATTGGAGTATTTTTATTGTTTTTTTCTTCACTTTGCGCTCAGAATTCAAAGGAAATACTACCAACCAATACCCCCTCTGTAAAAAAGACTTTTACTTATACTAATCCGATCACGAGGGATACCGCTATCTCAATGCGCGACCATTTTATTATTAAAGTAGATAAAAAATGGTATTGTGTAGGTACTTCTGAACCTGTTTGGACAGGAGCTAACCCTGGTGTACGACTATTAGAATCGGATGACCTTGTCAATTGGAAACAACATTCATTTTTAATAGATGCTAAAAAATTACCTACTGATTGCCCATACAATGGTCGCTTTTGGGCACCCGAAATCCATTTTATTCAAGGTAAATATTGGTTAACGGTCAATAGCGGTAAAGTAACAGCAGAAGACCCCAAAGGCATGAAAACGCATAATGTTTGGCTGTTTTCATCAGACAATGTAACGGGTCCTTACAAATTAGTAAATGGTCCTTTGACCCCTCAGTATAATAATGATGCGACACTTTTTGAAGATGGGGATGGGCAAACTTATTTTTATTGTAGTGGCAATGGCTTATTTCAAGCTAAAATTGATTTAAAATCAGGTAAATTAACGACTCCTCTTGAAAAATTTCTCGATAAAAAACAAGCGGGCTGGCCTGAATGGATGATAGGTGGCATAGAAGGACCTTTTGTGGTTAAAAAAGAAGGTACCTATTTTATGTTTTTTTCGACTTGGACACGTGGCTACGAGGTTGGCCTTCTAAAATCAAAATCGCCACTCGGACCTTGGAAACTAGTTTCTCCAGAACCCATTTTTGGAACGCGTAAAAAGGACTACCGCCCAGAGCTTGCCAAAGGAGGAGGTTACACTCATTTAAAATTTACAGATACCCAAGACCCTTATCAAGAGACAGGGCATAATGCTCTTTTTATTGGGCCGGACGGCGAATTGTGGAGTTCGTGTCATTATTTTATGTATGAAAAAAGACCTTATCCATACAGTCAAACTTTTGAGGCTTGGGAGAAAACACCTCAACTGGGCTTTGAACCCGTGTATTTCAAAGACGGCAGATTTTACATAAATGGGCCTACGTGGACTAAGCAAGTTATTGAATATTAATCTAAAACAAACCTTTTTTTATTTCAACACAATAGCTCGTATAAATTTTTAAAATGAAAAATATATCATTAATCCTTCTGATACTTCTCTTTTTTGGGTGTGAGTTAAGACTCGCAGCTCAAGCTACAAATGCCCCAAATCCCATCATTTTTGCAGATGTGCCCGATATGTCAATCATTCGTGTAGGCGACACTTATTACATGAGCAGTACCACCATGCACATGAGTCCAGGGCTGCCCATAATGAAATCGAACGATCTTATTAATTGGAAAATTATTGGTTATGCCTACGATACGCTTGCCAATATAGATGAGTTAAATTTAAACAATGGTAAAAGCAGCTACGGTAGAGGTTCGTGGGCGAGTTGTTTAAGATACCACAAAGGCGTTTTTTATGTATCTACTTTTTCTCAAACTACAGGTAAAACTTATATTTTTTCTACTAACGATATAGAAAAAGGACATTGGAAAAAGGTTTCGTTTAAACCTTCATTCCACGACCATACTTTATTTTTTGATGATGATGGGCGCAATTACTTAATTTATGGCGCCGGAAAATTACAGCTCGTTGAACTCGATGAAAATCTTTTGGGTGTAAAACCGCATACAACTGAGCAAGTAATTATCGAAAATGCGAATGCTCCAGCCGGATTGAATATTGGTTTGCCTGCTGAAGGCTCTCAATTATTTAAAGTTAACGGGAAATATTATCTATTTAATATTTCGTGGCCAAAAGGGGGCATGCGGACTGTAATTATACACAGAGCTGATAAAATTACGGGTCCGTATGAAGGTAGAGTGGCTTTACAAGATAGAGGTATCGCACAAGGTGGATTAATTGATATGCCTGACGGGCGATGGTTTTCTTATATTTTTAGAGATTTTGGAGCTGTTGGACGTATTCCGTATTTAGCTCCTGTTAAATGGGTTGATGGTTGGTCCGTGTTGGGTGAAGATGGTAAAGTACCCGATTCGCTCTCGCTAACTGCATCTAAGGGCTTGATTCCAGATATTGTTAATTCCGACGAATTTAATCGTAAAAGAGGAGAACCTATTTTGCCTCTTGTCTGGCAATGGAATCACAATCCTGACAACAAGTTGTGGTCGCTTTCAGAAAGAAAAGGTTTTCTGCGTTTAAAAACGGGCAGAATAGATACCAGTTTTGTTTTGGCAAGAAATACACTGACTCAAAGAACGATTGGTCCGGAGTGTGCGGGAATAACTTCTCTCGAAGTCAGTAAAATGAAAGAAGGTGATTTCGCAGGTTTATGTGTTTTGCAAAAGAATTTTGGACAAGTAGGCGTGAGAATTGAAAATGGGTCAAGATTTATTGTAATGATAAGCGCTGAAAAAAGCAAACCTGTTGAGTTGCAAAAAATTCCGCTCAATAATAACAATGTATTTTTCAAAATAGCTTGCAATTTTAAAGAAAAAACGGATTTGGCTTATTTCTATTACAGTCTTGATGGCAAAGATTGGACAAAGATTGGCGAACCTTTAAAAATGACTTACACGCTTCCCCATTTTATGGGTTATCGCTTTGGTTTGTTCAATTATGCAACTCAAAATATAGGTGGTTATGCCGATTTTGATTTTTTCAGATTTAGAGATAAAATGTAATTATTCAGCAAAAGCTAAACTCGAATTCATAGAATTTAAAGAATTTAACTCGATTGAAGATTCTTTAAATTCTATGAATTCGAGTTCAATCTGCGGGAAAATTACTGTACTTTAATTTTTCTTCAAAAACTTACTCGCCCAAGGAATAAAAGATTTAAAATTCGGTGCATCCGTGTGTCCACCGTCATGCTGTCGCCAAGCCAATTGTCCATCGAGCATATCGGTTAACATAGGTGGCATTTTTTCAGTTCTATAATCATTCGATATACCCATATCCTTTGCTCCGAGCAATTTAAAAACTGTTCCGGCAGCTACGGTAGCTTTAAAACTTCCAATTTGATCTAACCATTTAGCATCTCCTTTTTCGGGAATACCATAACTGATAAACGTTGGGCGAGGTGCGCAAAGTGCAATCAGTTCATGAGAATCGACGGGTAAATCGCAACCCGTTTTTGCGCCAAAATCCGATTCCGAAGCGCCGTATTTCAAATAATTTCCCGCCATCCAGTGGTATCCACCACCGCCTGTAAGATTTTCAACCGATTCGCCAAATACGCGACGGTGCAATGTGGCGCCACCTTTTCCAGAAGAGCCAATTAAACCGACAGCAAAACGTTGATCGAAAGCCATTGTAACCAAAGCTGCTTTGCCATAACGCGAAACGCCTTCTATGCCTACTTTTTTGGCATCTACTAAAGTATCCGTTTCTAAATAATCCAACGCGCGCGATCCACCCCACGCCCAAGCGCGCAAAGCACCCCAATCTTCGGGTTTGCGTGGCTGACCTTTATTTACTAAACCGATAATGCCTTTTGTTAAACCTGCACCATTATCGGGTTGAACACTTGTAGGGTCAATGGTTACATAACCCCACCCCGCTGCCAACAATTGTTCCGTTGGCGGCACATCTCCAATAGGTGGTGGTGCAAAAAAATTCGGTGCGGGGAATCTTGTTATAGGTGAGTACGCTGGATATTGATCGAAAATTGTTTTGAGCGATGGGTCGCTTTTAATCATCATTTCCTTAAAGCTTGCATTTAGTTTTTCCATTTGCTCAGGTGAAGGTTGTGCAGGTGCAGGAAATGCAGGACGACCAAACATCATCAGCACTGGTACTTTACCTTTTACATTGGTTGGAACAACCAACATCATGTTTATATCGACGTTGATTAAAGGATAATCGCTATTTTTAACATGTCCGATAATTTGTTTCACAACAGCGGGTGTTCGACCGACAAATTCTCTGTCCGTAATTTTTACCGTCCAAGTTACTTGAGGCACATTTTTAGGAATACGACCATAGACTTCTCTTTCAAAATCTTCGACCAATTCAGGTCGCCGCTGTTTCCACCATGCATCAGCCGTTGTGATTTTATTTCCACTTTTTGAAGTCAGCATATCTGGGAGTTCAGGACAAGGATTGGCTGCCGATTCATCGTAATTAGCATGATCGGGAGCGGATTCGTTTCCGTTTCGCCCGGGTCTCAGTTTTTTTATTTTCAACTGTTGCATCATGTTATCATGATCCTGCTCAGTTGTAAATACCACTGGTTTCTGAAACTTGCTGCTGTCAATGTTTGAATTCTGGGCTTTAGCAGTTAGCTGAAAGCCTATCAGAAATAAGAGTGTGAATTTTTTCATTGTACCTTTTTATTTATATTTTGCGATCTGCTCCTTGAAATTCTATCATCCAACCAGGATATTCCGGTGTCAGTTGAGAGATTTCGTTCAATTTTTGAAGTTCGTCAGCGGTAAATTTTACATTCACACTAGCGAGATTATCGTCAAGCTGTTCTAATTTTTTGGCACCGATAATAACAGTAGTAACAACAGTTTGATGCAACAGCCAAGCTATAGCCAATTGAGCAACGGACACTTGTTTCTCAACCGCCATAGGCGCAAGCACATCTAATATCGTAAAAGCCTTATCTTTATCAACAATTGGGAAATCAAATTTTGAACGCCGAGCGCCTTCTTCTGCTTGAATATCTCTGTTATATTTTCCACTTAATAATCCACCCGCTAACGGGCTCCAAACCATTAAGCCCGTTTTTTGGTCTTTTAATAAGGGTACTAATTCTCTCTCAAGCTCGCGACTCGCAATAGTATAAAAAGCCTGAAGCGAAACGAATTTTGAGATGTGGCGAAATTGGGAATACGACAATGCTTTCATCAATTGCCAAGCTGCTAAATTGCTCGCACCTATATATCTCACCTTACCACTTTTAACAAGTCCATCTAAAACATTTAAGGTTTCTTCCAAAGGAGTTAATGCATCGAAGCCATGTATTTGGTAAAGATCGATGTAATCTGTTCCTAAACGTTTTAAACTTTCCTCCACTTGATGCAAAATATGCTTGCGCGTAAGACCCGAATCATTCGGACCTTCTCCCATTTTTGCCCTAACTTTGGTCGCAATTACCAAATCATCCCGTTTTAAACCCAGATTCTTAATTGATTTCCCAGTAAGCTCTTCTGACCAACCTTCAGAATAAACATTAGCAGTGTCAATAAAATTGATTCCCGCATCAACTGAACGTTTTACAATCTTATCAACTTCTTCTTGCCCTAAATCACCAATCACCTGAAATCGACCACGGCCTCCAAAAGTCATTGCACCCAGACAAAGTTCGGAAACCTTCAATCCGGTATTCCCTAGCAAATTATATTTCATAAAAATTCAAATTATTTTAAAGTCGAAAGGTAATTAAAACTTAGCTAATAGCTAAGAAGCTGTTCAAATTTCTATCCGCATTTCCAATAAATTGGGTTTAAAACCCAATTTATAATAGGCTTTTTTAGCCGCTTCATTCTCATCATACACTTCAAGTCTTATTTCTGAAAGCCCCTTGTTTTTTGACCACTGAAACAGTCCGTCAATAATTTTTTGATTGACACCTTTACCTCGAAACGCAGGCTTCACGTACATAAAACCAAGGTACGCATATTCACGGTGCTTATGATAATTTTTTGCTTCTAAAATCTTAGCATATCCCGAGCCAACCAATTCGCCTGCTACTTCGGCAACCAATAGTTCTGCTTTTGGAGATGCAATGAGTTCGAGCAAATCGTAGTAATGAATTTCACCTTCTTTCAACGTATTATCCAAAGGGCGCTCTGCTACGATTATCCCTTTTTCAAATTCCAGTAAAATGCCCATTTCTTCTGGCTTGGCTTGCCTGATAACTATTTCCATACTTTAGAAGAGGTAAATTGTTTTTAAGGAACTTTTTTCTGATACATGCTTCATACTAAATTTCACCAATAGAAACCAAGCTCAATGAAAGCAACATATCCTCGTTGGCTTTAGCAAGTTTTACAGCCGAACTATTTTGAACATTGCCAATGGCACTTGCTGGCATTTTTGCTTTAACGGCCATTTTTTTCAAACCCCAAAAGTCTTCGTCTTTTTCTTCAATAGCTAAATAAACATCTTTTATAGTGAATAGTTCCGCTTCTTTTGCCAAACAATAGCCTCCTGTAATTATAAGATGCAATCATTTTGTCTTCTTAATTTGTTTGCACCTTATCCGTGAATTAAAGTGTGATAAAATTATCTAAATCTTTAGCCCAAACGTTGGTTTAATCACGTAGCTTTAGCTAAAAAAATAGACGTATTTAATTCATTATTGAACTTTTGCCTACTAATTTTGTTAAATTTTATGGGTTTTAACAAATTTTGTTCATAATGGATTTCAAACTATTTCCTGCTTCAGACCGCAAATTAAAAGATTTAGGTTGGTTAAAAAGTAATTTTACTTTTAGTTTCAGTAATTTTCAGGACCCGACAAGAATTGCGTTCGGAAGCTTAATTGTTTTTAACGACGATTTTGTAGAACCCGCTAAAGGTTTCGGTATACACGCGCACCAAAACATGGAAATAATTTCCGTGATGTTGAATGGCAATATGAGCCATAAGGATGATATGGGTTACGACAATGTTGTGAAAGAAGGCAGTGTGCAAATTATGTCGGCAGGTTCAGGGCTGTACCATGAAGAATATAATGTCGGTACTGATGAGGTGAATTTTCTGCAAATATGGATTTCACCCAAACTGCAAAACATCAAGCCGCGGTATCAGTTTCGACATTTTCCGAAATTAACACGCTTGAATAAATTACAAACTGTTGTCAGCAATGAAGAAGGCGCAGACCATTGTTGGATTAACCAAAATGCAAAACTTTCGCTGGGTTATTTCGACCA
>JAYWBA010000161.1:0-4780 GCA_043781915.1 Saprospiraceae bacterium
ATCAATAAAACGGCGTGGAAAGAAAAATATATCATTGATAGCGTTATTTCTGAGGGGCATTTGAAAAAATTAGTTTATACAGCCCGTAACGAAAATCTAAAAACGCGTCGCTTAGAAGTAGATTTTAATGCGCAACAAGCGCCTGAAAACTTGGTGTTCGATTTTGTCAATACATCAATTTTGGGCAAAGTTGTTCAAAAATTAGAATACAATGCCACAAAAGGCATTAAAATTTTCAATAAACAAGAAATCCTGTTAATTCCTAACAGCGAGATGATAATGGAATACAGATTTTAGTTGATAGTTGTTAGTTGTTTGAACTATGATTTTAATGATTTGTGTGATTGATTTGATTCCTGTCAATCATCATAATCAAATAAATCACAGTTCAAACAACTATCAACTATCAACGAATATGATGAAATTTGCAGTAATAGTTTTTCCTGGTTCGAATTGCGACGACGATATTGTACACGTTTTGCAAGATGTGATGATGCAAAATGTTGTTAAAGTATGGCACAAAGAAACCGTTCTACCCGAAGTTGATGCTGTGGTTTTACCTGGCGGATTTAGTTATGGCGATTATTTGCGCTGTGGTGCCATTGCACGCTTTTCACCAATCATGCAACGCGTTGTAGAATTTGCTAATCAAGGCGGATTTGTAATGGGTATATGCAATGGTTTCCAAGTTTTATGTGAATCAGGTTTATTGCCAGGCGCACTATTGCGCAACGATAAATTGTTATTCATCAGCAGAAACATACATTTAAACGCAAAAAATAAATCTTCGGTGTGGTCGAAAGATATAGAGAAAACATTGACAATGCCTATTGCGCACGCTGAAGGGAGATATTATTGCGACAAAGAGACTTTAAAGCAATTAAAAAAGAATAAGCAAATTATCTATGAATATTGTACAGAAGATGGAGAAGTAACTCCTCTTTCCAATCCGAACGGTTCGCTTAATAATATTGCAGGTATTTGCAACGAGCGAGGTAATGTTTTCGGCATGATGCCACACCCTGAACGCGCATCGGAAAAAGAATTGGGTTGTACGGATGGCAGGTATATTTTTGAGAGTTTATTGAAAAATGCATATACTTTTAGCTTACAGCTAAAAGCAAATGAAAGAATGAAGGAATTAAGGAATGAAAGAGTTGCGTAGAATAATTCCTTCATTCTTTAATTCTTTCATTCCTTAATTTTAAATATGGCAAATACAGCACGTCAGATTATAATTGTAATTATAGCCCTCATCATTGGCTATATTTTATATTATTTCCGAACCATTGTCACTTATATACTCATTGCATGGGTAGTTTCATTGGTTGGCAGACCATTTATGATTTTGCTGAAAAGGCTTGAAAAATTTAAAATAAAAATTCCCGATGCTTTAGCTGCTGCTGCAACAATTATATCTTTTATAGGCATTATAGCTTTCGTTTTTGCTTTTTTTGTGCCCTTAATAGTGAAACAAGCCGAAAATCTTTCAACCGTCGATTTTGGCTCTGTTGAAAAAGCCTTAGATAAACCCATTCAAGATTTAACGTTGGATGCACGAAAATTTGGAATTATTGGAGACGGAGAAACAATGGTAACAGCATTAGAAAAAAGAATTTCAGCTAAAAACGTAACACAAATTTTAGCGGGTGCTTTTCAAAACCTAGTATCTACGGCGGGTGATTTATTAGTTGGCTTTTTTGCTGTCATTTTCATTTCGTTTTTCTTTTTGCGCGAAAAAAATATGTTTCAAGAGGTGCTTGCTTCACTTTTTCCGAAGCAATATGATGGTAGTGTTCGTGCCGCACTGAACGATACCACTAAAATGCTGACTCAATATTTTACAGGAATTCTCATTCAAATGTTTTTGGTTTCACTCTATTTAACCATTGCACTTTCAGTTCTTGGGATTAAAGATGCTTTCATCGTCGCTTTGTTTGCAGGGGTTGTGAATATTGTGCCCTATATTGGTCCGTGGATGGGTGCCTTGTTTGCTATTTCGGTAGCAGTAACGTCTCATTTGCAATACGATTTTTATAAAGAAACCGTGCCGCTCATCACACGCGTTGTGCTCGTTTTCGGATTAATGCAATGGTTGAACGATTGGTTTGTATCGCCAATTATTTTTTCAAAACGCGTTAAAGCACACCCTTTAGAAATATTTTTAGTAACGCTCATTGGCGCCAAAATTGGCGGCATACCTGGAATGATTTTAGCCATTCCGACGTACACCGTTATTCGTGTTATTGCCCGCGAGTTTTTTAATCAGTATAGATTCGTTCAGAGTTTGACACGCAGTCTTGAATAAAATAGCTATGAGCCATGAGCTATGAGCAGTGAGCCTTCTTTTAGGCAAACGAAAGCTCACAGCTCATAGCTTACGGCTCATAGCTTAAATTTATGGAAAATTTAGTTTCTCTTTTAGGTCACAGCATCGAAAGCCCAGAAATAAAAGAACTTTTAACGGAATGGCGTGTGCCGTATCCGAGTAAAATAACTTGCACAGTCGAAGAGCCTGATTTAAAAGCTAAAATCGAAAAAGATTGTATCAGACTTTATTTTACGCGCGGAGGAAATAGCCCCTATTTAAAGCCAATACCTACAAAATGGAAAGGCGGGTTCGTTGGACTATTTACCTCTATTGAATTTACAAAAAAACGTAAAGGTGGCATTCCGTTTGGTGTTGAACACAATATGACTGAAGCAGAATTAACTTCCCTTCTTGGAGAGCCTATCCGAACAAATTTAAATGAAGGAACAACCACTTGGCGTAAAAATTATTCTGATAAACATGAGTTTGTAGTGAGTGATATCAAATTTAAAGATGGAACTCATTCGCGTTCAATGAAATTAGGTTTAGTTTTTGAACCTTAATTATAAACTGATTATTGAGCTTTTTTTTAACTAAATTAGGTGGAAATTCATTGAGGCATTCTCCTTCGTATTCTTTTGTAAGAAAGCCCAAAATAGAACACAACTAAGTCGAATTATAATTATGGAATTTGATTTACAACCACACCTTTCAAACGATTTAATAGAACTCAAGCCTTTACACGAAGGCGATTTTGAAAAATTGTTTGCCGTCGCATCAGACCCACTCATTTGGGAGCAGCATCCCGATAGTTTGAGATACACGCGTGAAGTGTTTGAAAAATATTTTGCTGGTGCTGTTGAATCGAAAAGTGCTTTCTTGATTTATGATAAAATCAGCAATGATTTAATTGGCAGTTCGCGCTATTACGATAACAAACCCGCTGAGCACAGTATTGCTATCGGCTGGACGTTTCTTGCTCGTTCACATTGGGGAAATACGTATAACAAAGCACTCAAAAAACTCATGATTGATTATGCTTTCAACTACGTTGATACTATTGTTTTTCATGTGGGTTCAAATAATATGCGCTCGCGTAAAGCCGTTGAAAAATTGGGTGCTATCCTATTAAGTGAAATAGACGGAACTGTAACCTACGAGCTTGCTAAAAAGCTATGATTTTTTGTAATTATTTAGCTTTAGCTAAACAATTACGCTTTCTTCAGAATAGCCTCTACAATTTTTGTCGAAGAAAAGCCTTCAACAAAAGGAATAACTTTAACACTCCCCCCATTTTTTAAAACTATGTCTGCACCCACTATCGTTTCAATAGTATAATCGCCACCTTTCACTAAAACATCGGGTTGAATTTTTTCAATCAGTTGCACGGGTGTATCTTCTTCAAAAACGATAACCGCATCGACAAACCCAAATGCTGCGAGCATGGTACAACGCGAAAGCTCGTCGTTAATAGGCCTTAATTCACCTTTCAATTTTTTGACCGAAGCATCGCTGTTTACACCCACAATTAGTGCATCGCCGAGCGAACGCGCACCACATAAATAGTGTACATGACCGTAGTGAAGTAGGTCAAAACAGCCATTTGTGAAAATAATTTTCTTTTTTTTGCTTCGCCACAGCTTTATTTTATCGGCTAAATGAGCATTTGAGACTATTTTTTTCTCTATTTCAAAAAAGATATTTTGCTTCATAGCTCGGAAACCTATTTTTTAACCTGTTAATAAATAAAAATGCCAATTTTAAATAGGAGTAAACACTTGTGGACAAAAAAAACAATAAAAAGTTATTTTATTCGGCAACAAATATTACTTTTGTGCTGTGACCGAAAAATAAAAATTAGTCACACACATTTTTTCCTTCTTGAGAAACACTTTCAAACGACAAAAACAACAGTTGTGTAACTCTAAAATTTTCAAAATTTTAAATATAAAAATGCACTAAGCATTTTGAAAAACGAAGGACGTACGCTTACAAGTTATTATGAAAAAATACCTTTTACTATTTCTAGTCAGCATTGCTTTCTCAAAATCTCTTTTTTCGGCTGATATAGATTGGAACAGCCAATACAACAATTTCTCAACTATAGTTACTACGCCATCCGACGAATCGGTAAAGAAACGAATAATTGCGCTTTTACGTGCAAAACACGATACAGAAAAATTATTAGGACGCACAGCCATCTATTTTTCTTACTTCAACCAGATATTACATGATTTAAATCTGCCTTCCGACTTAAAATACATCGCTTGTTTAGAATCGGAATTAATGCCTGAATCTTCATCAACAGCAGGTGCCATTGGAGTTTGGCAATTAATGACAGATGTGAAAAGCGAATTTGGTTTGCGCATCGACGCCGACCTTGACGAACGCCACGATAAAATTAGAGGAACTGAAGCAGCGTTGAAAGATATGAAGCGCATGTTCGAAAATTATAACAGTTGGGAATTA
>JAYWBA010000162.1:0-13058 GCA_043781915.1 Saprospiraceae bacterium
GGTGCATACAATACAGGAAAAAAGTATATACTTACCGATATTTTGATAAATGCACTTTCCCAGAAACAAAAAGTATTGGTTGTGTGCAAAAATGTGCAAGAACTGATTTACATTCAGAATGGATTAGTAAAATTGGGTTTAGGGCATCTTACATTCTTGCTCAAAGATATTTACGCCGATAAAGATTTATTTTTAAGCACTTTGCGTGATGATATAAAAAATAAAAGCGCCGTTAAAGTAAATTCCAATGATTTTCAAGTCACTTTAAAACAATGGCGACGCGCATTAAATTATAGCGATGCGCAACACACAACACTTTCGCAACCTGTATTCGGCCCCTATAAAGTGTCAGATATTGTTGGACTGTTTTCTGAAAGCAATAGAATTGTGAGCAAATCTATTTTAAATTCACTCAAACCCAGCGATTATGAGTTCACTGAAACTGTTCACAGCGAAATGCACATCGCTATAGATAGAGCACAAGAATTATATCCTGCTGTGGGTTCGTTAAAACATCCTTTGGCTTTATTGCATCCCCATATTTTTCTTCAAAATAATTTAGAAACAGCTAAACATTATTGTCAAGAAAATTTAAAAAATTTAATTGAATCTGTAAAAGAATATCAACATCGTTCAGTTATTTTTTACACTTATTGTAGCGAACAAATTACGACCTACTACGAAAAAAAAGCCAATATCATATCCGAACAAATCAGGCATTTTAAAGAAGATTATTCCGATCTAAGTTTTCAACACGGTACTAATTTAGAGACTAATAATTTTTTAAGATTGAGCGGTTTACACGCTTCTGCTATTTTCAGCGATAAATCGAAAGCAGTTTTAGAAGCGCGCGAACAACTATTGAAAGCTTATGATGCGCTGCAATCTTTTTTTGAAACTGATCCTATTTTTCAACACAGTTTTTTAAAAGGAAGTGAGAAAAATGATCCTGTAAAAATTATTGCCAATATAGAGACGTTGCAAGCGATGTCTCTACATTGGCGGAAATCTCTACCTAATTTGGTTCAAGATGCTATGCAAAGGTTAAACACCAGTACATCGCAAAATTTACACGATGGTCAACTTACAAAACAAGTCATTTCGCTTGAAAAAGAATTTGAAACATTGATTGTGAAAATAAATGCCACAAAAATTTATGAAAATTCCTTTGTAGATAATCGTTTAACACTTAATAAGAAAATTCAGTTTTCAGGAGAAATTATTGAACTGTTAGAAGATTCGCAACTGAATTTGCGTGACTTTGATTCGTTTTACTCATGGCAAAAATTTTGGCTGAATCTTTCGCAAGCGCAAAAGAACATCATTGAAACGCTTATTAAATTAAAGCCTGTAAATTGGGGTGCTGCCTTCGATTCTTGGTTTTATAATAATATATTAATGCAAAATCACAATGCGCCCATTACAAGCACCCATGAAACACAATCTCAATTGGCAATGCTAGACCAAAAATTGCATAGCACTATTATTGATTACATAATTTATACTTGGAGCACACAAATAGAAGGCACAGTAAAAAAATTTAAATCTGAAAATAAAGTGCGTTATGAAAAATTATTTACTTCTTCGGGCGAAAACGATAAGCTAAATACAATTTTAACAGAATTAACAACCGAAGAAATTAATACTATTTCTTCCATTTTACCAGTTTTATTAGTTACACCTTCAGTTGCTACCTATTTAACGCACAATACAGCACCTGTTTTTGACAGAATTTTATTTTATAATGCCAGTAGCATTGATACTAACCAAGCTATTCATATTTTGAAAGGCGGCGTAAGTGCCACTTTATTCGACGAATATGCACATAACCAAGGTTTACCCGTTAATTCTTTTGCAGCATTAGCGCGCACTTTAAAAGCACCCGTTACGAAATTAGAGTTTCTGCACCAGCCACAATCGTTGGTGAATGATATGAATGAGAAGGTTTTCTACAAAAATTTGAAATCTACACCACTTTCGATTAAAATTCAACAGGAAATTCGATGGATCGATGTGAATGTTAAATCTGCGCAAAACAAAATTCGAAATATCAACTTTCAAGAAATTGAAACAACTATAGAATTACTCAAAAATTTAGATACCGATCCTTCAAAAACCGTAAATCGGATTGGAATTTTATGTTTTTCTAAAGAACAACGCGATGCTTTAATTGCAGCTATTTTACAAATTATTCAGAAAACAGAGCGCAAATGGGAAAAATTAGAGCATTTAAATAGAACTGGGTTGTGGATTGGTTGTGTAAGTGAAATTGCGGGTCAAAAATTTGAAACACTTATTGTCAATAACACCTTTACAGATGTTGACTCGCCAAATCTAACTTTAACAGATTGGAGAACCGTTTTGAATAGTTTTACTAACCAATTGTATTGGATAAATTCCATTCGCTTAGATATTTTGCGCGACGAGGCTCGAACAAAAGATGATACACTTTCATCATTATATGCACATTTTGCGACTTGGATTTACGATACAGCTAATAAAGATTCGGTTCAATCGGCTATAACCCTATCAAACCTCAGTTTTCAATTCGGCATAAAAGAAAAACCAAAATATTCAATTTGGTTAGATACTTTGTCGAATTATTTAGAATCGGAGTATGGCAAAAAGCGTGTTGAAAAAAATTATTCGATTGATTCATCTTATACAGTCGCGCTCGTGCTTTTACCTGATGATGAATTAAAACCGCTTTGCGTTTTTCAAATTGATGGTTCACTTTCCGAATTGCACGAATTTCATCATGCTGCTTGGGAACAAAAATTGCAATATCGCTTAACGCAACGCCCGATTCAAATTATTAAAGTTTCGTCCTATAATTTTTGGAAGAATGAGAGCGAAACAAAAGTTAAAATAGTGAGCGATATTGAAACGGCATACACGAATGCAAAAAATGCTTTGTATAAAAAATCGCAGATTGTTTTGAAATAAGTGATTTAAAAAATTAAGGAATGAAGGAATGAAAAAATTAAGGAATTTGAGAATTTTTCATTCCTTCATTTTTTCATTCCTTCATTTTTTAAATTGTGTCTATCGTAAACTCAACTTCTAAATTATCCCAAAGTAATTCAACGTTGAACTTTTCGACATTAAACGTCATGCGCTCGTACATCTTATCGGCTTTAGAAGTTTTAGCTTCAATGCGTAAAACATCGTCGGCAGCTTTATAATCGTAAGCACCCCATTGATTCACAGTTTTATTGAAAATAACTGTCCAATTTCCTTTTTCGTTAGGAATAGTAAACAAAGAATATTTACCTTTTTTCAAAACTTTGCCGCCCACTTTAACGTCGCCACTGCATTCAAAAGTGGTTGCTTCGTTCGCACCTGTACGCCAAACTTCACCATAAGGCACTAAACCACCAAAGATTTTGCGACCTTTAACGCCAGGTTGGTGATAAACAATCGTAATAATTGCACCACCTGCACCAACTTTATCGCTCGCAGTTGCAGCAGGGCTTGGTTGTGCTTGTGCTGGTTGTTGCGCCGATGCTAAACTTACTAAACCGAGTACTAAAAACAAAACAGAAAATAAACGCTTCATTGATTAAATTTTTAAACATTAAGCTTCAAAGATAAGTGAGAGTTGTTAGGTGTGGGTTGTAAAGATTTAATTTTTAAAAAACTTTAACACAATTCTAATGGTAAAGAGAGAAATAGCATTACACTAATTCTCTCTCAGTTCAATATCAAAACTACAATTAGTTTTTAGCAACCCTCAGCAATGCTGTCCTCGATTCTGCAGTATTTTCAGACGAAATTCGTACTAAATATACACCCGAGTTAACAGTATTTAAATTTACAAGCTGCTCATTAGTGCCTTGAATAAACTGTTGTTGTTCGTTTAAAACACGGCGCCCTTGCAAATCTATGAGTTCAATACCATATCTACCATCAGATTCAGCTTCGTAAACTATACGCACTTCGTTATCAGTAGGGTTAGGATACAATTGAAGGCTATTTGAGCTTGCTATAACATCTTTGCTAAAAACATCGAAGTTTGGATCTCTAATATATGCTGTACTGCTTGCTTCAGCAATTAATGTATAACATACTGTTGTAGATTTTGCGCCCGAATATCCATAAACTTTTAAATAATAAGTGCCTGCACCCGTTGGTGAATTATATTTAATTTGTTCGAGCGTAGTTCCACCATTTGCAGACGCACCAATTTGACTACCTATTGCCCCACTTGCTGTTGAACTATACAATAGTAAATCATAATCGGCAGGTAAGGTAGAAAGCGTCACTCTAATTTTAGGGGCGGCACCAGTGGTTGTAAATTTATAATAATCTATATCCGTCGAAGTAGCAATTTGCGAAGTTACTGCTGTGCCAACCGTTAAGATGGTCGCTTGTGTTGAAGCATCGTTGGGTTCAAAAGAATTTGTACAATTTGTATAAGTGAATGAACTGGTTAAAGTATTATTAGCGGTATTTGGATCAGTTAATCCATTGACTAAACCGACTGTTGCAGCAAAAGCGTGTGTTCCTGTCGCATAACCTGTTACACTCGGTAAAGTCACTAATATTTCACTACCTGCTGTAAGAGAGCCTGTCCAACTTAAAGTCGCTTTGACAACATTATCTATAGAAGCGCTTAATGCAGCCGAAGTTATTGTATTCGATCCATAATTGTGCAGTGCAAATTGCGGCGTAAAACTTGCTGCGCTGACATTTGAGCCTGGAGTTGTTATTGATGCCACCCCACCATCATTACTGAATTTAACAGTAATACTTACAGAATCCAAAGCAGTTTGATTTGCACTATTTGTTACTTTAGCTTTAATAGTATAGTTACCTGTTGCTACTCCAGTCCAAGAATAAGTAAATGGAGATGCCGTTAAAGTAGTCAGTAGCGATGAACCATTATAAAATTCAACTTTCGAAATTGTGCCTGAACCAGCACTTGCAGTTGCATTTATTCCTATTGTTGCAGGTGAAGCAAAAGAAGAGCCATTTGTTGGAGAAGTTAATGTAATTGACGGCGGCGCTGCAAAACTCTTTAAATCCATTTCCCAAATACCACGACCGAAAGTAGCTGCACGAATCTTACCCGTTGGCATAAATATTTTCAAATCGCGAACAGGAACGCCCGGCATTCCTGCTGTACAAATTGTCCAAGCAGAAGCCACTGATGTTCTATAATATACACCAATATCTGTTCCGCAATACATATCGCCATTGCTTTGTAGAGCTAACGCAGAAGCCGGAATATTTGGTAAACCAGCACTAAAATTCACCCAAGTTGTACCGCCATCTGTTGTTTTATACACTGAAGCACCCGAGTAACTCGCTAACGTTACGTAAATAGTTGTTGGAGAAGCTAAATCGTAACAAACTTTCAAAATACTGATTCCAGACGGTAAACCAGTCGATTTATTTACCCAAGTTGCACCACCATCTGTTGATAACATTAAGACCGATTTACTTGCAGCAGCAATATAATTAGAACTTGTTTTTGAAACATCTAAACCCACAATAGTGCCAACAGTACTCGCAAAGCTACTAATAGCTGTCCAACTCGTACCAGAATTTGTGCTTTTCATAACATTTGTTCCAGCGGCAAATAAAGTTGTTGATGTTGTTGGATCTTGCAACCAAGGAGTTACCCATCCTCCACCAGGAACAGTGTAAAGTGAAGAAAATCCTGATCCACTTGTGGTTGAACGATACAACTGTCCGTAATAAATAGATGAAAACTGGCGCGTATCGGTTGTTCTATCAATAAAACACACAAAACCATCACCACCATTGACTTCTATCCAAGAAGTTAAGTTGTTTGTTAAATTAGTTCCATTGTCTTGATGTCCAGAAATAATTACATTGGCATTTGTAGCCGATAGTCCTATACTATAAATTTGAGCATTCGATAAATTTGAACTTTTATCGCTCCAAGAAGTTCCGCCATTAGTTGTGCAAAAAACACCGCCATCGTTTCCTGCGAAAAGCGTATTTCCAACAAAAACCAATTCATGGTTATCAGCATGAATATACGGCGCGCCAGAACCTGACCAATGTGCAACACACGTCCAAGAAGCGCCGGCGTTTGTGCTTTTCCAGCAATTAACCCCGCCAATATAAATAGTATTTTTATTTGTAGGGTCAACAGCAATAGAAAGATCGTACCAACCTTGTCCGCCAGCATCACCACCATTCGCATTCCAACCTAAAATATTAGGAGTTGATGATTTTAGAGTGAAAGTTGCGCCGCCATCAGTTGAAAGGTATAAACCTTTAAAACCATAATCGGTGTTATTTGCCACCAAACAATAAACGTAACTTGGGTCGAGTGCAGTTGTTGCAACTGCTACGCGTTGCGTACCCGAAGTAGGCAAACCCGTTGCCACTTTCGCCCAAGATGCGCCCGAATTTGTAGAAGTTAAAAGGACGTTAGCGCTATAACCGCCCGCAAAAATAGTTGAAGTAGTTCCTGGTTTAAAGTCTAAATCGCGTACTGCTAATGTTGATGTTTGAATCCATGTTGCACCTGCATCCGTTGAAGTGTAGATACCTGAATTCCCTCCTACTATTATTTTACCTGAGGTTGGATCAATTAATATACGAGACAGAAGTTTTGATTGACTGGCAGTAAATGTCAAACCTGTCGCAACCCATGTAACACCGCCATCAATGGATTTAAATACACCTGTACTGCGCGAATCTGCAGCATCACCATCACCAGTGACAACATACATAATATTGGTGTTTGTCGCATTTATAGCGATATCGGTTGCACCTAAAACAGCTATAGCATCTGTAATTGGCGCCCAGCTTGTTCCACCATTTGTTGATTTAAACACGCCACCTGCCGGCGTACAAGCAAAAAGGATATTGGCGTTACCAGGCATGGAACGTACACAATTCACGCGACCATTGCCACCATTAGTTGGGGTATTTATTGGACCTAATAACGTCCAACTGTTCGCTGCACGCGTTTGAGCAGCTTTGTTTTGCTTAAATAAAGCTTCAGTATTAGCAGCGTGCATGGCGTTTAAATCGCCATTAAATGCCGCAACCCGCGGTTCAACTTCGTTCGACCAGCGCATGAAATGCACAATGCCTTCCATTTGCTGTTCGAAATCGTCATCTTTTCTGTTTTTGCCTACTTTAACTTCCTCCGAAGATTCTTTTTTAAATTGAGGAATTTTACTTTCATACTGATTTAAAAATGCGCGCTTAACGTCGTTGTAATTGGCGCCATTTTCTTTTAACTCCATCCAGTTTTGAGCATTTATGCTTTTAATACAAAAAACAAAACAAACAAATGCTAATAATACTTTCTTCATTAGAAGGAAATTGAAAAGTCTTGAAAATCGGATTTTAAAATTTGAATTATTCATTAGCTGCGTAAAATTAATTATTTAAATAAACATTTGTTAAATTCATATCAAATAAAAAACAACTTTAACATTTCGTTTTGAAAATTTTATCGAAAAAAAATTTGTCAACCCAAACAATTGTTGGATGTTTGTGAATATTTTAGAATTATTTAAAGGACACAAATTGACTTTTTAGAGACACTATGGAATTTATAAGCCAGCTAAAACGCGTTTTGAGTAAAATTAACAGCGTTTTCATCTCTCCTATTTCAAAAATTATTTCAAAGAATAAGAGATTCGTTGTAACCTCAAGCGCAGCATCCATTTTACTTTTGGGTGCGACAACAATACGAAATAATTTTTCACAAATCAGTTTTGGTATAAAAGATGAAGCTATCGAGGAGTTAGGTTGCTTGCCTATCACAGAACCTACAATAAGATACAATTTTGCAATGGATACTTTCCTTTGTATTGAGGACAGAGTGAAACACAATGATGTTTTTTCTTCTATGCTTGTCAAAAGAGGGATGAAATATGCGACAGCTGATAGTTTGGTGAAAAAAATTAAACCATTATGCGACCTCGAAAAAATACAAGATGGTAAACCGTATGTAGTATTAATGCGCGATCCAAAGTCAGGTTATGATTATTTAATTTACGAACCAGACGCTAAACGCTACATAATCGTTGACCTAAAAAACCGTGCCATAAATGAAATAAAGCGTAAAGTTGAAGTAAAAGAATTTGAAGCCGCTGGAAGTATTAACGATAATTTATGGGAAAGTATGGTTGAAAATGGTTTTAGCTATCAACTGACAGATATGGTTGAAGATGCGCTTAAATATCAAGTGGATTTGCGTAAATTCCGAAAAGAGGATACTTATAAACTCATTTGGGAGGAAGAATTTGTAGATAATGTCTCTGTGGGCGTAAAATGTTTGAAAGCGGCGTATTTCAAACAGAAAAATGAAGCAAACCCTTTTTACGCTATTCATTTTGAAGCTGAAAAAGAAAAAGGTTGGTATTCAAAAGAAGGTAACCCTATGAAAGATGGTTTTTTAAAATCTCCCCTCAAATATAGCCGAATTACTTCTCATTATAGCAAAAATCGTTTTCACCCAGTCTTAGGTTATAATCGTCCGCATTTTGGAACAGATTATGGTGCGCCAACAGGTACGCCTATATTAGCAGTTGCAGAAGGGAAAGTTACTGATGCGCGATTTACTTCTGGCAATGGAAATTATGTTAAAATTAAACATTCTTCGCCTTATGAAACGCAATATCTGCACATGAGCCGATTCGCAAAAGGCATAAAACCAGGCACACACGTTAATCAAGGCGAAGTAATAGGTTATGTGGGTTCAACAGGTTTAGCAACGGGTCCACACGTTTGTTTTAGGTTTTGGAAAAACGGTGTACAAGTTGATCATTTAAAAGAAAAACTTCCAACTATTTCAGTGTTTTCTGATAAAGAAAGAAAAGCATTTAAAGACACAAGCACGCCATTGATGGCACGTTTAGATAAAATTCCTTTCCTAAGTAACGAAGAAGTAATTAAACGTAAATTGATGTATTTGGCGATAAGGGGAAAACCTTAATTTAGTAGTTAGTTGTTAGTTGTTAGTTGTTAGTTGTTTCTCAAACTATCGACTATCATTTAGACAAATTACCTACTCAGTCTTCACAAACTTACTCGATATAAAATTATTATCCACAGTAAGTGCTTTCAAAACATACATACCATTTGGCAAATGCGCCACATTAATATCTGTGTTTGAATAATTTTGAATTGAAATAAATTCACGACCCATTAAATTGTAAATTTTGATGGATTTAATGGCATTGTCGAAATTGTTTTCGACATGCAAAATAGAATTTACTGGATTAGGCGAAATATGAAAATTTTGCTCAATCGATTTCAGGTCGGAATTGCTCGTAATTAGTCCATGACAAAAATCGCTTCCACCAATAATATATCCTCGAAGTGAATCGTAATAGCAGGTTAACCTGGAAGGCACTCCCATATCTTGATCAATGTATGAACATTTATTTCCATTCTTAGGATATAATGGTGCATTCAAAGCACCAATATTTTTAATTATAGGAAAGCCGATATCCCAAAATTGAGAACCCGTTGAATACAACGTAGTGAAAGATTTATTTGAGTTTATAACATTATCGACCTTGAAAATACTAACAGTGTTAGAATCAATTTTAAAGCTATCTGTACATTGATTTTTATATATTGAAGCAACGTACAAGTCACTATTTTTATTTATTTTCCAGCTATCGCCCACTTTGGCATTAAAAACATAGAGTATATCGAATTGATTTTTATTGAACCAGTAAACAGAATCGTTGGAAGCGTAGTAGAAATAATCTTTTACAAAACTCTCTTTTCCACGCAATGGTAAATAATCTGGTGTCGGTTGCGAAATAACAAACGTGAATTTCGATATTTTTTTTACTTTTTTGTTTAAAATCGTAGTATCCGAAGTGTAAACAAATTTATCGTACGCATAACCACCAATAAAACCACCAGAATACAACCACGTCGCACCTTTTGGTGCCCACGGCAAAGTATCTAAAACTTGCGAATGTGCTTTGAAAGAAAATAGAAATAAGAAAGCAAGTAAAATATTTTTCATCGCGGTAAAAATTGAGGATTGTTGAATTAATACAATATTAAACTTTAATTTTCGCAATCGCAAAATTTTAAAACAAAACCCATGTTAAGTTTTTGATTTAAATATAAACTCAAACTTCTGCAAAACGTTTTCTCCCGAAATCCTCTCTTCGTAATTAAAAACTCTTTTAGATTCACTTTGCGAAAAAACGGTGACAGTTTGCGCAGTTTCATCTAAAAACCAAACCAATTGAACGCCATTAGAGATATAATTTTGCGCACGTTGATGAATAAGCTCCATCGAATCATCTTCAGTGACGCACTCAAAAACAAAATCGGGTGCAATTTCAAGCAGGTGTTCAATATAATTTTCTTTTTTGAAAGCGCGCACCCATGTTTGAATCGGATGGCGAATAGTGCCGTTGCGCAAAACAAAACCTGTGTTTTCGTCGGGTAAAAAACCTGCATCGGATTCGAATTGCCACCTTTTGAGTGCTGAAATAAAATGATTAATGAGAGATTTATCTTTCGATTTATCGCGCTGAATAAGCGTTATAGAGCCATTAGCATTCAATTCGCATAGTATAGGCGTATTGAGTTTGGCAAACGCCAACAATTGTTCGGGCGACATCCGCTCCAATGTTTTTATAGTTATCTGATTCATGCGTAACTTTACGACTTAATTCTAAAATTTTATTGTGAAGATCGAATTTTTATCGTACCCACTTCAACTTAAACATACTTTTCGAATTGCTAACTATGCGCGTAGCGAAACGCCGTGCGTTTTTATTAAAATAACGCACAAAAACTATATAGGTTTTGGTGAAGCCTCTCTCCCACCCTATTTAAAAGAATCGCCAGAAAGTTGCAAAAAATATTTCGAAGCCGTTCATCAACTTCCATACATTAATCATTTGGATTTGGAAAGCAGTTCTTTCGAATTATTGCCGATTAAAGAAAAACTCGGCATTAATTCACCCGCTTTAGCGGCTTTGGATATGGCACTCTACGACATTATAGGTAAAATGCAAAACAAACCTGTTTGGCAATTAGTTGGTTCAGATAAAAATAAAATGCCAATTACTTCTTGTACTTTGGGTATTGATTCGGAAGAAGTTTTAAAACAGAAAATTGAAGAGGCAAAAGATTTCAGGGTCTTAAAAGTTAAACTCGGTTCAGATAACGACAAAGAATTGATAGAAATTATTCGACGTTATACAGACAAGCCTTTGTATGTCGATGCCAATCAAGGTTGGAATGATAAACATTTTGCCGTCGATTTTATTCATTGGCTAAACACTCAAAACGTTTTAATGATTGAGCAACCGATGGAAAAAACCAACTTAGAAGGAAATGCGTATATAACTGAAAAATCGCCTCTGCCAGTTATAGCAGATGAATCTTGCCAGAGTTTAAACGATGTTAGTAAATTATACGGCGTATTTAACGGCATCAATATAAAATTGATGAAATGTGGTGGTTTGAATGAAGCGATAAGAATGATTGATTTGGCGCGAAAATTAAAAATGCAGGTTATGATGGGTTGTATGACAGAAAGTAGTTGTGCCATTAATGCAGCAGCAGCGTTGGCTCCACAATGCGATTTTGTAGATTTAGATGGCCCTTGGCTCGTGTCGAACAATCCGTTCGAAGCACCAGAATTAGAAGAAGGAAAAATTAAGTTGAATGGAAATGCAGGATTAGGTCTTTCATCAAAACCAAATTCAGACATTTTCTTTAGAACTTAGTTACGCGATTTGAAAATCGATGGATACAGTTCTTCCGTTATTTTGGAAACGGCAAGCATTACTTAATTGGCGCATTAAAAAAACGCCTCTGCCACCGCACTCACATAAACGCTCAAAAGAAGTTGGATCGGGTAAATTATTATAATCAAAGCCGTTGCCTTGATCTGAAACAGTGAAACTCAAAACATTACCTCTTGTAATAGCATGAATTTCAACAATCTTTTTTTCATCGCAGCCGTTGCCGTGTAAGATGGCGTTATTTACAGCTTCTGTGATACTTACTAATACATCCGATTTTTTTTCGGAATGTAATTTATGGGCATTTGATATTTTTTCTAAAAATGGGATAACTTTTTTAACATTACAAGGCTTAGAGGTAAATCTTAAGACGGTACAATTTAATTTCATGTTATGCAATGCTGATGACGGATGCTCACCGTAATTAATGAATGAAAACTGAAATACAAATAAGTCGGTCGTGCATGGGATGATTGTGAGCATCAAGTTATCTGGCTGTAAAAATTACAACTAAAAGTGAGCGTGCATGGGAAAAAGATATTAAATATCTCTATTAATGTGAATTATGACGCAAATTATTCCTTTTAAGGTCACCTGTCAATAGGTATGTTAAAAAAAGTTTAATTTTATTGAAAATAATTCCAGTTTTCCACATAAAAATTGTGAATGTTTATAAAAATGCATCAAAATCGTAAAACAATCTGCTTTTTATCCTTAAAAATAAAAACAGAATATAATTTATTTTTTCTATATTGATTTTAGTAAATTCAATATAAAATATTTATAAAATATCTATGTAAAGGTTTTGCTTTAATTCTAAGTATTCAGACTTGGGATCAAATCGCCAAATTTTAAGTCGCACACTGCAAATTCTGATTACCACTTTTATGATTACGCAAGACCCGTACATTCAAGCGTTTGTCGATCAGTTCACGCAAGCAAATAACGTTAAAGCGTTTTACAGCAGCTTGCTAGGTTTCGACAAATTTTTTTTCAAGATTATAAAAACGGAAAAAGAAAAACGGCGTGATAATTTTTTTTGAAAATATTTTTTGAAAAGAGGAATGTGACTAAATTTTACACAATTGAGTTTTAATTTGTGTAAAATTCAGTCACAATTTAATTTGAGAAATTATTTTTTGAAAAATTATTTTGAGTGCGATGCAAATTTTTAATTTCCTAAAATTTAGAGACGATTGTTCAAAAAATTTGAAATAAGCACAGATAAAACACGCTTGTTCGAGGTGTGTCCTGCAATTCGAAGCTCACGTGCTTTGAAGAACTATAAATAAGATGATAGTAGGTCTATCATACAGGTTTTCCGAAAGA
>JAYWBA010000163.1:0-69428 GCA_043781915.1 Saprospiraceae bacterium
CGCTACGCGCAAAATTTCTGTTCCCGACATTTGAGCAGTACCCACCACGCGCTCGCCTTTTTCAACACTGCGCTTAGTTACAATACCATCAACTGGAGAATAGATAGACGTTTTGTTGAGGCTTGTGCGCAATTCTTTGAGCGATGCTTCAGAACTATTTAAATTAAATTTAGCTGCATCCGCCGATTTCTCTTGCGAATTAATATCCGTAAAAGATGATTTAAGTTGTGCTTGCACGGCTTTAAGTGCAGCTTCTTGTTGTTTAAAAGCGGATTGTGCGGTTTCAAAATCGGCATCCGAAATAATACCATCGCGGTGCAATTGGTCGTTACGTTTAAAACTATTGCGTGCATTATCGAGTGTAGCTTGCGATTGTTCAAGTTGTGCTTGCACTTGTGCTTGCCTGCCACGAACGCTTTCAATAGTCGAAACCGCATTGGCATATTGTGCACCTGCTGCACTCACACCTGCTTCGCCTCGTGCGACTTGGCTTTTGTAAATTTCGGCGTTGACGCGACATAAAAGCTGACCCGCCTTGACCGAATCGCCTTCTTTCACCAACATTTCAATAATTTCACCCGATACATCTGAGCTGATTTTAATTTCTTTTTCAGGAAAAACGCGACCACTTGCCGAAACGCTTTCTTGAATGGTGCGGCGGGTGACTTTTTCTGCTACAACTTTTTCACCTTTATTGCCTTTTTTGCCAAAGGCTACGGCTAAACCGCCTAAAACCACTACGGCACCTGCCAACCACCAAATCAAGCGGTTATTTTTTTTCGTCTTTTTAACTGTCGTACTCATTTTATTAATGATTAATGTTTAGTGGTTAATGGTCAATGGGTTTCATCAACAATTAAGCTATAAACCTATGGTTTAATTTTTTAAACTTTTCTTTTCGATGGGCTTCACCCATCGCTATTGAATGTCGCGCTTTCAGCGCTCCTTATCACTTATTCCCTAAACTCAGTTGTTTGCCTTCGTAAAACTCTACAATTTTTTGTTTGAATAAATAATCGAATTTAGCGACCGTTACATCGCGCTCGGCGGTATCTAAAGTGCTTTTCGATTGTGCAATTTCAAAAGTATTAGATGCACCAATAGCTAATTTTTTTTCTAAGGCTTCGTATGCTAATTTTTGAGCTTCAAAAACTTTAACTGCCACATCGTACTGCTTTTTGGCGGCTGCTAAGTTTGTGAGCGACGTTTGTACATCGCTGCGCAGTTGCAGTTTGGCTTTATCGAAAGCAATTGTTTGATTGTCGATATAAAGTTTCTGACGTTGCACCGTTATTTGTTGCGAAAATCCATTCAGAATGGGTATTCTCAAATTCAAACCAATACTCTGACCAAAATTATCGCTAAGTTGATCTGAATAAGCTTTTGTGGGTGAATTTATTATGGATGACTGCTTGAAAATAACATCCGTTGAGATATTATTAATTACAACGGTTTGCTTCAAATCAGATGTTGTCACTGTGCCTTTTGTAAAATCTTTTATTGCACTCGAATAGTTTGAAGAAAGACTACCAAAACCACTTAACGATGGCAATAAATTAGCCTGCGCTATTTTTAAACCAAATTCAGCGCTTTTAATGCGTTGCTCAGCCGCTTGAATGTTGGGTTGTGATGTCAATGCTTGTGTATAAACACTTCCTAAATTTCCAACAAGGGGCATTTGATCGGGCACTTCCAGAATCGGTTTTTCGATATTAAAAACCATATCGGTGGGTAATTCCAATAAATTGCGGAGTTGCAAATAACCTAACGCGACGTTGTTTTCGGCAATAACCGTTTGTTGCTCACTTTTGGCAACCGTAACTTGACCATCGAGTCGCGAAGTAGCAGGTAATGAACCCGCTTTTATTTGCTTTTCAATTTTATCGAGTGTAGCGACATCTTGTTGGGCGCGGCGTTTGGCGTTAGCTACTTGTTCTTCATTCAATAAAATTTGCAAATAAGCTTGAGCCACCTGTAAAGCAATGGTGTTTTGCGTTTGCTGCAAATCGGCTTTAGCTGCTAAGAGGTCTGACTCACCTTGCTTTACAGCATAACCTATTTTTCCACCACCGTAAATAGGCACATTCATGTTTAGTCCCCAACTATTGTAATTGGTATTGATGTTATCGTATTGGTAGGTTGAAGGATTAACACTTCGACCGAAATTCAAACCGTAACTTGAACTTCCATTTAACGTAGGTAATGCCTGATACTTACTGCCATTTCTAACGAGTTCTGCATCTTTAACTACATTTTTACTTTGCACAACCGATCTGCTATTGGCTTGAGCGTGAGCGATACATTTTTCGAGCGACCAAACTTCTTGAGCTTTACTGCATTGTAAAAACAATAGCATAAAACAGAAAGGTATAATTTTTAAAATTGATTTTGAGCTTTTCATATACAGAACGTTTCTTTCTTTTACTTTCATGAAACAACATTACGCACAATTCGATGAATGAGGCTGTAAATTTATATCAACGCATGGTTTTTTTAGATGAATGCACAAATTAAGATTAAAAAATGAATTTTAAATCTTAATTTTTAAAAAATTTCTAGAAAAATTTCTCTTCATAAATCAATCCCAATTAAAAATTTCCACTTCGCCATTCAGTTTCCATTTTTTAGGAAAAGCATTTTCGAGCCAATCCAAAGGTTCACCAACAGGTAAAACGGTAGATGCTAATGCGAAAGCTTTTTTAATCGCACTTTTTTGTTCAGTACCTGTAGCATCAGCTTGTGCAGAAATAAATAAAGGCGTACCGCTTTTAGCAAGCAATTCGAGCCATTGTTTGTTTTTTTGCCAGTCAACTTTATTGGTTAAACCCACGCAATCGCCATCAGCGGCATAAAAAGTATTGTGCGTTAATCCGCGAAAAGCCAAAGTATTGACACCCATTTTGCGCGTGCGCGCCCATTCTTGACCTGATGTATCGTCACCAATCCGATTAATTTCAAATAAACCTGCAGACAAATGACTGAAAGTATTACAACCCAAAACATACGTTTCGCCCGCTGCTTCGCGAATAGTTTTGTAAAGTTGTAAAACAATTTCGGCATTGGTTTTTGTATTATCGTTCATTCGCCAATTACTTACTGTAATGTCTCTATCTTCAAACATTTGAAACCCCCATTTACCGAATATATCATACGATGTAAAATCGAATTTCACCATATCGTAACCCCACTGATTGTAGAGCTTGAAATAACTTTTTACACGCTCTAAATTTTCTGGAATGGTTGGATCGAGAACAGGTCTATTCGCTTCTTGTCCCTTAATAACGGGTAACATCAGCGATTTGGCATCTTTATTACTGCCGCACAGTGGTCGCGTCCAAAGCGCAGGTCGCATATTGAGTTTGCGAATTTTTTCCGAAAGACGTGCCATATCGGGAAAATTCTTATCGGGTGTGCGCATATCGTCACCCCAGCAACAATCGTTCGGAGCTGTGGGCGGACCTTGAAACCAACCCGCATCAATCACTGAAAAAGGTAAATTGGTCAAACCTTCCGACATCGGCGACATCAAAGCTGTATGTTCGAGAATTAATTTTTCAGAGTTATCGCCATAACTGAAATACCAATCGTTGATACCATAAATGGGTGCTTTAGACAATCGCGGTGTGTCGCACATTAATTTTGTAAAGTTCCGCGTTGTTTCAAACGGTGTTTCACCAAGTTTACCTTTGTGCGTTACAATCTGTGCTGCCAATAATTTTCTATCACCGAGTTCAACACCATTTCCACCCGATTTTGTATCAAGGGTGAGCGATAAACCGTTTTCGGTTACAGTCCAAAAACAAAAAGATTTTGTGCCCGTTTTCACACCAAACCCATTGGTTGTTTTGCCGTTGTATTCCATGAAATACCAAGGCAAAATTTCTTTAGCGTTCGGCTTATGCCACGAAACATCGCCATACGTGCGCTCCCAATGATCATTCTTTATAATAGAAAGTTGGTTCATCGGCAATTTCCAATGCAACGTTACAGAACTTAATGCCATTTTAGGTGCGTAAATTTCAACATTCAAACTTTGGCTGAATCCTTGTAGAGACGTTGCATGCAACGTCTCTACTTGCAAACCATTATTCGACCAAGAGCCATTTCTGCCAATGAGTTTAACGCTGTTATTGTTTATTACAGCATCAACGGCATCAGGAAATTGAATGAGGTTTTTAGAACCCGTTTCCAAGCCTTCGCTCAACGGATTGTATAATAAAACCGAAGCGATGGAAAGCCCACTCGTTTGAAGAAATTTTCTGCGTTGCATCGTTTTAGTTTATGTATTTATTTAGGTGGTTGCCACTTTCTCTGCGACCTCTGCGATTCCTCTGCGTCTCTGCGTTTATAAGTTTCTCGCAGAGTCGCGGAGGAATCGCAGAGGTCGCAGAGTCTAAATTGAAAAAGCAAAATTTAATTATCCAATAGCCATCTAAATTACTAGTTTATTTAATTATCGTAACAACCTAACCATTCGAGAGGGGACTGCGTATCTTTTATAGCGGCATTAACTATTTTCCCGAATTGTGGGTCGGCATTATCGCTATTAGAAAGTATGATAATTGCCATTTTCTTTTCAGGATAGGCGACGCAATAGTTTTTCCAACCATCAATGTTTCCAGAATGAAAAAAAGCTTTTCCAGCGTTTGTTTGAAATATTCCCCAACCCAATCCCCAGCCTAAGTGTATAACATCGTTTTTAGTGGTAATGGTATCTTTAGCCGGACCAAAACCTCTCAAACTTTTTATTATAATTTGAGGTTTGAGCATCGCTTTGAATAATTTTTTTGATAACCCTTTCTGTTCCAAAACTGCCATCATAAATTGCGCGTAATCATGCACGGTTGTCACCATAGAACCCGCCGCACGCGCCGATTCTCTTTTTTGCGCACCCTCCGATTCTCCTTTCGAATTATAGCCGTAGGCATAATTGTCCTCAAAGCTTTTATTCCAAACCATAGCGGTGCGTTTCATGTTTAATGGGTCGAGTACTGAATCTTTCACAATATCCTCTAATTTCTTACCCAAGTATTCCGAAGTAACAAAACCCAATAAATTCATACCCTCATTAGAATAATAAAATTTTTCAGCAGGTTTTGCCTTGAGTTTTAAAATACTGTCTCGAATACTGGGCAAGCCCGAACTGTGGCTTAAAATCATACGGGGGGTAATTTTATCGAAATCTTTTTCATTTGCTAGGTCTTTCCATTTAGGATATTCCGAGATAGGTTTTTTTAGATAAAAATGAATGGGCTTGTCTAAATCAAAAATCTTGTGATCAACTAATTTTAAAAAAGTGTAGGTAAAAAGCGGTTTTGTGAAGCTCGCGGCATAAAAAATAGTTTCAGTATCTGGCTTTTGATTGGTTCTTTTGTCTTTAGTGCCGAAATAACCTTCGTAAACAATTTTATTGTCGTTAATAACAAGCATGGAAAGCCCCGCAATCTTTGCGCTTTCAACTATTTGGGAAATCGCGTGGGTTAAATCTTTATCAGAAATGGTTGAACCATCCAACCTTTTAACTGTAGATTGAGAAATGGCTGTTTGAACAATAAAAAATAAAATGATTTGAAGTAGTATTTTCATGTGTTGTAGCGAATTCTAAAAAGAATAATAGTAATTATTCAAGTACAACAATATTCCCGCATATTTTGCGGGAAACTGATAAACACGTGAATAGTTACAAAAGAATAAAAATAAAGAGAAATTCAAAGGTAAGTAAATTTGGAGAAAATAAATATTTTCTCACAAAATTAAAAAAGCACAAAGATTTCTCTCTGTGCTTTTTTAATTCTATTTTTAACCTCGTAGGTTTGGAATTCAAATACTTTTTACTTCATTAAAATCAACCATTCTTCTGTGCAAAATCACGCATCAAATCGGCAAGCAATTGAACAGATTCAATTGGCATTGCGTTGTATATCGATGCTCTGAAACCGCCCACACTTCTGTGACCTTCAATGCCACTGATGTTGTTGGCTTTAGCGATATTACCAAAAATAGGCTCGAGTGCGCGATCGTTCATTGTAAAGCAAACATTCATGCGCGAGCGATCAGCGTGCGCCACATTGCCTTTAAACATCGGATTTGCATCAATTTCATTGTATAAAACAGCCGCTTTCTTTTCGTTGTGCGCTTGCATTGCTGTCAAACCGCCCATTGCTTTTATCCAACGCATAGTGAGCATGGATACATAAATAGGGAAAACGGGTGGCGTATTGTACATCGATTTTTCTTTCACGTGCGTATTATAATCCAACATGGCAGGTACTATGCGTTTTTTGCGCCCTAAAAAATCTTTCCGAATAATAACGCAAGTTACACCCGATGGTCCGAGATTTTTTTGTGCACCTGCGTAAATTAAACCGAACGGCGAAGCATCAATCGGGCGAGATAAAAAATCTGACGACATGTCGGCAACAATCGGAATGGGCGACTCAAAAAAGTTTTGATATTGTGTGCCGTAAATGGTGTTATTGCTCGTTATATGAACGTATTGATCAGTAGCGGGTACTTTCCAATCGCGCGGAATATGATCGTAAGTTGTTGCTTTGCTCGATGCTAAAACATTGATAGTACCGAATTGCTTCGCTGCTTCAATGGCTTTTGCTGACCAAGTACCCGTATCGATATAGCTTGCACTTTCGCCTTCGCCTAAATAATTCATTGCTATCGTAAAAAACTGCGACGATGCACCGCCCGACACCCAAATCACTTCGTAATTATCGCCAAGACCTAAAAGTTCTTTCACGAGCGATGTTGCTTCAGCTTCAACTGCTACAATATCTTTGCTTCTGTGACTTACTTCGAGTACGCTTAAGCCCGAATCGTTTAAACTCAAAACTGCTTCAGCAGCTTGTTCAATAACTTCGCGTGGTAAAATAGCTGGACCAGCACTAAAATTATGTATTTTAGTAGCAGTTGCTTTTTCTGTCTGTAACTGGGGGACGAAATTTTCAGTCATGATATGATAGTGATTTATTACGTTGTTGAATTTTTATAGATTATAGAACGCTTGAAATTGTTTCAAGTTTTATTTCTCTTCTATTATTTCGCGCAAAATTACATCCAATTGGATTCAAAAGGAAATGAATTTGGCGATTCGAAAATAAAAGTTTTCTATTCATTTTTCAAAAACTCATCAATACCATATTGTACCTTTTCTTCGGATGTTAAATCTGTTATTTCGGTTTGCAAAAAAGCGTGAATATCTAAATACAAAGGTTTTGTTTCTAATTGAAACCCTCCGCCATTAGCGATGCGCATAACTACTTTGGGATTATTTGATTTAAAAACGAAAGGTTCTCCTCGATACACGCTCGTTAACTGCCCATCCCAATTGTAAAAAGTAGAAGAACTGCTATCTGTACAAAAATAAAACAGGGAGGAATCGCGATTAAAGGCGCGAATTTCACCTTTGACTTTGTTATACAGCGTTCTTGACCAATCAACCCAACGCGTGCTATCGCTATCATAGGTCAGAAAGCGCGTCGTATCGCTACTAAAGTTAATGACATTGCCCCTCACAATGCCGTGCATTTTTCCTAACCAATCGAATATGTGCGTACTATCGTTATAAAACGTCATAAAAAGCGAAGAATCTCGATTGAAGCTGCTCAGTTTGCCTTTTACAATGCTGTGCATTTTTCCCGACCAATCCATGAAACGCGTACTATCTTTATAAAACGTCCAAAATTGCGACGAATCGCGATTAAAACCCGCTAATTTACCTTTCACGCTGCCATGTATTTTTCCCGACCAATCCAACAAGCGTGTGTTATCTTCATCATACGTCCAGAACAGCGATGTATTTTTATATAAGCCATTGACTTTTCCTTTTATGGAGACATATATTTTTCCTGACCAATCTAACAATCGCGTGTTTTCTTCATCATACGTCCAGAATCGGGATGCATCGGCGTTAAACCCGCTGACTTTGCCTTTTACGCTGCCGTACATTTTCGCCGACCAATCTAACAAGCGCGTACTGTCTCTATCATAAGTCCAAAATCGAGATGAATCTTGATTAAATCCACCGATACTGCCTTTGAAACTGCCATACGTTTTCGCCGACCAATCAAAAAGGCGCGTACTGTCGCTATCATACGTCCAGAACTGTGTTGAATCGCGACTGAAGCCGCGCACTGCTCCTTTTACAGTTTCTAATATTTTTCCGGAACTATCCAACAAACGTGTAAAGTGATTATTAAAATCGTAAGTTAAAAAGAGCGATAAATCACTTTTAAAACCACTTATATCGCCTTTGACGATGCTGTGCAATGCGCCCGACCAATCGAGCAAGTACGACGTTTTATTGCTGAAATCATACGTCCAAAAAAGAGATGAATCGCGATTAAAACCGCGAATGGGTCCTTTAAAAGTGCCATATAATTTACCAGACCAATCTAACAGCCGCGTACTACTTCTATCATACGTCCAAAATAATGATGAATCGCGATTAAGCCCACTCACTTTACCTTTAATGATGCCATACAGTTTACCAGACCAATCTAACAGCCGCGTACTGTCATCATCGAATGTCCAGAATCGCGTCCCATCCGTGTTAAAACCCAGAATATTCCCTTTTAAACTACGAGATATATTTCCCGACCAATCTATCAGCCGCGTAGTGTCACCACCATAAGTTAAAAATCGCGCCGAATCGCGGCTAAAGCAAAATATTTTGCCTTTGAAATTACCGAACATATTAGCCGATAAAACCATCAAACGCGTTGTTTTGTCATCAAACGTCAGAACTTGAGACGAATCGCTATTGAAGCCACTTATTTTACCTTTAACACTGCTGTACATTTTTCCCGACCAATCCAATAAGCGCATGCTATCACCGTCAAATGTCCAAAATCTGGATGAATCGCGATTAAAACTGCTTATCTTTCCTCTGAAGCTACCGAACATTTTCCCTGACAAATTATGAAAGCGCGTACTATCGCTATAATACGTCCAAAAAAGCGAGGAGTCTCGATTAAATCCTTCAATGTCACCTTTAATGGTGGCAAACATTTTTCCCGACCAATTTGTCAGTTGCAAGCTGTCTTTGTTGTGTGACCAAAATTTGGATGAATCGCGACTAAAACTCCGAATTTCTCCTTCTACAATGCCACGTTTAATTCCCCACCAATCCTGAAGGCGCGTGCTATCGTTGTAATACGTCCAAAAGCGAGAGGAGTCGCGATTGAAACCACTTAAATGTCCTTTAAAAAAGGCAAACATATTTCCCCACCAATCCAACAAACGCGTACTATCACCATCATAAGTCCAAAATCGCGAGGAATCGCGGTAAAATCCACGTACATCGCCTTTAACACTGCCATGATTAATTCCCGACCAATCCATCATGCGGGTACTATCATTAAAAAAAGTTAAAAATCGCGATTCATCGTGGTCAAACCCACGCAAGCCGCCTTTGACTTTGCCAACTATTTTTCCCGACCAATTTAATAGGCGTGTACTGTCACCATCAAACACATAATATCGCGATGAATCTCGATTAAACCCACTCAAATTACCGATCACTTTGCTATACACTTTTCCCGACCAATCCATAATGCGAATAGTATGATTAAAATTAGTCAAAAACCGCGATGAATCGCGGCTAAAACCGCGCATTTCACCTCTGACATTTCCAAAATTTTTCCCCGACCAATCATAGAGATGGGTACTATCGCCATCATAAGTCCAAAAGCGCGATTTATTGCGATAAAAGCCTACTACAGTGCCTTTCAATTTAAATCGATAATATTGGTTAGTAGTATGGGAAATTATTTTGTTAAAAATGGCTTGTGTTTCATCAGTTGTGTCAACTTTTAAGGCATAATAAGCTAATCGCAATGCTACTGACTCATCTCTATTTTTTTGTTTTGAAAATTCTAAAAGTGCTTTGGCAGCAATTTCTTTGCCTCTCGATTGTTTTGCAGCCTTTAATAATTTATTAGCTTGGTCTTCCGACCCATTCGTTAAATCTTCAAAGTTCAGTTTACAAGCTTCAATCGGGGTTTTAGGTTTTTCAAATAGTTTATTCTCCATAGCAATATCCTTATTAAAGGCAGAATATTGTAGATCCAGATCTTTTATTCTTTCAGGGCAAGCTGCGCGAGCAGTATTCAAAATATCAAATGCGCGCTCAAAATGTGCGTTCTTCCACTCCATTTTAGCTTCATCAATAAGTCGTGAATACTCATTGCATTGTGCATTTGTGGGCGAGCATCTTAAAACTATCGCCAAAGAGAATAGCCAAAAATAAATATTGTTCATGTTGTTATGTCGTTCTTTGTGCAGAACTGGGATTTATAAGTGTGTTATCTGTTCCAGTGTTTTTTGTACTTTCTTAGCTAATAGAAAAAATCTGAAAGTAAATTATAAGTTTATTTAACAAAAATATAGTCAAAAAATTAATAATCAAAAATAAAAAATATATTTTAGGGTTTTGAGATTAAACAAAACGTTAACGACGAATTTGTAGAGCGTTTTAAAGTAATTTTATTCTGATATTTCGCTAATTCTCCTAGAATACCTCACATTTGGTCAAAAAATAAAATTTGACCAACTCCCAATATCAATCCTTTTAATTTTATATTTGCAAAAAAAAAAGAAATATTGATTGTTTGACAAGTTTTGAAATAATTAATCCCATGCTTTTGGTATTATTCTCGTACAAATAATGCTATCTTAGATTTATTTTATACAATGAAGTGCCTATGCTGAAGAATCCTTTTTTTGATCAATACAATGCAGATCCCAAATTTTGGGATGAAATGTTTGTAGATTCCAATGTTCGACTGCATTATCAATTCGTGGCAGATCAAATAAAAAACCTGAGCAGAAGTGCGTTGCGTGAAAAAGAAGAATTGGCTTCGAAGTTATTTATGAATCAAGGTATTACCTTTACGGTTTATTCTAACGATGAAGGTATAGAGCGCATTTTCCCTTTCGATATGATTCCTCGCATTATCACACATCACGATTGGCTGCACATTGAGAGCGGTATAAAGCAACGCCTCACCGCGCTGAATATGTTTTTGAAAGATATTTATAACGAACAAAACATTATCAATGAAGGTATCGTTCCCGCAAGTTTGATAGCTTCTTGCCCGCATTTTTGCCGCGAAATTTTTGGCATCAGAGTACCTTTCGATATTTATGTACACATTTCAGGTATCGATCTCATTCGCGATGCCGACGGAACGTATTATGTTCTGGAAGATAATTTGAGAACACCTTCAGGTGTATCGTATATGCTCGAAAACAGAGAAGTGACAAAGCGCATTTTTCCAACGGCACTGTCAAGTTATCCTATTCAAAGCGTTTCCGATTATTCTTTGATTCTACATAAAATTCTTATATCCTTAGCGCCGCGCCAAAATCAAAACCCGACAGTCGTTATTTTAACACCCGGTATTTATAATTCGGCGTATTACGAGCATACTTTTTTAGCGCGCACCATGGGTGTTGAATTGGTGGAAGGTAGAGATTTAGTCGTTCAAGACCATAAAGTGTATATGAAAACGACGGCGGGTTTGCGACAAGTAGATGTTATTTACCGAAGAGTGGATGACGAATTTTTAGATCCTGTGGTTTTCAAACCTGATAGCTTGCTGGGTGTGGCAGGTTTAATTTCAGCCTATCGTCAAGGAACTGTTGCGATTGTAAACGCACTCGGGAATGGCGTTGCCGATGATAAAGCGGTATATACTTACGTTCCGGATATGATTAAATATTACTTAAACGAAGAACCAATTTTAAAAAATGTTCCAACGTATCATCTCGAAGATGTAGAGCACAGAGCTTATGTTTTTGAAAATATGCACAAAATGGTGGTGAAGAAGACAAACGAATCGGGCGGTTATGGCATGTTGATGGGTGATAAAGCGAGCCCAGAAGAAATAAAAAATTATAAATCGGCGATTTTAAAAGAGCCACGCAACTTCATCGCTCAGCCTATTGTAAAACTTTCAACAGCACCTTGTCTCATTGACGGCAAACTTCAACCACGGCATATTGATTTGCGTCCGTATGCGTTGTGTGGTCCGGATGGCATCAAAATTGTACCTGGTGGATTAACGCGCGTAGCACTCAAAGAAGGTTCTTTGGTGGTGAATTCATCGCAAGGTGGTGGCAGTAAAGATACTTGGGTTCTTTCGAAATGAAGGAATTAAGGAATGAAAGAATTAAGGAATTAATTCTTTCATTCCTTCATTCTTTCATTCCTTAATTCTTTCATTCCTTAATTCCTTAATTAATCAATGCTCAGTAGAATAGCAGATTCTCTTTTTTGGCTCAATCGTTATGTAGAAAGAACAGACGGTATTTTAAGAGCGTTAGAAATTAACAGTGTTCTTTCTTTAGATCAATATTCGGGTCAAACTTTCTCGTGGCGACCGACCTTAAAAGTATTCACAAATTTGCCCGATGAAGTGATTGATATCATTCAATACAACAACTCGGCAGTTTTAGAATTTATGATTACCGACAAAGCCAATACATATTCGCTACATCAGGTTATTTTGAAAGCGCGGGAAAATGCGCGTGGCATGCAGGATCATTTGAGCAAAGAAGTTTGGGAGTGTACCAATAGTTTTTACTTAAAAATTAATGATCCGAGCTTAATCGATTCTATCAGGGAAGGTCGCCATTTAGCCATTTTGAGCGATCTGATTGACAGTTGTCACCTCTATTTTGGTGTTGCCGATGTTACCACTGCACGCAATCAAGGTTGGAATTACATGAATCTGGGGCGATATTTAGAACGCGCGATTCAAACCATTGATATTATAGACATTAAATTTAAAGACATTGAATACGACCTCGACAATGTTTCAGATATTTTGTATTGGAAGAATTTACTTTTCACTGTGTCTGGTTACGAACTGTATTTAAAAGCATATCGATCGGGCATTCAATCACAGAATATTGTCGATATGATGATACTGAATAACAGTTTTCCACGTTCTGTTATTTATTGTTTAAGAAAACTGCAACTTAATATACAAAATTTGAATACATTTGACCGTTCAGAACAACACAAAGAATTAGACAGAATGATTGGGCGCTTGTACTCGCGCGTGCTCTATTCCGATATAGAAACTATTTCGAAAGCGGGTTTACACGTATATTTATCCACCTTACGAGCAGATTTACTTAACTTTGGAAATATTTTGACAAAAAAATATTTTTCTTATTACTAACATAGTTGACAGTTGGTAGTTGACAGTTGACAGTCGTTTATCGTCCTGTCAACTATCAACTATCAACTATCAACTGTCAACCATCAACTATAATGGCAGTTTTCAAAATACAACACATTACGAAATACCAATACGATGCACCGATTAAAGAAAGTGCGAATCAGCTTAAAATTTTTCCTTTAAACATCGAAGAACAAGAAATTTTGAGTCACGAATTGGAAATTACGGGTAATCCATTGCTCAATAAGTTTGTTGATTATTGGGACAATTTGGGCGCATTTTTCACGATATTATATGTGGAAAAGGAACTCGTTATTGATAGCAAATTAATAGTGCGCGTAAATCCGAGAATCAAACTTACGGAAATAGCGTCAGAAAAAGGGGATTGGAAACTGTATAAAACCGAACATATCAACGATTTGAAGTTCTTAGATCATTGTCAAATAACGCGTATTGATAAATTTATCGAAGTTGATAATTTGATTGCCTCTATTCATCCGCAACAAAAATCGCCGTTAGATGTGCTGTTTGAATTGTCGCATTATATTTTCGAGAATTTTGAATATGTGAAGGGCATAACAACCATCGAAACTACTGTGAGTGAAATTTGGGAGCAAAAAAATGGCGTGTGCCAAGATTTTGCGCATTTACTCCTTTATATGCTCAGAAGCATTGGAATGCCTGCACGTTACGTCAGCGGGTATGTTTGCCCCAATAAAAACGGTATGCGCGGTGAAGGTGCCACCCACGCGTGGGTAGAAGCTTGGATTCCGAATGATGGCTGGGTCGGTGTTGACCCAACAAACGATGTTTTTACGGATGAAAATTACGTCAAACTTTCGGTTGGTCGCGATTTTAAAGATTGTACACCCATGAAAGGATCATTCAAAGGTCCAGCCAATGAATCGCTCAATGTTTACGTTTCAGTCGGTTATGAAGATGGTTATGTTTTCCAGCAACACAACGATGTAACATTGGGTAATCCACTCGTAGAAATTAATACTATTGATGCACAGCTGATGCAACAATAAAAGTGACACCGTAGGCGTGACCAATTTATAGGCATGCCATTCATGGCATGGAAAAATGAATCAGGATTTTAGGATATTCAGGATGGTTTATTTATCCTGAATATTCTAAAATCTTGTAAATCCTGATTAAAATTACGATAAATTTAAAAAATCGCTTGATTTGTTAAAAAACAAGCTGCTAAAATATTAAATTTGTCAAGAAATTTTTCAAAAAAAACTAAATATTCAATTTAACATGCCTAGAGGATACTCGCTTCACATTGGTCTCAATAAAGTGGATGCAAAACACTACGAGGGTTGGGACGGAAAACTGAATTTTGCGGAACAAGATGCTATTGATATGCGCAGTTTAGCTATCGCATCCCATTTAGATGAAAACAAATTACTTCTCTCGGATCAGGCAACGCGCAAAAACATACTTTCATCTATAAATCATTTAACGAAAATTGCCAAAAAAGGTGATTTCATTTTTGTGAGTTATTCAGGTCATGGGAGTGTAATGCCCAATATGAACACGCAAGTTACAGATAAAACCGATGAAACTTGGTGTTGCTTTGATGGCATGCTTCTCGATAAAGAATTATTGAATTTATGGTCTCAATGTAGCGCAGGCGTTCAAGTGCTTTTAGTATCTGATAGTTGTCATAGCGGCGATATTACACGGGATATTCCTCAAGCAGGTTCTGAAATAGTGCCCAGAACGATTAAACAATTGAATAAGCTGAAGGCTTCGAAAATTGTGAGCAACCATGCCGATTTTTATAAAACGGTTGAAGAAAAAATACCCGTTATTAACCCCAATAACTTGTCGGCGCATGTAAAACTGATTGGCGCTTGCGATGCAGGTACGGTATCGTATGAAGGGAACGGTAATGGTGAATTAACGTTGGCAGTTAAAACTGCTTTTGACAGCGGTAATTTTAAAGGTAATTACGACGCTTTTTTCAAGTTGATATTGGAAAAAATAGCAACTAAAGAACAAACACCTGTTTTATTAGATATTGGTGCGCCCGATCCAGCGTTCGATAATGCACAACCTTTTACATTCGAACCAGATAAATTGTCCTTCACAGCTTCTAAAATAAAGAGGAATACCACTACTACTACAAAATTATTGGTTGATTTTGGAAAAAAAATAGATAAAAGTGCCCCAACGATAAAATCAGCTGATTTTGTTGAGAGTTATGCGTTTGCGGGTCGCGATATAGCTGTATTTAAACCCAAAACTAAAGGCGAAGAAAACCCTTGGGACAGTGCACACGCGTTGTACAAAGAACTAAAATTGGAAGGGAAAGACGTTCAGATGATTGAGCCTGAAACGCATTTCGATACTTGCCTCGGTGAAGTAGAGAATGGCACAAAACAAGATAGAAGTATTGCCAACCCAGCTGAGTTGACCTTAGAGCGCGATATGTTTCTACCCACATGGCCACATCCGCCAATTCCTATAATGCGAGAAACGGATTTATTGTGGCATCTGAGAGAAGGCTATTCGCAATTGGCGCCAGCGCGCGATAGTTTGATGAATGATCCAAATATAATGGCACAAAAACCTATTCGCATTGCACATATTGACACAGGTTTCTTTCCCTATAAAGATTTTATGCCCGAAAAACTCAACGTTGGTTTGTGTAAAAGTTTTGTAGACGGTGAATCTGAGAATTTGGGTGTAGATATAGTTACTTTAGGCAAAGCCGATAATTTATTAGATAAGTTGCGCGATAATCTTGGCGGCGAACAACAAGGACATGGTACAGCTACGTTAGCCATTTTAGCTGGACCCAAAGTCGATTCACCCAAAGGGTTAGAAGGTTATACAGGTTATTTAGGTGCTGTTCCGTTTGCTGACATTATTTGTTGCCGCATCCAAGATTCAGTCGCTTTACTCAAAACGTCTGCATTTGAAAAGGCTGTTTATTACGCCGTTGAACAAGGTTGCGAAGTAATAACTATGAGTATGGCGGGCGCACCGAGTCACCGTTGGGCTGAAGCAGTAAATTATGCTTATGAACGCGGTGTAACGATTGTCACTGCTGTAGGGAATTCTTGGACAGAAGGATTTAAACACTATATGCCTACGTATTTGCTTTTTCCAGCGCGTTTCGATCGCGTTATTGGCGCTGGGGGCGTTGCCTACAATCAAAAACCGTATGTTTTTGAAGCCAATAGACCAACTGAAACGACTAAAATGGCGGGTGGCGTTCACATGCAAGGCAATTGGGGACCAGATGAACACATGCACCACGTAGTATCGGCATATACACCGAATGTTTTTTGGGCTGATACAGATCAAGATGACCAGACTAAAAAACCTGAACCTTATTTTAAAATGACAGGTGGCGGAACATCATCCGCAACGCCACAAATTGCTGCCGCGGCAGCTTTATGGATAACTAAACACAAAGCAGAATTAGTCGCCAAAGGTTATTCTGGTACTTGGCGACAAGTAGAAGCCGTGCGCAAAGCTATTTTCGGAACGGCTCAGTTGGAAGACCCGGCAATGTTTAAATATTTAGGGAAAGGCAAACTCAAAGCGCTCGATGCTTTAGCTGTTCCTCCTGCCGCGCCTGAAGAACTTACTCAAAGTGCCGTCGCCACAACGCCATTTTTGCCGCTCATTTCTACGCTTTTTGGTCTGTTGAAAGATGAAGCAACTCCAGACGATACTCAAATGGAAATGTTGGCTTTAGAATTAACGCATTTAGTTGTTTCTGACCCAGTTTTTGAAAAATTTGGAAATACTGATTTTTTAAGTAATGAGGGTTTAAGTGGCATAACTGATGCACAAAAGCAAGAACTTAAAAACCTCATTGCGCAACATCCTGATGCGTCTGAAACTTTGAAGAAGGCATTTGATAGGGTGTAAATCATAATTTTCACCTTTTAGGCAATTTAATTTCTTCGGGCTTCAGTAACCCTTCAACACCATATTTCATTTTTTTTCGGGTGTTAAATCTGCGACTTCATTTTACATAAAGGAGGGAACAATAACTATCAACTATTTATTTGGCGCATTCGATGGCTGCGGTTTTTTGGCATTAACGGTGGTACTCAGTAAATTCAACCAATAATTGCGTGTACCAACGTAGTTAATTTTATTGTAATAATTTTTAGCGGCATCAGCGGCAATATTTGCGGCGGTAAAATTCTGAACTTCCCATTCGCTACCGAATTGCATTTGGCGTGTATAGCCATTGAGCGAATAAGTCGTTCCGTCTTCGCCTTGCATAATAGCAGAATCGTATTGTTTTGCACCTTCTTCAGAACGCCCTTTAGTGTATAAAAAATTGGCGTAACTTCTGACAGCTGTTAATTTACTGGTTACAGAATCTGTATAAACATCGATGGTAGAAATGGCGCGTTTAAAATACTGCTCGGCTTTGGTATCGTCGAAAACTGAAACAAGAGCACGCGCAATATTGAGGTATTCTGAACTCGAAACAGTGGTGTGCGTCGATTCTAAAAACCAAATAATTTGATTCACCAGGGTTTGTCGCTTCGTATTGTACCACGAGTTCAGGTTAAAGTTGTTGGCGTAATTAGCATCGGTATGGTCTTCCGCATTTTGAATTTCGAGGTCGAGCAACTCGCGCAAAAAAGCTGAAACTATCAGTCTATTACTCGGGCTGGATTCATCGTTTCCTTTTGTTGACGAAACAATAGCTGCTGCCGATGGTGTATTGCTGGCATTTAAATAACTATCGGGTAGATAGTCAATAATTTTTAAGATATTGATATTGATTTGGTTGAGTTTAGTCTGAAACTCATCGGCTTGAATGGTGCCGAGAACATTGTTCCTACTCACTGTCTCAAGTTCTGTGCGAATAATAATCAAGGCATTCTCCATGTCTTTATCATTAGCAGCATCTACTACTGTGACTAAATAATCAAGCGCCACTTTCGCATCGGGCGAAATCATTTTCTTAATATCCGTTTTTGTATTCATTATATAATAATAGATTGAAAATTACATTTCTAAAAAATCACTCTGTCCTTTGAGCTTAATACTGAAATCAAGAGTTTTCGAGAAATCTTCGATTTCGTATAAAAAAATAAAAGGCTTCACAAAGAATTATACTTGATTGTGTTTTTAAAAGAAATTCCTTTACTGAGAATCTTAAAATCTTGAAAATCGTGTTCACTTTTCACATACAGCTTTTAAATTCGCCAAACCGCGTTCATAATCAGGCGCAACCCAATCGCCCATTTTTAATCCCATAAAACGCATCATAGGGTTTAAACCCAAATCCATATCAAACGACCAAGAAACATTGGTATGCGTAGAATCTTTTGCGACAAATTTAAAATCGGATGTAGAAGTTCCCATCCCTTCAAAATCTGTGCGCGAACGGATGAGTTCGTTCGGTTTTACACTCAGTATCGTTTGCTTACCGTTGCCTACATTTTTATCGTTGCTCGTCCAATTAAAATATGCGCCTTCACCTGCCGTTGTGGGTTGCGAATAAACATATTTCGTATTCGGGTCAATTTTTGCCCACGGCGACCAATCATTCCAATTTTTTAATTCGTTTGTTTCGTTAAAAATTTTAGCAGCAGGTGCAGCAATCTCTATTTGGCGCACCATGTGAACGCTGCCGGGCAAGAAAAAACTGATAGCAATGAGTGCGAGAATGCCGTAGCCGAGATATTTGAGAATTTTTATGAGCATAATCAGAAGTTAAAATAGTGAATGGAAACTACATCAACACACAATATTAAGCATAATTACGTAAATTGTATCGCAAAGTTTTGAAACTTTTTGGCTTAAACAAATTTAACCACAAGGTTCACAAAGGAAATCACTAAGTCCACTAAGTTGGATAAACACTTTGTGAACTTAGTGATTTCCTTTGTGAACCTTGTGGTTAATTTATCTACATATTACTACTGTTCAGCAAACTTATTATCGTATCACCAAAATTTTAACAACAATTCCATCTCCCGCATCAATATTTCTGACATTAGCTACCCACGCTAAATACACACCCGATTGTACATGGCGATTATTAAAATCGCGCGCATTCCAAATCGCTTCGCCGCCGTTGGCGCGGGTTTCATAAATGAGATTGCCGTTTACGTCTGTAATTTTAACTGCGGCATCGCGCGCTAAGTTTTTTATGGCAATCGGACCGTCGTAATCGGCTTTAACAGGATTTGGAAAAGCGTAAGCGGAGTCAATAGAATTATAGGTTCTACCTGTTGTGGCATTGGCGCGGTAAACCATCAAACCTTTATCAGTACCAATAAAAACTTCACCCGTTTTATTTCTAATAGCGAGCGATGTGATATTATTACTGACGAGTGGGCTGTTGTCGGAATTGAAATTATAAATCTGCGTTTTACCATCGGCAGATGTGACAATCAAACCTGTTGTTGTGCCAAACCATTTGCGGTTGCCTCCATCAACAGCGATAACATTCACGGCTTTATTGAGCAATAAATATTCACTAATGCCGCCCAAAGTAGAAACAACCAACCGCGCTTTGCAATTAGAGGCAATCGGGTCGTTACCACAATCGAAAACGCAAACGCCTTTATCCGTTCCAGCCCAAACACGACCGTCTAAATCGGTACATAAGGTATTGAGTATGCCATTTTGCACTTCTGAAGGCAAGGCTGAATTATCGATATATTTTGTTCGGTGGTTAGAAACATTGTTGAGGGTATATTGGGTGGTGTCGTAAATCCAAATGCCGCCACTGCCGTTCGAGGCGTTTATTATCCATTTGTAATTCGCAGAATCTGATATGATGTGTGTTAATACATTTTGCGGAGCAACACTTTGCATTTTCAACCACGTATTATCGGGTTTTAAAACTAAAATGGCGTTCGTTGTGTTGGCATTTATCACCCACTCATTGCCGTCGTTATCTGCAAATAAACCCGTTACGCGCTGTCTGCCTGCATCGCCATTTGCGGGTTGGATAGGAGAATTGGTGTTGTCGTAAATTTTGGTAATCACGCCATTTTGAAGTTCAATTAATCCGTGCTGAAACGAGCTCACATATACTTTGTTTGTCACTTTATTGATACTGACATCGTAGTTGTCAATGCCCGCTTGTGTTGTGTTCAATTTAGGCTGGTTCTGAATATTAAAATTTAACCAAGCGCTTGTTTGATTGGGTTGATACATCGAAAACCCTTCACCTTCACCGCGTGCTACCAATCCGGACAGACCTTGCGAAACTATCCATGCGGTACTATCAGTGAGTGCAATACTTCCTGCTGACGATAATGACGTTGAATTTATCTGTGTAGTATTACAATTCGCTGAACCATTAGGTAGACTTCTAAAATCGGTTGGATATGCGTTTGCAAACCAAATATTACCTGAGGCATCTTCAATAGCACGCGTGTTGAACGAATAACAATTGTTGGGCAAATTTTTTGATTTGTTGGCAGCATCTATGCTGAAGCCTAAAGAACAAGTACCCGAAATACCATATTGTGGACAATCGAGAATAAACCCAGCGATTAAATTTTTGCCTTCAGTAGTGAGGTAATTGAGTTTGAGCGTTCTATCGATGGGTAAAGCAATTATTTTTTTTGCTGAAGATAAATAACACAGCGAATCGTTATAGTTAAAGTATAACAAATTATTAAAACTGCGAAGTATAGTTGAACTGTAAGACGCAGCGAAACCATCGATACTGCCGAGTTTTCGCCAATTACCAAAATCTGCAATATTGCTATTTGTGTTTGTGCTAATCGTATAAATACCATAACCACTCGCTATATAAATAGCATTTTGCAAAACGGTGACAGAGTTAATTTTCTGGTTTGTAAACGTAGTGAATTGAAACTCGCCGCGTGCTACGTCGAGACCAACCAAACCAAATCCACAAGCTAAATAAGTAATTGTAGGTGTTGAATAAATATCGTAAATGGATTTATCTCCAACAATAGCGTTGTTGTTTTTAATATCGCTGAGTGTTCTAACACCATTTGTATTGACTAAATCAATCGCGTTATCGTCGTAAAAAACGATTAAAGTATTGTTTATTTTATCGAAAGCCACGCGACTAATACCCGCCTGCGTCAGGTGATTGAGTTTATCCCAGCGTTCAGTTGTTTGGTCTTGTTTGTTGTAGCGCAAAATGCTCAATCCTGTCGACCAATAAACGTAATTATCGCTTTGCGTTACATCGTTCCCACGTTGATATGGTTGAAAAATATGCCAACTGCCGATGGGTAAATCGGAAGTTTGAGTTTTTGATTCAAAAGGCAAAAGGCAAATGGCAAAAAGCAAAAAGCAAAACGTAGAGCCGCGATGTTTCTCGGGTAAAAAGTAAAAGCGTTTTTTCATGTAAATAGAGCTATAATAAATCTACGACTTTGTGAGTCTTTGTCCCTTTGTTTCTTTGTGGTGAAAATAAGCCGCGATTTTCTTCACCACAAAGAAACAAAGGGACAAAGATTCACGAAGGAATAACGCACTAAATCTAAAAACAGTGTTATTGTCAGAATATTTTCTTCGCAATAGCCAATCTTTCGGCTACATTGTCCCAATTAATGATGTTGAATAAAGCATCGACAAAATCCGTGCGCTTATTTTTGTATTTTAGGTAATAAGCGTGTTCCCAAACATCTAAAACCAATAACGGAATAACACCCCATTGCGTCAACTTTTCGTGATTTTCACATTGCAAAATCGTTAATTTTTGCGAATACGGTTGATAGCCTAAAATACCCCAACCATTGCCATCAACATTTTTAGATGTGGCTGCAATGTAGCTTTTTAGTTTATCGTAAGTACCAAAGTTTGCTTCAATTTCTTTCAATAAATCGCCCGTAGGGTCTGTTTTTTTATTGCCCAAATTTGTCCAGAAAATGCTGTGCAAAATATGACTCGAAAAGTGGTACGAGAGTTTTTTCGTCCAGTAATCAACAGTTTCTAAATTATTCTCATCGAGCGCTTTGCGAATCATCAGCAAATCTTTATTCGCAGCTTTTACTGCTCCACCATGATGAAACGTATAGTGCAAATGCACCGTTTCAGAATCCATATAAGGCTCTAAAAAATTTTCATTGTATGGCAATGTCTGCAAAGCAAAATTGCCTTGTGCATCCGTCAATTTATCCATACCATTTAAAGCAGTATTAGTAGCCAATACGCCGTTAACCGGTAAAATAGAAACGCCGCCTAAAATAAGGCTGTTTTGAATAAATTCTTTTCTGTTCATACCAAATATGTTTTAATAATGAAGCCAAGTATGGCGGAAACCAAAATGATGAGTGGTTCTTGAATTTTTTTATAGCGCAATAAAACGAAAATAGTTGTTAGAACGATAGCAAGCAGAACAAAATCGAACTGACCTGTATTTTTAACTAAAGTTCGATACGCGATGATTGCTACCGCACCCGTTAAAGCACCAACAACCGAAGCCGTAATACCTTCAACGAAAATTTTTATAGATTTATTTTTCGCAATTTTTTTGAAATAGGGCGCCAAAATGAGTGTCAAAATATAGCAAGGTAGAAAAGTCGCTAATGCTGCAACTGAAGCACCTGCCACACCGCCGACCAAATAGCCTATAAAACCAGCAGTTATTACGACAGGTCCAGGTGTTATCATTGCAACGGCGACGGCATCTAAAAACTCTTTTTCAGTCAGCCAACCAAATTCTTTTACAACACCACTATGTAAAAAAGGAACAATCGCTAAACCACTTCCGAATACAAACGCACCCGCTTTTGCGAAAAACCAACCGATATTCCAAAGCGTTTTATGGTCTGTTGACCAAAAGATGGTCGGCATAAATAAAAATATAGACTTTGTGATATTTTTTTTGCTCCAATCGGGTGGTGATTTTATGAACATATAGAGTAAACCCGCGCCCAAAAAAATGAGAACGTCTTCTTTTTGAGTGATAACGGTCATTAAAAATCCCGCTAAATAAAGCAGCCAGAGAAATCCATTTTGTATAAAAGATGTTTTATTGAACGCACCAATAGATTTTGTTGCCAATTTGTAAGCACTGAGCGAAATTATTCCAATAACGGCTGCACTCACACCGTAAAATATAGCTTGCATCCAATTCAATCCACCGTATTCTTTGTAGGCAATGCCTAAAACCAAAACCATGAAAAACGAAGGCAGCACAAAAGCTAAACCTGTTAAAGAAGCGCCAAAAACACCATAGTCAACAAACCCTAAATAAATACTCAATTGTGCTGCCATTGGTCCAGGCGAAAGTTGCGCCAAAGCCAGACCTTCTTTGTAATTATCTTCCGAAATCCATTGCTTTTTTTCGACTAAATCGCGGCGCATATAACCTACTAATGCAACAGGTCCGCCGAAACCTGCACAACCTAAGTAAAAAAAGTATTTTACTAAATCTGTCAGTGTGTATTTTGTTTCTTTAATTTGATTAACTTCTTCCATTAAATACCTTTTATAATTTACTATTTTACGCATTTTACAACGAAATCATCGAAATCAGTTTCACTATCTGCTTTCGTCCATAAACCCACAAAACCACTCGAATAAAAACCGTTATGCGCATCAAGCAGCAATTTATCTTCTAAAAAGGCTTGAATGTGGTCGCCTTTAGCGATAACGCGCAGTGAATGCCACTGATTTTTTGCTGGAGCAACTGCATTGACTGACTTAATCTGCTCTCGTGAACCGTTTACAGTTTTATAAAAACCGAAATTACCTTCCAGCCCATTAGCTCTAACTAAATAATAATTGTTTTTGTCAGCGGCTCTGAAAATGATGCCGCCGGCTTGGTCAGAATTTCCTGAGACTGGGCGAAATTTTACTTGTGCGTCAACATCTTTAAAAGCAGTGGTTTTTAGCATTGCTACGCCAAAAGTCTCATCGCTTGTATGAGAAAATACTATTCCAGCGGTACCATCAGCTCGTATTTTCCACGTACCGTATCCAATTTCCCAGTTACTATTTGCCGTTTCAAAATTTTCTTTTATAGTAATAGCCGTAGTGTCGGTAATAGCATCAATAGTATTGGTTAAAACCAAAACAGATTTATTACAATCTTGGATTGATAAATAAAAAGGAATGAAAATAAATACAGCCCAATTTTTCATGTAAATTTTTTAGCAGAAAAGAATATCATTTAAACTAAAACTACAAGGGCAAAAGTAGTTCGGAAATTTTCTTCAAAATAGTATAGAATTAACCATTTGTATCAGGATTACTTTTTAAAACGATTTTTTTAAAAGTTGATGGATTTTTCCCTGTTTGCAGTTTGAAGATGCGCGTAAAATGGCTTTGATCAGAAAAACCTGTGAGGTAAGCGATTTCAGTGAGAGAGTATTGAGGAGATTTTAAAAGTTGAATGGCTTTTTCGATGCGTAATTTACGGATATAGTCCCCAAAAGAAAGATTATCAAAATATTTTGAAAATTCTCTGGATAAGTATGACGGGTGAATATCGAGATTTTGAGCTATTTCTTTCAAACTGAGTGCTAAATTCGTATCGATTTGGTCTTGAATGATGTGCTTTAACTCTTTTGCCCACAAAGACGTTTTTGTTTTTGTATCCGACTTTTGATCTAAGTAAGTTCTAAAAACATCTAAAAGTAAATTTTCAAAGGGATTTTGGGTGTGTTTTTCTTCTTGTAAAAATTTAGCCCAACTATACAAAGCATCATAAATAACAAAACCGATTTCCAATAACTGATAATCATCTTTGATGTTGTAAGAAAGACCCGCAGCTATCGCCCAAAGTCCGCTCGATTGTCTCGCAATATCATGTCTATCGGTATCTGCGCCTCTAACGATAGTTGCCATAGTATGAACCGCTAAGTCACTGATAGCATATTTTTCAATAAAACAATCAAATGTGCATCTGTCGCCAAAATGCGTAAATTCTACATTTGGCACATCGTATGGAATAGCGTTTAATTCGCTTGCTTTTGTTAAAACATCGCTAAAAGGCACATAAATAAATTCAGCTTCTTGGTCAATAAACCGTTTAATAAGCCAAGGACATGCTACTCTGTCTATTTTAGGTCGCTCTCTTGTTATCCATTTCATCTTATCTGCTCTTTGTTTTTTGCCCTTTGCTATTTGCCCTTTGTTAATGTATCCTATCACCGCGCACCTCTAAATTTCTGATAATCTCGGCTTCAAAAGTTAAACACTGTTGCCAACGAGTGTTAGCATATTCTTCTGAACTATACAAACGCGCTAAATCTAAAAACAGTTTATAATGCCCTGCTTCTGACACCATAAATTTATGATAAAACGTGCGCAAAGGTTTTTCGGAAAGGTTTAATGCCAACATTCTAAACCGTTCGCAACTACGCGCTTCAATGAGTGCGCAAACGATGAGTTTATCTATAAATTGTAATGTTCTATCGCCGCCTTTGAGTTGAAATTCCCGAAGCGCATTCACGTATTCATCTCTGCGTTGTTTGCCAAGCGGTAAGTTCCGTTTATCAAGTTCGGCGAGCACCAATCTGAAATGTCCCCACTCTTCCGTAACAATTGGCGCCAATGCACGCACCATATCAATAAAATCGGGATAAGCTTGTATAAGCGACATACAATTAGCGGCAGCTTTTTGTTCGCAATAAGCGTGATCGGTTAAAATGTCGCCCAAACTAATTTCAGCCAAATTCACCCAACGTGGGTCGGTTGGTAGTTTTAAACCTAAAACTTGTTTGTGCGCTTCTTCGACTAAATTCTGTGTCATAAAAATCTATGTGCTATAACCTTGCAAAGTTGACTCGGATTTATCGGATTATAAAAATTATCAGAATTCTTTTCTTGGTCAATATTCTATAAATTTGTATTTTCACTTCATTCAAACAATGATAATGACATTAAAAGATATACTTATTCACCCTCAAGATATTTATTGTGTTGGAAGACTTTGGATTTTTGGCAAAGACGATAAACTTATGGGACCTGGCAGAGTAGAACTCTTGGAAAAAATTCAAGAAACAGGGTCAATCAATCAAGCGGCGAAATTGATGCAAATGTCGTACAAAAAAGCATGGGAATTGGTAAATTCAATGAACAATCAAACCATTAAACCTTTGGTTATAACTAAAACTGGTGGAAAAGAAGGTGGTGGTGCAATCATTACCGATGAAGCTAAATTTTTGATCGCGCTTTTTAAAGATGCACAAAAAAAGTTTGACGAATATTTAGCCAATGAAACAAAAAAAATGTTGCATTCTGATAGTTTTGAAAATTCTGGATTGTAAAATTAACATTCAAAAAGTTAAAGAGAGTTATGAAGTTTTTAAAAGCGTTATATCTTTGTGAAAATAACGGTTTTAAAACAAGTTTCTACATTATGAAAAGCATTTTACTTCTTTTCTTTTCTTTTTTCTTGGCATCAAATGCTTTTTCTCAGAACACTCCTATTACTCCATCTTCTCCGGATTCAATAAAAATAAAAAACTTACAAGAAGTGGTTGTTACAGCTTCGCGTTTATCGGAACGCGCGCTTAAATCGCCAGTAAGTATTGAACTTTTAGATAAACGTACCGCTTTTAATAGTGCCGCACTTTCTTATTTCGATGCGCTCGAAAACTTGCAAGGCATACAAGTTATTACGCCGAGTTTGGGTTTCAAAGTTTTTAATGCGCGCGGATTTACAAACCCAACAAACGTGCGCTTTGTGCAATTGGTTGATGGCGTTGATAATCAAGCGCCGCATATTGGTGCACCGATTGCGAGTGCTTTGGCACCAACCGATTTAGATATTCGGCAAGTGGAAGTGATTCCAGGTGTGGCTGCGGCATTGTATGGCATGAACGCGCTCAACGGTTTAGCGAACTTAATTACTTTAAATCCTTTCGAATCGGGAGGTATCAGTTTTCAGCAAAAAACGGGTGTCAACCATATCAACGATGTCAATACGTCAACCAAAATTTATTCAGAAACATCTTTTCGTTTCGCAAAAAAAATAAGTGATAAGTGGGCTTTTAAAATAAACACTGCCTATCAAACAGGCTATGATTGGATTGCCGATACTGAAATCGACTTAAATCCGACTGCAAATACATCGGTTGGTATTGATGGCGGCGCACAAAATCCTGCTTTCGATGGTGTTAATTCTTATGGCAATGAATCGACGAATCGAAGGACGTTAACTTTAAACAGTAAAAAAATAGTAGTGGCAAGAACGGGTTATATAGAACAAGATGTAACTGACTATTCGCTCAAAAATTGGAAAATTGATGTTGCATTACATTTCAGACCAACACAGAATTCTGAGATTGTTTATTTTGCTAAATACAGTACTTTGGATAATGTTTATCAAAGAACCAATCGTTTTAGGTTGCAAGATTATACCTTGTTTCAAAACGGATTTACACTCAGAACACCTTCGATTCAAGCTAAAGCGTATATGACGCATGAAAACACAGGTAAATCGTATAACCTACGTTCAATGGCTGAAAATATCGACAAAAGTTTTAAATCGGATGATAATTGGTATAAAGATTTTACGACGCAGTTTAACGCTTCAACTAAGTCGGGATCTTCTCTCGTTGATGCCCTTTCAGCATCGCGCCAGTTTGCAGATAGTGGCAGACCAACACCGAATACCGACGCTTTTAATAACCTCATTACAACTTTAGGCGCTATTAATAATTGGGATATTGGCGCAGCATTGCGCGTAGAAACATATATGTATGAAGCAGAAGGTCAAGTTGATTTAACCAAAGAATTGTTCGCAACGATGCACGATAAAACGAGGCTTAATATTTTGGCTGGTTTTGATTATCGCAACTACGTGGTTATTCCCGACGGCAATTATTTTATCAATCCTGTTGAATCGGGTAAAAACTTAATTTATGGTAAAACGGGTGGATTTGTTCAAGCCTCTAGAAGTTTTTTAGATGAAAAATTAAAATTGAGTGCAACGTTAAGAATGGATAAAAACGATTATTTCGACGCCAAATTTAATCCGCGTTTTTCGGCGGTGTACTCACCGAGTGAACTAAATAATTTTCGCGTGTCGTTTCAAAGCGGTTATCGCTTTCCGAGCTTGTTTGAAGCGTTTACAAATATAAATAGTGGTGGTGTAAAACGCGTGGGTGGTTTGCCGATTATCTCAAATGGTATTTTCGAGAATTCTTATTTCGATGCTTCTACGAGTGCTTTTCAAACAGCTATTAATAACGATGTAAACAAAAACGGACTATCAACGGCTGCGGCTATTCAAAAAAATGCTGGACTCATTCAGAAAAATGATTACACTTACTTGGTGCCCGAGCATGTGAATAGTTTTGAAGTAGGGTATAAGTCAGTACAATTAAACAACAGATTACAACTCGATGTCGATTTTTATTATTCTACCTACGATAAATTCATCTCGCAGGTAAACGTTAATATAGCGCGTAGTTCAAACCCTGATTCATTTGCCATTTATTACAGCGATAAAAAATATTATGATCGCTATCGCCTCTGGACAAACTCTAAAACAACTGTTTATAATTATGGCGCAAGTTTGGGTTTGAAATATGCTTTGCTCAATCATTTTGTTCTGGGAGGAAATGTATCGTATGCCAAATTAGACCGAAAAGATTTCGGCGACGGCTTAGAGGAATCGTTCAATACACCACGATGGATTACTAACGCTTCGTTCGGGAACAGTCAAGTTTTTAAAAACGTTGGATTCAATATCACATTTAAATGGCAAGATGCGTATTTGTGGCAATCGTCACTCGCAACGGGTAATGTACCTGCTTTTAATACCATTGATGCGCAAATAACTTATTCAATACCTGAATATAGAACAAAGTTAAAATTAGCAGGCACGAATATTTTTAACAATTACTACTATAATTATTTAGCAGGTCCGAGCATCGGCGCGTTTTATTATCTGGCTATAAGTTATGGAATTGACTGATGTTTATTACTTTAACTTCTACATACGCACATTGATATTATTCTCTTTCAAATGCCGTTTCAAATCTTTAATGCGCACTTCTTTAAAATGAAAAATGCTGGCAGCTAATGCAGCTTCCACGTTGGCTTCGTTGAATACATCCACAAAGTGTTGCGCATTGCCACCACCGCCCGATGCAATAACAGGAATAGGTAATTCGCTGGTTAGTTTTTTGAGTGCTGCATTTGCAAATCCCGATTTAGTGCCATCGTGATTCATAGACGTGAATAAAATTTCACCTGCACCGCGCCGCGTTCCTTCTTCTGCCCAATCGAATAAATTCCAATCGGTTTCTGTGCGTCCACCACTGAGAAAAACTTTCCAGTTATTGTCCGTTTCGCGCGCATCAATGGCTAAAACAATACACTGATTGCCATACGCATCGGCAATTTCGTTGATTAAATCGGGATTGCGCACCGCAGCAGAATTAATCGAAACTTTGTCGGCACCTGCGTTTAACAAGCGCGCTACATCGGCTAAAGTTGAAATGCCGCCACCCACTGTGAACGGAATATTGATGCGCTCAGCTATGCGTGTAACTAAATCGGTAAATGTGTTTCTGCCTTCGTGCGTAGCAGTGATGTCGAGAAAAACCAATTCATCTGCGCCTTCTGTGCAATACCATTCAGCGAGTGAAACAGCATCGCCAGCATCACGTAGGTTTTCGAAATTGATACCTTTTACTGTGCGCCCATCTTTAATATCCAAACAAGGAATAATTCTTTTTGCGAGCATTGTGTATTTTTAAGTTCAAAAGAAGCTGTGCAAAGTAATGGAAAATGCTTTCGTTTTAATTCTGCCGAAAAAAAGGCAAAATAAGACTTAATACTTGAATCTTTAAAAAATGGGTGTAAATTTGTTTAAATTTTGTTTCCTATGTCAACCGCTATAGCTTTATCGTTAGAAAAGAAAAAAAACTCAGAACCCAAGCGTTACACTTTGGAGCAATATCTTGCGCGTGAAGAACGAAGCAAACAAAAACACGAATACTATAACGGAGAAATCATACCTATGCCAGGCGCTAAAATTAATCATAACCGGATTGCTTCAAACATTTTACATTATACTCGAAGCGCCTGTAAAAATTTAAAACAAAAAATTGAAGTTTTCGGTGAGGGTCAAAAAATTTATGTTCTTTCAACCGATAGCGTTTTTTATCCCGATGCCATTGTTATTTGCGAAAAAGTTGAAACTTTAGAAGGTCAAGAAGAAATATTAATTACTAATCCGCGAGTCATTGTTGAAGTAGCTTCGAGAAGTACAAGTAAATACGATCGTGATAAAAAATTTAAAGCTTATAGAACAATTCCATCCTTTAAAGAATATATAATTATACAACAAGACTACTCGGAGGTAGAAACTTGGTTTCGGGAACGAGAAACTACTTGGGATATTAAAACCGAAACTGATTTAACAAAAAATATTTTGCTGCGTTCGCTCGGTGTTGAAATTGCGCTTTCCGATATTTATGAAAATGTAGCGTTTTAGCTCCTAAAAATTTTTTTACACATATCCCGCCGCTTGCAAATTAAATAACTCTGCATATTTACCATCAAGTTCTAAAAGTTCTTCGTGACTACCGTATTCTAAAAGTGTTCCGTTTTCGAGTACTAAAATTTTATCTGCCATGCGTGCCGTTGAAAATCGGTGCGAAATAAGCACTGCCATTTTACCTTTCGTGAGTTCGCTGAACCGCACAAACACATCGTGTTCTGCGCGGGCATCTAAAGCGGCTGTTGGTTCATCTAAAATGAGCAGTTGTGCATCGCGCATATAAGCACGAGCCAACGCAATTTTTTGCCATTGTCCACCCGATAAATCTACGCCATTATTAAATCGTCGACCGAGCATTTGCTCATATTTTTCAGGCAGATTTTCGACAACGCTGTCCGCCAAACTTTTTTCCGCTGCATTAGTGATGAGTGGATTATTCTTGACTTGTTCTATATTGCCAATCGCAATATTTTCGGATGCGACCAATTGAAACTTGATAAAATCTTGGAAAATAACACCGATGCTTTGACGGAGCAAAATCGGATCGAATTCGCGCAGGTCTCTGCCATCGAGCAAAATTTTACCTTCAGTCGGTTCGTATAATCGCGCCAACAATTTCACAACGGTTGTTTTGCCTGCTCCGTTTTCACCAACCAAAGCCAATTTTTCATTGGGGTTGAGTGTGAAAGACAGATTGCGAACAGCATATTTTTCCGAATTCAGATACTTGAAACTCACATTCTCGAACGTAAATCCAATTTTAATCGGGTTTGGAATTTGCGCTGTGCCACTGTTCGGACTGACGGGTTTCATGTCGAGAAAATCGAAATAATCTTTCAGATACAAACTCGATTCTGCAATGCGCGAAAAACGAAGCATGATGCCTTGTAGCAACGAGCGCATTCGCTCGAATGACCCCGCTAAAAAAGTCATTGTTCCGAGCGTGATGAGTTTGGCGAGTGTTTGCTCTACAATGAAAAAGTACGCGCCGTAATAAGCAAACGTACCCAAAATACTCAAACCCGTTCCAATCAAGGCACGACGCACGGCAATATCTTTATTCTCGTTGAAATATTTATCCGATATTCTTTTGAAACGCTCGACTAAAAAATCGACGAGACCAAAAATTTTAATTTCTTTAGCCGTTTCGTCGCTTGCGCCAATAAAACGCAAGTAATCGAGTTCGCGGCGTTGTGGTGTCCAACCTAAAGTGAGTGAATAGAGTTTCTGGTTGAAATAAATTTCACCAAAAAGCGAAGGGATAATGGCAACTAACAAAATGAGAATCAACCAAGGACTGAATGCGAGTAAACCCACACCGAGAAATAAAATGGTGATAAAATCTTGCACTTGCTCAAAAACTTGCGACATCAATACGGTTCTGCCGGTTGTTTGTCGGCGCGCACGTTCGAGTTTATCATAAAAAATTGGATCTTCAAACTGAAATAAATCGAGCGTAGAAGCGTGGCGCATAATTTCCAAACTCGTTTGGTTCGAGAATAAATCGCCGAGCAAACTTTCCGATAGCGCAATGCTGCGACCCAAAATTTCGGACACAAATACAATGCCCAACTCAATGAGTATATAATGCCAAAGCGTCGTGTTTTCTAAAATGTGGGTTGGCTCATTGCTTTTGAGCGCCGTTACAACTGTATCGATAATTTGTTTGCCAATATATAATAACATTAAGGGCACTGCAGAGCGCAGCACGCGCAAAATGATATTCACCAACATGTATCTCTTATTCGTTTGCCATATCAGTTTGAATAAAGCTGGCACATATTTCAGTGAATTGAGTTGGTCTCGAAACTGTTTCAAAAATTTGTTCATACCCGTTAAACAAATTTTTGTACTTTGGGTTGCGTTTGGTTCGTAATATTAAAGGAAAGACCTCATGGCTTTTGTGTCTTTTGTAGCAGAAAAAAGCCGAGCAGTTCTACCACAGAAGACACAAAAAGACAGTAAAGTTTTAGCTAAACTTTATTGCGCCTCCCATCCAAACATGCTCTTTCATTAAACTTTCAATCACTTGCTCAGGTTCATCCACAAAATGCCACATATCGAGATGTTTTGTTTGCATAAAATTCTCTTCCACACAGCGTTCGAGCATTAGTTTTAAAGGGTCATAAAAATTGTTGGTGTTGAGAATGACGATTGGTTTATGGAAAAGTCCGAGCCGTTTAAATGTAATGACTTCCAATAATTCTTCTAATGTGCCACACCCTCCTGGCAAAGCAATAATACCATCCGAATTTTCGATGAGTTTTTCTTTGCGTTGCGCCATCGTATCGGTGTAAATAAATTCTGCAACGCCTTTGTGCCCCCATTCTACTTCATTCATAAAATGTGGCATGATGCCCGTAATTTTTCCGTTATGAGCGAGAATTGCATCTGCTAATTTTCCCATTAAACCCACAGACCCCCCACCAAAAACGACTTCACAATCGTTTTTAACCAATAGAGCACCTAATTTTTCAGCAGCTTCGAAATAAACTTGATTAATATGTGCACTCGATGCACAATAGACGGTTATGCGTTTCATACTTGTTGGCGTGTGATTTTAATTAACCGCAAAGATAATCTTCCACCCCAAATTAAAACCAAAAATGAAACGAGTTGAAGACCAGGATATACGTTTTGCATCAAGAAAAAATCGTAAGCGCCATGAAAAAAAACAGCCAAAAGCAAACCTGCAAAAGCATTATACCGTCTATCGAAATGCGATAGCCCTACATGAATACCCATCAATATGGCAAAAATAGCGTGTGCTGGAACGGCAGTAAATGCGCGACTGATAGCAATATTGTAAGAACTTTCACCACCAAAAACATAGAGCAGATTTTCAAGCGTCGCAAAACCCAAACCGACCATGACGCTGTAAACCACACCATCGAAAGGGTGATCGAAATGCGGGTTGGTTTTTAAAAAGCGATTGAGCAAAATATATTTTGAACCTTCTTCTGCCACAGCGATAACGCCAAAACACAGAGCAGCAGAACCCAATAGCGAGTCGGTATCGAAAAAACCAGAAAAAGTGCGCTCGAATAAAAACGCGGGTATAGTGCTGAAACAACCCCAACCAAAAGCGCGCAGTAAATAGCTCGCGGGTTCTTGCTCGAACCTATCGAGGTATAAAATCCATCCGCCGATAATTATGGCGGGTAAAATGGCGACTAAAGCTGGATACATTTATTGAAATGAAAATTGGTAGAAAGTTCGCAAAGTTAAAGTAACTCCTCATAAAAGTATTTTCAATAACCCATTATTTTTTGAAACTCAGAAATTGATACAACTTTGATTGGTATTATCGGAGAGTTTTTTATGACATCAAAATGATGGTCGTTTGAAACCAAGTAATCAACATTAGCAGAAATTGAGACATCTGCAAATTTATTATCGTCTGGATCATTAATGATGTAATTCCAAAAGAAAAAGGGTTCGATTAGTACAACATTAGATGCCGACAATAAAATATTGATGACTAAATCGGCGGTATGTTGTGAATAAAAATCGGAGATTGTTTCTTCGTATTCAAGTAATATATCATTGCTAATTACCCAATCAAATTCTTTATTCCTAAAAGATTTGTACAACCAATACTCAACGTTTTTTGAAGGTATGGACGCAATGAGACAATTTGTGTCAATTACTGCCCTCATTTTGTACGTTGTTGTTTATTCAAAACAGCATCAAAATCAGCTCTTGTTATTTTCTTCTTTTCAATGACACTATCAAGTTCTTTTTGCAAGGCAGTTTCATAATAATTTAAAAGCATTTCCCGAATTTCCTCGAGTTGGTTAGAAGGAACAGGGCGACTGAACAACTTTAATAACATGAGTTGCACATCGTTTAAAGGCGGAGTTGCTACTGCTTGCGCATTCATACTTTAATTTTTTTACAAATTTAGAACATTTTTATTTAGAAAAAAAATTAAATTATTTGGGGCATCGCAAACCATTACTTACCTGCAAATTTAAGCGATATCCAGAAAATTATTGCCCGCGAAAAAAATTCATCTATCTAATAAATTCTTCTCATTGATAGTGATTTTCTAAATGATTGAAACCATTATCCCGCGAACAGGCAAAGGCGCATAAGCCTTCCGCTTTCAGAAAACTGAATTGATAAAATATACATTGGTATTGTTAAAACGATAAAGCTATAACCCGAGCGTTTACGCTGGGGTTATAGCTTTTCTCAACAATTTACAAATTCTTTATCAAAAAATCTGTCATTTTAGTATAAAGGTGATAGCGCGCCGCAATACCATGATTCAAATTCGGATAAAAATAGGTATCGAATTGTTTGTTGCTATCAATGAGCGCGCGCGTTAATTCAATCGTATTTTGAAAATGTACATTATCGTCCGCTTCACCGTGACACAATAAGAGTTTACCTTTCAATAAATCGGCAAAATTAACGGGTGAATTATCGCGATAACCGTCAGCATTTTCTTTTTCTGTTTGCATATAACGCTCGGTATAAACGCTATCGTACCATTTCCAATTCGTGACTGGTGCAATCGCAATACCCGCGTGAAAAACATCTGCGCCTTTGAACATGCACGATGCTGCCATAAATCCGCCATAACTCCAACCAAAAATTCCTATGCGCGCACTATCAACAAAACTCTGATGGCTCAACCATTTTGCTGATGTAATTTGATCAGCGGTTTCGTATTTGCCAAGTTGTTTGTACGTCATTTTTCTAAATGCTTCGCCGCGACCGCCTGTTCCGCGTGGATCGACACACACAATCAAATAGCCTTTTTGCACCAACATCTGATACCACCAATAATTCGTGCCTTGCCATTCATTTTTCACTTGTTGGCTGTTCGGTCCAGAATACTGAGTCATTAAAACAGGATATTTTTTGGTCGCATCGAAGTTGGCAGGTTTGATCATCCAAGCATTGAGTTTAAAATCTTCAACGGGAATACTTAGAAACTCGATGGGTTGCGCACCAAAATCTTGAACCTGAGATTGCAATTTTTTATTTTCTTCCAAAATGCGCACCATTTTTCCGCTGTTATCGAAAATAGCATATTGCGGAGGCGTGTTCGCATTTGAATAGCGCATGGTGTAATAATCGAAATTCGGAGTAAACTCCGCATCGTTACTGCCTTCGTATTTGGTGAAAATGCGTTTTTGGCTGCCATCGAAATGCATCGCATATACTTCTGTGTTCATCGGCGATTTTTCAGAGGCTTGGTAATAAATCTCACCGCGCTTTTCATCGATGCCGTAGAGTTTGCGCACATCGTAGTCGCCTGGCGTAATCGTCGCTTTGCGCTCACCCGATTTAGAATATACATAAATATGATTCCAGCCATCGACTTCAGAAGTGCGGACAAAACTGCCATCTTTCAAGAAAAACATATCGTCGTTCATTTCTAAATCGACAAAGGTTGGGCGGGTTTCTTTGAAAAGTGTAGAGACGCGATTCATCGCGTCTTGTTTTAAAACCGTCAGTTCGTTTTGCAAACGGTTCAAAGCAAAAACTAAGAGTTCATTATTCGGCGTCCATTTCAGACGTGGGAAATATTCGAACGAACCCGTATTAATTTTGGTCGTTTTATTTTTTGCTACATCATACAGCCAAACACTTACCACTGAATTTTTTTCACCCACTTTCGGATACTTAAAAGTGTAAGGAGTGGGATGTACGTCACCTTTATAATATTCTAAAGTATAGGAAGGTACTTGGCTTTCATCGAATCTCAAAAATGCAATTTTTTTGCCATCAGGCGACCACTCGAAAGCGCGCGTAAACGAAAATTCTTCTTCATACACCCAATCGCACAAACCGTTAATTATTTTGGTGTCTTGTCCATCGGTCGTAATTTGTTTCGATGTGTTTTTGGCAATATCGTAAACAAACAAATTATTACCCGATGTAAAAGCCACTTGCGTTCCTTGTTCATTAAACGTCGGATTGTTTTGGGGTGCCGATTTGAAAATATCTGTCAGCCCATTTTTTCCCACGAGTTTATAATTCGCTTTAGAGGAGTGGCGGTAAATCTGTTTTTCATCGGTAGCGATCATGATTTTCTTTTCGTCTTTGCTCAAAGTATAATCACTAAATTCTTGACCCGCTGAAGCAACAAATAAAGTATCATCCACCGAATTATCGACAAGTTTGCGTTTTACAATCGCGCTCTTTTCCAAACTCGAATAATGCGCGCCATCTGCTGTAATACTTAAATTTTGTGGCGATTTTGTTCTAAACGCCCCGCGTTGCCAAATATCTTCTAAAGTTATATTGCGTTGCGCTGGCAAAATGGTTGCTAACGAAAAAAGGCATAACGCTATCGAAAATAACTTCTTCATACTTGCTGATTTTTTCAAAAATTCTAATTTCAGGTAAATTTGATACATATTTTTGATTTTACCAATTAGTTGGTACGCTCGTAGATAATTTTCCCGCAGACTGCGCAGACTTACGCAGAAATTGCGAGGAATTTAACCACAAGGGACACAAAGGAAAACACAAAGTGCACTAAGTTTGATTAACACCTTGTGACCTTCGTGACTCCCTTTGCGCGCCTTGTGGTTAAATTAATTCTCCATTGCAGCCTTAATAGCCTCTAAATTTCCATTTATAAATTTAGTTCGAAAGTGGTCATCGCCATACAGGTTTTTAAAAGTAGCATAAGCAGCAGTGCAATATGTTTTAGCGCCCTGCAAATCGCCTAAAGCATATAAAATCATTGCTAAATTGGATTGTCTATTAGCAATTGCTGGATGATTGGCTTCAAAATTTATTTTCTCTGAAGCCAATGCGCGTTCCATTAATACTTTAGCACCCGGTAAATCGCCTAAATTTTTTAAAATCGTTGCCAAATTGGATTGGCTTCGAGCAATGCTTGGATGATTGGCTTCAAAATTTATTTCATCTGATGCCAATGCGCGTTCCATTAATACTTTAGCACCCGGTAAATCGCCTAAATTTTGTAAAATCATTGCTAAATTGGATTGGCTTCGAGCAATGCTTGGATGATTGGCTTCATAATATATTTCATTTGAAGCCAATGCGCGCTCCATTAATACTTTGGCTCTTTGTAAATCTTCCAAATCTTTTAGAACCATAGCCAAATTGGATTGGCTTAGAGCAATGCTTGGATGATGGACTTCAAAATTTATTTCATCTGAAGCCAATGCGCGTTCCAATAATGCTTTCGCACCTTGAGTATCGCCTAATGCTTGTAAAATAGTTGCCAAATTGGATTGGCGAATAGCAATGGCTGGATGGTTGGCTTCATAATTTTTTTCATCAGCAGTCAATGCGCGTTCCATCAATTCTTTCGCACCTTGCAAATTGCCTAAATCTTGTAAAATCAATGCAAGATTATTTTGTAGAACGGCAAATTCAGCGTTTGTACTTTTTGAAAGTATATCGATAATATTTTTACCCAGTTCTAATTTATCTCTTTTGTAAATGGCGTGGTCGTTTGTGTTATAATCTATACTAAAGTAATCTGAGAAAAAAATAATGGCGGGTAAAACACTTTCCGCCGTAAACGCGCCTAGAATTTCTTGGTGTACAATCATTTCTTGCAACAATGGGTGCATTCTGTATTGTAAACCGTTACTCGCTTTTTCTTCTTGCAACCAGCCATTTTGCGCCATCAGTTGCCATTGTGTAAAAATGGTAGTGTTGTGTGCTTCTGTTAAACCAAAATATTTAATCAAATCGTCTTCATTGTGAAATTCAGACGTTAAAACAGCGTGGTATTTTAAAATATCCGTTACAAAAGGTTTTTCTGTTTCATTATTTGGTAACCAATGTATGTTTTTAAAAATGTTGCGCAAATGCTCGGCTATAAATGTTTGATCGTCTTCATTTTTCAGTTCTGCTTTTTTGCCGGAAATACCCGTTGGTATTTTGCGTTTTTTAATTTCTAAAATGTGCGCATAGCCTTTTTGCACAATGTCGCGCAATTGTGCCAACAAAATATTATTAACACGTCCAGTTTTCGCCACCATTTCAATCAAAAGCGTGTGGTAGTCTAAATTTTTGCAAATGTCGTTTATGTCAGCCAGTTCTTCTGCTTTGAAAGTTTGGTTTTCATCGTCTCTGTAATACAATTCAAAAACTTTTTGCGCATCGGCAGGCGCTAATTTATCGACGCGAATAACTTTATAATCGGAAGGCGTAGCAGACGTATCGCGTGTTGTCACCACAATTTTGCAGCCTATTTTTTCGAGGTTTTTAAGTGCCTTCATTAAATCAGCGTGGTTGTTGGCATTGTCTAAAACGATTAATGTTTTGCCTCCTAATACGCGTAGCGCTTGCAAAATGCAATTATAAGCCGCGTCGGGTTGTTTAGCACCGATGAAACCATCCACTTTGTCTTTTATCTCGAGACTATTTTGCAATTCAGAATTATACAAAAAAGCGTTTTCTATGGTGTCATTAATATCAATCCAAGCCAAATGATCAAATTTTTTTTCGTTGCGCGCCAAAAACAAAAGTGCCACCGTTGTTTTGCCAATGCCACCCATGCCATTCATCAAAGCGACCGTGTGGTTATTTCCCAACGACTTTTCCAACGCCATAATTTGCGCGTCGCGACCAATGACGCTGTTTTCAGCTACCTGAATAAAGCCTGTTAGGAGTTTTATAGTGCGCTTTTCTGGGGCAGAGACATAATTTTTTACATCGCCTATATGTACATCTCTGCCTGCATTAATTGTGCTTCCAGCTATAACATTTTTTGAATTTTGGATTTGAAAGGCAAATCTTTCTATTTCTGTCTTGATAGATGGGTCGCTTTTTTCCTGGGCTTCAATATCGCGAAGTAGTTCTAAAACACCCTTACTGATTTGGTTTTTAGTTACATTGGCATCTTCAAAATTAATCAATCCCTGACGAATTAATTGCGTGACGTTGTTATATCGCGCCGATTGAATAATGGCTTCATCCAATCGAATACTATTTTTCAAAAGCGCCGACAACTCTTTAGTTGCAGTTTCTAAGTCTGCATTAGCAACCAGTTCTCGAATGTGTTCAATAAAGTTTAGGTAAGAGGACATCGAATTGTTTTATCTGGTAAAAATAATTAAAAAAACCATATAAAAAAACAAAACGCACTAAAAAATAACATAGCATATTTTAACGCAAGGGTCGCAAAGAGGGCAAACGCAAAGGACGCAAAGGTTTTATCGTCCTTGCGCACTTTGGGAATTTAAACCTTTGCGTCCCTTGCGTTTAAATATGCTATGCTGATTAACATTCCAACTTTAGCTGAATAATTACCGCGCTGCTAATTTTCAGAAAATTAATAACTTTTTTTGTAAAAACGGCTTTCTTTCCGTCTTTCTTTATTTCTTGCAACTATTAGCTCTGGCTTCAACTGAATGACATTGCATTTATCGAGCAATTTGATGATGAAATACGTAGGGTCAAGTTCAAACCATTTGACACCAAAATTGGCACTGGTATCGAATTTGTGATGATTATTGTGATACGATTCGCCCATCATCAGAAAATCAACGGGTAAAAAATTAGTTGAAGTGTTGGTCATTTCGAATCGGCGACTACCAAATTTATGTGCATACCAATTAATGATTGCGCCATGAACAGGTGCCATTGCCAATGTAATCGGTAAAAACAACCATTGCCACCAAGCTGTAGCCAACCAAACATAAACCAATACATACAACACGACCCAAACTAAGCGAATGCCATTATGACCCGCAATTTTATCAAATTTTAACCAATCAGGCACGTTGCGTGTAAAACGTGCTTCTATATTGAGTTTTCTTTTGCAAATAGCCTGATATGTCCTAAATGTTTGCAGCATCATATCAACCAAATTTTTGGAATATTTGGGCGAATGTGGGTCTTTGTCGGTATCTGTAAAAGCGTGATGCATGCGGTGCATGACCCCATACCCATACGGACTTAAATAATTAGAACCTTGCGCTATAAAAGTAAAAATGAAGAAAAAGCGTTCCCAATTTTTTGACATGGTGAACATCCCATGTGCTGCATAACGGTGCAAGAAAAAAGTTTGCGTAAACAGTGAGATATACCACTGTGCAATAAAGAAAACAATAAGAGCCATTAATTTTTAAGATTTTAAACTGTGTAGATTTTGAGAATAACTGTTTTGGGTTTATTTGGATAATAGGAGTGACATTATAATGCAAATTTAATATTCTTTGTTCATTAATTTAATATTTATAAAATCATTTTTAACTGCTCTAAGAAAAAACTTAATTTAGAGCGTACTGAAGTAACCTTTAAAAACGTTATAGATTTGCAAAAAAATAAAAAATGAATCCTGTTTGTACCTTTCAATTCACTAAAATTCGGACTAAAATTTTCCTTTTCTTTTTAATAGCATCTACAATCGGTAGTTGTGGCGATGGTGCACGCGATATTCATAATTTTTATTTCCCTTTAAAAAAATTAAAAACTGCACCCAAAGTTTACGTGTATAATTATAGCACCAGCAAAGGAGAAAATTTATTTAAAACCTATTGGTACTATCAAACCATTGTTCAAGGCGATTCAATTTGGTTTGTTGGAACGCTGTATGATAGCACCTACAACGCGCAACTCATTGCCCGCGAAAAGCGATATAACAATGGGATGGTACTCACGGCACTACAATTTTTTGGACATGATTCGTTGAATAAATTACTCACAAAGGAAGCCACAATTGTAAATCCAGCCAGTTTTCCGTTTGCATTGACAAAAAGTAACGGCATTTTTGTGAGTTCAATGGAATATGACGACCTCGCCGACTCGCTAAAATCAACAACAATTACGCGCAATCGTCGTTTCTTGAAAGATACGACTATAATTTTTGAAGGAAAAAAACACGACGCCCTCATTTTTTCGATGCAAGAAGAACAAGCTGAAAAACATAAGAAACATGGCGACTGGTCACACGTTTACAACATTCAAGAGGTCTATGCAGAAAATATAGGCTTGTTCGAAACTAATCGCGAGATTATGCCTGGCTCTCAATTTATTGGTAAATTAGAACGCATTATTACGATGGAGGAGTTTGAAAAAGAGTTTAAAATAAGGAATAATTGATAGGTGATAAGTCCGTAGGACGATAGGGATTTTGTAGCCACGGATGAAATCCGTGGAATGAAAGCGTGATAATAAACCTCGTAGGTTTTGAAAACCTACGAGGTTTTAAGATAAAAATGTCATGAACAATTGGTTATACATAAACAGGCTGGGAACTTTTAAAGGAATTCTTTTTTGCGTTTGGGTTCTGTGTGCTGATACGGTATTTTCTCAAAAGCTGCTCACGCTACAATGTATTAAGCGCGATACACTGCTGTGGTCGAAAGCACAAGCACCGTGTGGCGGACCTACAAATAAAACAATCATATTTGCTGCGCGCAACCAAAATGGTCCGTACCAAATTGTTGATTCAGTAGCTTCGAACATAACTTCCTACTATTTTAATAACCCTAACGCTGAAGCTTGGTATTTTTTTCTTCAAGATAGAACTTCAACGGGTACAGTTTGTTTCACATCCGATACACTCAGCAATCAGCCACCGCAACTCAATCCGATTTTAACTTTAAATGTGTTAGATAAGAAAAGCGTTGAAATCCGTTGGCGAAAAAATCCATCGCCGCAAGTGGTGGGCTATATTGTGTATAAGAAAACGGTGAATGGATTAGTGCCAATTGCCAAAATCAATAATCCCGATACGGTGCGATACGTTGATGGAAACGCCAATCCAACGCAAATAAGTCAAGAATATCAAATTTTAGCCGTTGATCAGTGCGGAAGTACCAGTTTATTCGATCAAAACCATTTAACTATTTTATTGGGTGCAAAACAAAGTCGTTGCCAACATTCTGTTACATTGAATTGGAATTTGTACAAAACGTGGTTAATACCCATCGCGCGACACGAAATTTGGGTATCGCAAGGTGGTAGAAATGCTTACTTACTGACCTCAGTTGGTGGAAACGATACAACTTACACTTTCAATAAACTGCAGGATAAAACAGCCTACGCTTTTTTTGTGAAAGCCATTCAAGCATCGACGGGTATCAGTGCGCGGTCAAACGATACGACGTTTGTATCTGATGTCATTGTTCCTGTCAATTATTTATTTCTGAAAAATGCGACAGTTAATAGTAACAGATCTATTCAAATGTACTGGAACGTTAACGCTACTGCTAAAGTTGACTCCATAATTATTTTGCGCTCAGATTCTGCATCCACAGGATTTGGCAGTATTGGTGTAAAAAAGCTCAGCTTGCCGATCGAATCGCAATATACTTTTAACGATTCGAGTGCTAATACCAACAAATCTAATTTTTATCGCGTCATCACACACGATGTTTGTGGCGTTTTCGATACTTCGAATATTATTGGAACTGTTGCACTATTGGCAAAACCAGGCACAGGTAAATTAAGCAAATTGGTTTGGACACCCTTTGTTTTCGACGATGCAATAATAACAGGTTATCAGGTCACGCGATTGGTGAACAATATTCCTTTCGACGTTGGTTTACCACTCGATACCACTGCGCGCACATATACCGATAATGTGGGCGCCGATGAGCCGAATGTGTGTTATCGCATTGGCACAAATTTCAATTATCAATTACCTGATGGCACTTCAGAAGATGCTACCTCCTACTCGAATATTTCTTGCACAGAGCAAATTATCAATATTTTAGTGCCCAACGCTTTTACACCGGGCGGAAAAAATCCTGAGTTTAAAGCCTACGTGCTATTCCCAGAAAATATTGCGAGTTACCAACTCCTTATTTCGGACCGATGGGGTGGATTAATTTTTAACACCACCAATTTCACCACTGGTTGGGACGGTCGTCGCGGATTGACCGATTTGCCGCAAGGTGCCTATATGTATTATATTCGGGCTACTCAGAAAGATGGCAATATTATGGAGAAAACGGGAGCGGTACTGTTGTTGCGCTAATTTATTCTTCCCTTAATTTTTCCTCCCACTCGCCAATTTCTCATACTCCAACGCATGCGGTAAGTCATTAAGCTGCCTGTAAGCGACACTGATGTTCATTAAATCTGATGCAGAGTTGCGAATTTGAAGCGCGCGTTTTAAACTTTCAATACATTGTTGTGGCTGATTACTCAATCCGTACGCCGTACCGAGCGAAGAAAAAGTTTCACCATCATTCGGATTAATTTGTGCCGATTCAGTTAAAAAGTTAATCGCATCTGGCAAATTGTTTTGTTTTCCCGCAGCCGTTCCTTTATCGCGCAATACCAATGCTAAGTTTGCACGCAAATCTTTAGATTGTGGATACAATTTCAATCCTTCACGATACATAAAAATAGCTGAATCCAAATTATTTAAATAAGAATAAGCATTGCCTTGCAATAAATACGGATTGGAAAATTGGGGATGAATTTCGAGCGCGCGTTTTAAATGCGGTATCGCTTCGTTCAACATGGCGCGGCGCGTAGGTTCATCTTTTACATTTTTAGCAGAGTCAATTAGCGCACCACCCACAGAGCATTGCAACTTAGCAGAATTTTTTGACACTGCAATATCTGTTGTGAAAAGTGTGTAATTATCGCGCCAAGCGAAGTTTCGCGCAATGGTTTTTACGCTAAATCCTAACACGAGTACACCCGTGAATGCGTAAAAAATATTGCGGTATTTAGGAAATAAGTAGTGGTACAAAGCAAATGCTGCTGCTATACAAAATCCAACAGAAGGCGTAAAAATAAACCGCTCCGCCATGTTTGTACCTACTGGGAAAACGATATTGCTCACTATAAACAAAGTAGCAAGGTAAAAAAAAGCAGAGTAGCTCCAAATGCTGCGCCTACGCCAACCCAAAATGACGATTCCAAAAAGTGCTATATACAAAAGTGCCGACGACAATACCGAAATATCGGCAAATTGCATGGCTGCTATATGGCGTGGGTAATAATCGTGCGTGAGTGTGTTAGGAAAAATGAGAAGTTGCATGTACTTGCCGAGTGTAAACACTATTGTCGCCAATTTTTCTGCAAATGGCATGGCAACATATTGTCCACCACTTAAAACCAAAAACGGATTGTTCATTAGCTCTTTTTGTTCTGAACCAAATTGATTGCCGATGGCGTTTGAACGCATCAATAAAAAAACAAACGCCGCTGCCAAAAATGGAACGGCACTGAAAGTTAGTTTTTTGAAATCGAAATTGTAAAAAAAGTAGAGCGTAACAGGTGCTAAAACAACAAAAGTGATGGCATTTTCTTTAGAAAGCACAGCGCACAAAAACGAAAAACCTGCACCGATTAAATAGGCCACTTTGGGTGTTTCAAAATATTTTATAGTTAACCACACTGCATACAAACTGAGAAGCAATGCTAAAATTTCATCGCGCCCTTTAATGTTAGCCACGGCTTCGGTATGAATGGGATGGACAACAAACAATAACGCTGCTAAAAACGCTACGCTTAGCTCTGAGCTTTGAGCTTTGAGCTTTGAGCCTTCTTGTTCACTTTGGGTTAATGACCAATTCCATAGCAATTTGCTCAGTAATTTATATAGTAAAACACCCGTCAAGGCAAACAATAAAATATTCACCAAATGGCTAATAAAAGGATTCGCGCCGAAAAATTGATATTCGAAAGCAAAAGTGAGGAGCGAAAATGGACGATAACGACCACCTGCAACTAAATTTTCTTTGCCTGCTTCTTTAAAAAATCCATAAAACGTATCGTAATTTAATATGCCGCCAAAACCAGAAATCCCTTGTGTTGTAAACATGTTATCGGTAATAACAATCGAGTCATCTTGGCAATAATCAGCACTGAGCGTATTGGCATAAATTATAAATGCGATTGCTGCAATGATGTATGGATACCATTTTGAGATTGTTGGGGCGTATTTCAATACACCCTTACTATGAGTTTCGGTTTCTTTTTTTGTAGCCGGTACAACTTCAGTAGCAACTTTTTTTTTTGCTACGGGTGTATTTTTGTTCGTTGAAGTTTTTGTAGGTTTATTTTTAGACATAAAGGCAATTTAAACATTTTTTTAGCAGCGTTAATATTCCCGTCCCTACATATAGGGACAAATTTTCTCGCGAATTTCGGAGGTTTTACAAAAACATTAAACAAAAATTTGCTGAGTTAGAGAGAAAGTTTGCGAAATCTGCCTGCAAATAACCTACTTGAGAAGGTGCAGGTTATTTGCAGTCATGTTAAATATTTGTTTAAATGTCTTCAACTTAAATTAATTCCCAAAGTTAAACGTTTTTTTCAAACACAAAAGTTCTTATCTTTAAGTTTTTCTTTAATTTTGCACAAAATCAAAAAATACGCCGTCTCTATGAAAAAATTAATTGGATTGTTAATCCTTGTTTCAGCTATCGTTACTACGCATGTACAAGCACAATATACGCCTTACCCACCACAACAATATCCACAACAACGACCAACACGTAGTAGTTTTCGTTTCTACGATTTGCGTTTCGGGGTTTTTCTAAGTCCTACATGGAGTTGGCTGACGACTGACGACAAAAATATCAATCGTTCAGGTTCAGAACTCGGAATCAAAGTTGGTGTGATTGCAGAATATCGTCTTTCAGAGGCTTATTCTATTTCGACTGGTATTAATGCCAGTTATAATGCTGGCGGAACAGTGATTGTAGATGTGCCGAACCATTTATGGGAAAAAGCAAACGGTCAGTTTTTTCCAACACCAAGCGATACTTTAATTTATCAAAAAGGGTCAAAATTTACTTATACACTTTCTTATTTCGAAGTGCCTTTCGGCATAAAATTGCGCACACCTGAATCGGGCGATCATATTCGTTGGTTTGCTGAGCCACACATTACGTTAGGTATGAAAGCGAATGGTGGAACCGGAACAACTGTGGGTTTAGGTTATGGTGGCATTTACGACCAAGATAAAATTGCTATTAGAACAGAAGTGAATACTTTCGACTTTTCATTTGGTATCGGTGCAGGTGCTGAATACATCATTACAAATAATACGGCACTATTTCTTGGTTTATATTATCAGAGCGGTTTGTTCGATATTTCTGAAAACAACAGTGGTTATATTTACAATCCCGATGGCACAGGCAAAAAATTAGATGCGTCTTCCACTTGGAATAATTCGATTGGATTGCGGATGGGGATTATGTTTTGAATAGGAATCAGGTATCAGGAGTCAGGTATCAGGAAGGAAAGTTAGCCCTGATACCTGACTCCTGATACCTGATTCCTCAAAAAAAAGTCAGTATCCTGATCGGTTCTGACTTTTTTTCTGAGTGATTTAACTGTACCCGTTTGCTTTTTCGCTCGAACGCGCCGTTCAATGGCGCCCCGCGATGGTGTAGTTTCAATGCGAGGTGCATCAACAATTAAAGCCTTGTCTAAAATTTGGAACATCTTTTTTTCTGCTGCCGATTTATTGCCCACTTGCGTGCGCTCCGATTGATTAACAACTGCTAAATAGCCTTCTAAGTTAATTTTATTGGCTAAGCGCAATTTAATCAATGCTTTTTCTGCAGCATCGAAAGCAACAGATTCGCCTAAATGAAAAAATAATTCCACTTTCGTTTCCACTTTATTTACGTTCTGACCACCTTTACCTCCGCTGCGTGCCGTGCGGTATTGAAACTCTTTTCTTAACTGTTCGGTATTCATAATTTTAAGTGTAAAAAGAGAAAAACAATATTTCAACCATTTTAGTTCAGGTTTGAAAATTATAAAAAATATGGCAATATTTATGTGTACATCAATAGAAACGCGGATTTAACGGATGACGCAGAGAAAACGCGGATTTTTCAAATAAAAACCCTTATTATATCCGTGTAAACCAGCGTCATCCGTTAAATCCGCGTTTCCATTGATTAACATTTGAGCTTTAGCTCAAAACTTACAAACAATCTACTATATTTAGTGTTTTATTTTAAATAAAAAGAGGTATGTCAAGACGCGCAATAGTATGGTTTAGAAACGATTTAAGGCTACACGATAATCAAGTTTTGCATGAAGCTATGCGCAATGCGGATGAAATTATTCCAGTGTATGTTTTTGATGAGCGCATTTTTAAAGGTCAAACAAGTTTTGGATTTGATAAAACAGGAAAATTTCGCGCGCAATTCATTATTGAGGCTATTCACGACTTGCGCCGAAACCTCGCCACACGTGGTTCAAAACTGATTGTGCGCGTCGGAAAACCGGAAGACATTCTTTCTGACATTGCAAAGCAAGCACAAAGTTCGTGGGTGTTTTGCAATCGCGAACGCACTGAAGAAGAAGTGCGTGTGCAAGATGCAGTAGAAAAAAAATTGTGGCAAATCGGTCAAGAAATTCGGTATGAGCGCGGTAAAATGTTATATTACACAGCCGATTTACCTTTTCCCGTTTCGCAAACACCAGAAACTTTTGCTATTTATAGAAAAGAAGTTGAGCGTATTACAAGAGTGCGCGAGCCATTGCCAGCACCTGATAAAATTCCTGGTTCAACTTTTAATATGCCTGAAGGCGAAATTCCAACTGTTACAGATTTTGGACATACCCCTTTTGAAATCGATGCGCGCTCGACTATACAATTTAAAGGTGGTGAAACTGAAGGTTTAGCGAGACTAAAATATTATCTGTGGGATTCAGACTTGATTAAAACATACGAAGAAACACGCAACGGATTAATTGGCAGCGATTATTCGAGTAAACTTTCGGTCTATTTATCGACAGGATGCCTTTCACCCAAAAAAATATACCACGAACTCAAAAAATACGAAAACGAGCGCGGTGAAAATAAATCGACGTATTGGCTGTTTTTTGAATTACTGTGGCGCGATTATTTTCGCCTCGTCGGAAAAAAATATGGCAATGCTATATTTCAAATCGGTGGTTTAAATGGTAATGTCGATAAAGCTTGGCGCATTGATGAAAACGTTTTTAAAATTTGGTCAGAGGCAAAAACGGGTGTTCCGTTTATTGATGCTAATATGCGCGAGTTGAACAGCACTGGTTTTATGAGCAATCGCGGTAGGCAAAATACAGCCAGTTTTTTAGTCAAAGATTTAAAAATTAATTGGCTCATGGGTGCTTCGTGGTTTGAAAGTAAACTCATTGACTACGATCCGTGCAGTAATTATTGCAATTGGTTATATGTTGCAGGCGTTGGCATCGACCCGCGCGAAAATAGGTATTTTAATATTTTAAATCAAGCCCTACGTTACGACCCTTCGGGTGAATATATCAAACTGTGGTTGCCCGAACTTGCTAAAGTGCCTCAAGAAAAAATTCATCGCCCTGATGTGTTAAGCACAGAAGAACAAAAACAATTTAATGTAAAAATTGGTACGCAATATCCGAAAGCGGTAATTGATACAGCGAAATGGCTTTAAACAATTACGAATTACAAATTACGGAACATTAAACAAGAGCCGTAATTTGTAATTCGTAATTCGTAATTGACTCTATCTTTTCTTCTTAAAAAAATTCGTCATCATTTCCGCACATTCCGTTTCGCAAATACCCATTTCAACGGTTGTTTTCGGGTGAAGCATTTCTTTGCCAAAGCGCATAAATCCGCGTTTATAATCGGATGCGCCATACACTAAGCGCTGTAATTGCGACCACGCTAAAGCACCTGCACACATAACGCACGGTTCTAAAGTTACAAATAACGTACATTCATCGAGATATTTGCTGCCAATGTGTTGCGCGGCAGCCGTAATGGCGAGGATTTCAGCATGCGCTGTTACATCGTTGAGTTGTTCTGTTTGGTTATGAACGCGCGCAATAATTCGGTTATTCCATACAACTACGGCACCGACAGGAACTTCGTCCGCATCCGCAGCTTTTTGAGCTTCCTTCAAAGCCTGTTGCATAAAATATTCGTCCGAAAAAATGGTCATAATTTAGTTGATGGTTGACAGTTGATAGTTGACAGTTTTAACACAATCTACGACTGTCAACTATCAACTGTTAACTGTCAACTATTTTGATTTGCGAAGTAACACCTTGCGAATAGCAGCCACAACATTCTTAATACTTAAACCGTATTTTTCAAGAAGCTCGTCAGGTGTGCCGCTTTCGCCAAAACTATCGTTAACAGCTACAAATTCTTGTGGAGTTGGGCAATGTTGCGCCAATACTTCTGCGATTGCCGAACCCAAACCGCCATTGCGTTGGTGTTCTTCAGCACTCACTACCGCACCCGTAGCTTTAGCCGCTTCAACAATGGCTTCAACATCGAGCGGTTTAATGGTGTGAATATTTATAACTTGCACACTGATATTTTCTGCCGCTAATTCTTTAGCCGCTTCTAAAGCAAACCACACTAAATGACCAGTTGCAAAAACGGTAACATCCGTTCCAGCCGTTAAGTGCAACGCTTTGCCAATCACAAAAGGTTTATCGTGTGTGAAAATAGGCCAAGAAGGTCTGCCAAAACGCAAATACACAGGTCCGTGATGATCAGCAATAGCGATGGTTGCAGCTTTAGTTTGTGCAAAATCGCACGGATTAATGACCGTCATATTCGGCAACATGCGCATCATGCCAATATCTTCCAAAATTTGGTGCGTTGCGCCATCTTCACCCAAAGTTAATCCCGCATGACTCGCACAAATTTTTACATTTTTATCGCTATAAGCCACCGATTGGCGAATTTGATCGTAAACCCGACCTGTCGAAAAATTAGCAAAAGTGGTTGTGAATGGAATTTTACCTGCAACGGCTAAACCCGCCGCAATGCCAATCATATTCGCCTCGGCAATGCCCACTTGCACAAATCGCTCAGGAAATTCTTTGATAAACGCATCCAATTTGAGCGAACCAGCTAAATCTGCCGTGAGTGCTACAACATTTTTGTTGTTTCTGCCCAATTCTAAAATACCTTCACCAAAACCATCGCGCGTGGCTTTTTTCCCGATGACCGTTATTTCTGTTAATTTTTCTGACATGATTGACCTATTTTAATTGACCTTCGTCGCAAATTGCGGTGCAAATATAAATCAATTAAGGAAGTAAGGAATTAAAGAGTGAAGAATTAATTTTGTTCAAATACTTTAATAATGTTTACTTTTGGGTCGATAACAACAAAATCATCCCAATCGTCGCTCAAAAGATCTGCTCCAATTTGATTAGCCGTTGAAAGAATTATCGCATCTGGAAGTTTAATTTTTCTAATTTTCTTTTTTCTATAATCAATTACTCTCTCAGCAATTTCTCTATTGATGTAGATAATATCAACAATCTTAAAGAACTCATCTAATATATCCTTTTCTTCGGCACTTTCAAATTCATACCCGTACACCTCCATGAGAGTGATAATTGATACATAAAAATCATCGTACTGCTCTAATAGCTTTTATGTATCGAGCTGTTTCTTAGAAATGAAAATAAGCACATTACTATCCAATAAAACCTTTCTATTCCCATTCATTTCTTAATTTTTTCTGCCAAGATGTAGGATTTGCAATAGATTTAAAAACATCATGTTGTTGCATTCTCTTGAAAATGCTGCGCAGTTTTTCTTTTTTGGAGGCTATATCTGATAGATTATTTTCGGACACAGTGATAACACGCGCATCTAATTTTTGCACCAATTCTAAAAGCAATGGTGTATCGCTTTGGCTGACTTCAAGATGTATGTAATTCATCATAAAAAATTGAAAATAGAAAAAAACATGAACTGATTCTTACGAATACAAATATAATTCATTTTTTGAGAAGTCTCATGAAATTATCAACCACTATTACTCCATTATCTGCAACTTCGCAAACTTCAAAGCAATTTTCTTTATTTCAGGCGAGCCATCGAAACGAATAGACGCAATCGGATTATCTTTTCCGCCTTCAACACCTAAAACTTCGCCGTTCCCAAACCGCAAATGCAAAATTCTGTTGCCCGATTTTATTTTCTCTGGTGGACTTGGCATAAAATCAGTGGCATCAATAGTTGGCATCGGTAATTTAAGCGGTGTTCGCATTGGTAAACCACCGATACGCGCTTTTTGAACGAAAGAACTCGACGCTGCACTTCCACCGCGACTGCCGAGCATGGTACTCACACCATCCATGTGTTCTGAACTGATTTCATCAATAAAGCGACTGACATCAGCGAATTTCATTTGTCCGTGACGATAACGACTTGTGGCATACGTAAGTGTTAAAAATTGTTCTGCACGCGTGATAGCCACATAAAACAATCGGCGTTCTTCGTCTAAGCCATCGGGCGCATCTTTCGACATAAAACTCGGAAACAAATCTTCCTCCATGCCGCCAATAATAACAGATTTAAACTCTAACCCTTTAGCCGAGTGAACCGACATGAGCGTAACAACTTCTGGATTTTCACCACCTTCAGTTGGTAATTCTGCCACTAAAGTCACGTTTTGCAAATACGTTGAAAGCGTTTTATCGGGCGAAATGGCATCGTCAATCACTTCATCGTTTTCAACAAATTCTTTAATCGCATCCAAAAGCGCATTGGCGTTTTCTAATTTGCCAATACCTTCGAGTGTGGTATCCATTTTGAGTGAATCAATCAATCCCGATTGTTTAGCAATATAGACGGCTACTTCATAAGCCGTTCCTTTTTTGGCGCGTTGAAGTGCGGCATCAATTAAAAGTTTAAATGAATCTAAAGCCGTTTTTTCGCGCGGCGTACCTTGATAGGTTGGAATAGCGTGCCAGAGCGATACATTTTTTGTTGATGCTTCGAGCGAGAGTTTTTCAATCGTGCCGTCGCCGATGCCGCGACGTGGCAAATTGATAATGCGGCGGAAAGCTTCATCATCGTTCAAATTGGTGATGAGACGCAAATATGCTAAAACATCTTTCACCTCTTTGCGCTGATAAAACGACATGCCGCCATACACGCGATACGGAATATTCAATCGGCGCAGCGATTCTTCGAACGGTCGCGATTGCGCGTTGGTGCGATACAAAATAGCAAAATCAGAATTTTTTAAATGGTATCGATTTTTATGTTCGAGCACCAAATCTGCCACGCGTTTGGCTTCTTCTTGGTCGCTTTGTGTTTTTATGAGTTGAATGCGCTGACCGTCAATTTTTTCTGTCCAAATGGTTTTCTGAATTTGGCGCTTATTGTACATAATTACTTCGTTCGCTGCATCAACGATGTGTTGTGTGGAACGGTAATTTTGTTCGAGTTTGAAAATCTTAACGGCTGCGAAATCTTTCTGGTAATCGAAAATATTGTCTATCGTCGCACCCCGAAAAGCATAAATCGATTGTGCATCGTCACCCACAACACATATATTTTGTGGAGATGTGGGATATTTCACTAATTTTTTGAGAATGGCGTACTGCAAAAAATTCGTGTCTTGAAACTCATCGACTAAAAAATAGCGGAATCGTGCACGGTATTTATCTAAAATATCTTCGTGCTGGAGTATTTCGTAGGTTCTGTAGAGTAAATCGTCAAAATCCATCGCGCCTGCGCGTTTGCAACGGTTCGTATATTCTGCATAAATTTTTTGAATGTATGGACGCTTGGCAGCAGCATCTTGTTTGGTCAATTCTGGATTTTGCGCATACAAAACGGGTGTAATCAAATTGGTTTTAGCTGATGAAATGCGACCGAGCATCGCGCCTTCGGGATATAAATCTTTCGAAAGGTTGAGTTCTTTAACAATGGTGCGGAGCAAACTTTTAGAATCGTCGCTGTCGTAAATCGTGAAATTAGACGGAAAACCAATGCGCTCAGCTTCAACGCGCAAAAGTCGCGCAAAAATGGAGTGAAACGTTCCCGACCAAACCCGATTACCTTTATCACCCACGACTTCTGCTATTCGATTTTTCATCGAAAGCGCTGCTTTATTGGTAAACGTGAGCGATAAAATTTCCCATGGTGCTACGCCACTTTCTATAATGTGCGCAATGCGATAAGTCAACACCCGCGTTTTTCCCGAACCCGGTCCAGCCACCACCAAAACAGGTCCTTCTATGTGCGTCGCCGCTTCTCGTTGTATGCTATTGAGTTCGTCTAAATAATGTGACATAATTTTAGGGAATAGGGAATAGGTGATAAAGAATAGTTTTGTCACCTAAAATATTAATCCGCAAAAGTAGTTGAAAAATGAGGATTAATAGTACAATTGAGTAGTTAAAATAAATCCTGCTTTAGAGTTTTTGACAAGTCTGAAGGACTTGAATGTGACAAATAAAACGATTAACTTTGTTTAAAAATTTATTGCAATGACAATTCCTCACACAAATTATGTGGTTGACACGCAAGGAGAAAAAATTGTTCAACTCAGTTTAAAAGATTGGGAAAACTTCGTTATGGAGTTTAAACGCGTTGAAAGTTTGTTGAATCTAAAAACAAAACTAAAAAGCGCTTTTCGAGAAATTCGACAGATTCAAAAAGGAGAAAAACATGGTACAACCTTAACCGAGTTTTTAAATGAACTGTAAAATTATTGCGACAGCGGAATTTAGGAAAGTTATGACCCTACAAAACTTGTTTCCACCAAGACGCTTTAAAAATGATAGACTAATAGTTAATGGGTTAACGCCCTACATTACACACTTTTATGATACGCGACAAAATTCAGTCAAACGTCCGGATGCGAAGAACTGAGGCATAATTTATTCTAAACTCCCACCATTGACATAGAATTGTCATCTTCTCGCGAGTATTGACACAGAAGTGTAAACTTCTAAAATCGCTATTGACTCCCGAATTAAAGCTCTATAGTTTTGTTTGTAAATCGCTGAATATGAAAAATTTTACAAAAAAATTAGCTTTGATTACTGTCTTGCTTTTACCGTTGATAGTTAATGCGCAATTTCAAATTGGATTAGGTGTTGAGAACACTACTTACAATAATCAAATGAGTGTTTTTGCTCCTACTACACAACTGCTTTTAGGGTATGGTTTTAATAAGCATTTCAATTTTGAATCAAGTTTCGCAAAAGGCAATGTCGAGCATGAGACGGGTTCAATTTATGCTTATGAATTATGTGGTAGATATAATTTCGCCAAAACTAAACGCGGTTCAAAATTTTATGCTCTCGGAGGTTATACATTCATAGATGCAAACTATAAAAGTGTACATCAATCTGCAAACAACGGAATTTTTGGACTTTTTGCTTCTTCTGGTTATACAGTTGTTGGAGATACAAGCAAACAAAATGGCTATCTTGTGGGACTTGGTGGTGATATAAATTTGGTTAATGGCATTGGATTATTCTTCAAAGTCAAATTTAGTTATAAAAACAATATCAATCTTTTCAACCACTTTGATTCCAATTTACTTCAACAGATTGGGTTTGGGGTTTTTTATAATTTTGGTAAAATAGAAAAGCAAAAAATATAGCTAACTCATTTAAATCGCCATCCTAAAATTTTAAGCTCATGACTACTTTTACAAAAAAATGGATTTTAATAGCTGTTTTGTTTTTGCCTAATATTGTTATAGCACAATTTCAAATAGGAATTGGTGCTGAAGCAATGGCTTATGGAAGCGATAAACCAAGTGTTGGAGCTAGTGGGTACCAATTTTTATCTGGATATTATTTTAATAAGCATTTAGGAAGTGAATTTAGTTTTTCGAGAGGCAGTACAGAGCTGGAGTCTGGATTTGTAAATGCTTATACTTTGAGTGCCAAATACGCATTTGCAACTAGTAAAAAAGATTCAAAATTTTATTTTCTTTTAGGGTATACAGCCATTGATGCAAATTATAAAAGTGCTTACAAACCTAAGGATAATGGATTTTTTGGTTTAGGTGCAACTCCAAGTGTCACAGTGGTTGGCGATACAAGTACTCATTCTGGCTATCACATTGGAATTGGCACCAACTTAAACATTGTACCAAGATTTGGTTTCTATTTTAAACTCAAACTTACGTATAGAAATGATATAAATTTATTCGATCATTTTGATACAAAGATGCTTAATCAATTTGACATTGGAATTCACTACAATTTTATAAAAAAAGAAAAACCAAAAACTATTACACATTAGCCCTATCGCCTTATAATTTCGTATCGGAAATGAGTATGAAATACAAACATTCGGGAGCAGTATTTGTATTTTGTGTTTAAAAAGTTTTCATTTCAACCCATTAAACAACGTCACTCTAAACCAATTTCCATTCGAATAAAGCACAGGTTTTGCAAGCAACTGATGTCCCATAGATCCGAAAATTCGTTTCATGCCTTCTCCGAGTTCGCGCATGAGTTGGCTTTAAAATATCATCCATCTACTTTTTAAATTTTCGATACAAAAGTAGTAATTTTTGAGGTAGTGAGTTTATTACTTCTTCTTTTTCTCCTCCTTCAAAACTATTTTATTATCAGCATCTAATTTGCGCTGCACTTTTTTAATATCTTCGGCAGGCGGCAGATTTTCCGGTTTGATGCCGCGTTCGAGTAAAATTTTCCTTACTGCCGAATTATTTTCAACGTGTTCTTTTTCAATGGTGTTTTGTCCTTGCAAATCTTTTTCTTGAACGTTTACCGCAGTTATTTCAGCAGCAAAATCTTTGGCTTTAATGCTAATAGTGGGTAAAAAATCGGCAACGGGTCGAGTATCGGGTACTTTAAGTTTATTTTTTAGTGCGTGTGTTGGCAAATTAAACAAGGCTTGATCTCCTTTCGAACGAATGATTGCAAAACCTTGTTCATTCACACCGCGCTCGTATAAAATTCCCGATAAATTTTTCTCAGTTTGACTTAATTTTTCGCGCGCTTTAACGCGTTCATAGTCCAACAATCGCTGTTCAACGAGTTCAGCGCGACGCGTTTGTAATGCAAAGTAATTTTGCGCAAAAGCAATTTCAGGTTTCTTGCTATCGCCATTTTGGGCAACTAAATAGCAGGCGTAACGCGTGAGAGCAATATCGTCAATTGACCTTTCGGTACCTGAACCAATTCCGACCATTTTGCCGACGTCGGGAAAATGGTCTTCTGTTTTTTCACCTGCGTTTTGACAAGCTTCTTTTGCTTTTTGAATTACTTTTTCAAAGTTACTCCATTTGGTATAACCTAAAAGTTTTTGCAATGCACGTGCACTCCAACATTCCACACCATCAATTTCAGCAGCGGCTGCTTCAAATTGTTCGAAAAGTTCTTTTATTTCTTCAATTTTCATGTTTATGTATTTTGTTTGTCTCAAAGTGATTGTAAATATAGTATCTCCGTTTGGTTAGTGCAATAGCTTGCAAACATTTTAATTTTTATGAATCTATCTCAACTTAACGCATCCCAACTTAACTTTACACCACATGAACTACTAATTTTGTACAATTGCATGAAAATCAGTATTATCATCCCCACGCTTAATGAAGCAGAAAATATCGGAAAGCTAATTAGGCACCTTAAGCTCAATGCAGATGGGATGCGATTAGAGATTATTGTTGTTGATGGAGGGAGTACAGATAAAACAGTGGAGATTGCTCAAACATTCGGTGCAACAGTTTTCATTGCACCGAAAAGTAGAGCGAAACAAATGAATTTTGGTGCAAAGAATGCACAAGGAGAGGTATTGTATTTTGTTCATGCCGATTGTTTGCCACCCAACACCTACATAGCAGATATTCAGGATGCTATTTCAAATGGCTATCCGATAGGTTGTTTCCGCTACAAATTCGATTCTAACAGTTTTCTATTAAAACTCAATGCGTATTTCAATCGCTTTTCGCCCTTGTGGTGCCGAGGTGGAGATGAAACTTTGTTTGTAACTCGGGAGGCTTTTAATCAGTTGGGTAGTTTCGATGAAAATTTTTGTATCATGGAGGAATATGCGTTTATTCAAAAAGCCTACAAGAATTTTCGTTTTAAAATTATACCGAAGTCCGCTTTGGTTTCGGCGCGAAAATATGCCACTAATTCGTGGATTCGGGTTCAATACGCCAACTTTATCGCCTTTTCTATGTTTAAAAAAAATGTTTCACCTTCAGAGATTGCGGCACGGTATAAAGAAATTTTGACTTATAGATAGGTCAAAAAAACGGTTTGACATTTTGCAATATTTTCGACACTCGCCGAGTATTTAAGCAGTGCTATTCTGTTTAAAGATGTATCAAAATAATTACCGATATGGTTTTTGATACGGTTGAAATTAGAGATAGACGACAGCTGGTGCGGGTTCGTTGTGTGCTCGCGAAGTTGTTAAATAACATTCACTCTATCTCCATGCGATTTAGGTTCAGAAATGACCAAAAAATGTAAATCTTCAAGTGAAGCATTTGTAATTTTGTGTTTCAAACCATTTTTAATAGCGATACTTTCATGTGCTTTTAATTCGTATTCGATGCCTTCGATTTCAATTACAGCTCTGCCACTCAGAATAAAAAAAACTTGCTGCGCTTTAATGTGGTAATGCAGCACTTCATGCGTTCCACTTGGCATGCGTTCTTGAATGACGCTGAGTGAATCAGATTTCAACAAATGCCAACCATCGCAATTTTCAGCCCACGTATAGTGCTCGGCGTTTTGTTTAGAAACTATCATTTTGAGTCGTGTTATTTCTCTTGAGCTACTTTTGAAAGATTTTCCAACATTAACTTAACCTCATTTTCGTCAATGCTGACGGATTGTAGGCTTTCGTTCATCGTTCTGTTAGAAAGTTTCATTTTGCTATTTAAAGTTTTTCTTGCACTGCTGTGAAATTCAATGGCACCCGTTTGGATGGCAAGTTCGGCAATATTGCTCGCACGAACGCCACTGCCAGGCATAATAATGATGCGATTGTTTGCCTGAGCGACTAATTTCTGAATATTATCTGTGCCTTCTATCACTGTTGGATATAAACCCGACGTTAAAATGCGCTCGCAACCCATGTCGATTACATCTTCAAGCGCTTGCTCCATTTCAATAACTCTATCGAAAGCGCGATGAAACGTAACACCCATCGGATGCGCTATTTCGACCAATTGACTACAACGTTTTTTATCGATGGTGGCATTGGCATTAAGCATTCCAACCACAACACCATCGCAGCCAATTTTTTTACACGTTTCAATATCTTGCTTAATGATGTTAAACTCGTCTAAGCTGTATAAAAAATCGCCACCCCGCGGTCGAATAATGGGATAGAGTTTAATGTGCAATTTTTTACGTGCCGCACTGATGAAACCAAAGGAGGGCGTTGTTCCACCTTCATGCGGATTATCGCACAATTCAATGCGGTAAACGCCGAGTTCTTGTGCAATTACACACGATGCAATATTAAAAGCAATAGTTTCTAATTTGTAATTCATTCCCAATTTTCGCGCAAAGTCGCGAAAAAAACGCGAAGGCGCAAAAGTTATAAGGTAATATTTGCGAACTTTGCATTTTCTTGGCGACTTTGCGCGAAAATGCGCGAAAATTTAAACACAACATGATTACCATAAAATATTTCACCTTTAACGATTTTCAAGAAAACACGTACATCCTACACGATGAAACCTTAGAAGCTGTCGTCATCGACCCTGGTTGTAGTAATGCTCGAGAAGAAAAAATGCTGCTCGATTACATCACGACCAACAAATTAAAAGTTGTTCGATTGCTCAATACGCATTGTCATATCGATCACGTTTTTGGAAATTACTTGATACACGAAAAATTTAACGTCAAACTCGAAGTGCATGAAAATGAAATTCAGATGCTGAAATTCATAAAACCTGCTTGTGCTATGTGGAATATTTCCGAACCGCTTCAACCCGAAGCGCACACAACATTAGCGAATGGCGGAATAGTCAATTTTGGAAATAATAATGTACTTGAAATCATTTTCGCGCCCGGTCATTCGCCTGGAAGTGTTTGTTTTTATTGTGCATCTGAACATTTTATCATTTCGGGAGATGTGCTATTTAAAGATAGTATTGGCAGAACGGATTTACCTAAAGGCAACCATAAAGATTTGCTCAAAAGTATTCGCGAAAACTTATTTACACTGCCCAATAACACAGTTGTTTACTCGGGTCATGGCGAACCTACTTCGATTGGTTATGAGAAAATTAACAATCCATTTTTTAAATAAAAGTAACTATTTAGCTTTAGCTAAATAGTTATAAATAAAAAATAATTCGAAAAACTTGGTGACGTTTTAAAATAGTTCTGTCTTAGTTCTATAAGCAACTAAATCAATAATTTTTAAAAATTAAGAGAAACATGAAAAACGTATTGAAATCTCTATGTGTAGCTTTTGCATTTGCAGGTCTAATATCTTGCAACGATGCACCAAAATCAGTTTCGAATGCTAATGATGCTGCAAAATCTGCTGCTTCAGATGCTGTAGATGCAACAAAAGTTGCTGCTGAAAAAACTGCCGAAGCTGCGAAAATAGCTGCTGATTCAGCTAAAGCAAAAACTGCTGCTGCTGCTACTAAAGTAGGCGACAAAATGAGCGATGCGAAAGATCACGCTGTTCATAAAATGGGTGAAGCTGCTCACAAAGCTGCTGACAAAATGGATAAAGCTGCCGATAAAATGGCGCCAAAACCAGCAGGTAATCACTAATTAGTGATTCATTAAAAATAAAAAATGTGTCCTTCTATATTGACTGAGTGCCAGTTTAACTTGTTAAACTGGCATTTTTCTTTTTACATTTGCGAAAATTTTGCGAGTGCAAACAAAAATTTGCTTTTCGCGTAAAACCATACACTCACTGTTATAGTTTAATTATGACTTCGCAAGAAATCCGCCGCGCATTCCTCGATTTTTTTGAATCGAAACAACATAAAATTGTACCATCTGCCTCATTGGTTTTGAAAGATGATCCGACGCTGATGTTTACCAACAGCGGCATGGTGCAATTTAAAGATTATTTTTTAGGCAATAAAGTGCCTGTGTCAAAGCGTATTGCCGATACACAAAAATGTTTGCGCGTGAGTGGTAAGCACAACGATTTAGAAGATGTGGGTTTCGACGGAACACACCACACGTTGTTCGAAATGTTGGGCAACTGGTCTTTTGGTGATTATTTTAAAGATGAAGCCATTGCTTGGAGTTGGGAATTATTGACGGATAGACTGAATTTACCGAAAGATAGACTCTATGCAACTGTTTTTGGTGGCGATGCGAAAGAAGATTTAGAGCGCGATCAAGAAGCGTTCGATTTATGGCGCAGATTTTTGCCCGAATCGAACATTCTCGACGGCTCGAAAAAAGATAATTTTTGGGAAATGGGCGCGCAAGGTCCGTGCGGTCCGTGTTCAGAAATTCACATTGATTTGCGCAGCGATGCTGATCGTGCAGCGATTCCTGGTGAACAACTTGTCAATCAAGATCATCCGTTAGTGATTGAGATTTGGAACAACGTCTTTATTCAATTCGAGCGCAAAGCTGATGGACATTTGGAAAAATTGGCGAAAAAGCACGTCGATACGGGCATGGGTTTTGAGCGTTTGTGTATGGTGCTTCAAAATAAAAAATTCACTTACGATACAGATATTTTCACGCCTTTTATCGCAAAAGTAGAACACATCACAAAACTTAAATACGACGGCAGTTATGCGCGCGATGCCAAAAAAGATGTCGCTATGCGCGTTGTTGCCGACCATTTACGCGCAGTAGCTTTCACAATTGCTGATGGTGTTTTGCCATCGAACACAGGGGCAGGATATGTGATTCGCCGCATTTTGCGCCGCGCTGTGCGCTATTATTATTCGTTTTTGAATTACTCCGAGCCACTTTTATGTCAGCTCATGCCATTGTTGAATGAAAATTTCGGTAAAGTTTTCCAAGAAATTGGTGCTCAAGTTGATTTCATTACAAAAATAATTTTAGAAGAAGAAAAAGGATTTTTACGCACACTCGATGCAGGTTTGAAGCGCATTGAGCAAGTTGAAATAACGAACAACACTTTAAACGGTGCAAGTGCTTTCGACCTATACGATACATTCGGTTTTCCGATTGATTTAACGCGTTTGATTATGAGCGAGCGCGGCGTAACTGTTGATGAAGAAGGTTTTGAAGCGGCATTGTTGCAACAGAAAAAACGTTCGCGTGCCGATGCAGAAAAAGTTATGGGTGATTGGGTGGTTCTTGACGATACGCCGTCGGTGGAGTTTGTCGGTTACGACCAATTGCGGGTTGAAAAATCGCACGTGTTGAAATACCGTTTGGTGAAGGATAAAAAAGGCGAGCAGTTTCAAATTGTATTGAGCCGTACACCGTTTTATGCTGAAGGCGGTGGGCAAGTGGGCGATACGGGCGCTATGTATTTTGAAGGCGAGAAAATCGCAGTTTTAAATACGCGCAAAGAAAACGATTTGATTATTCACACCGTCGATAAATTACCTGAACACATCAAAGATCCAACCGTGCGTTGCATTGTTGATGCAGATCGTCGTCAGTTGATTGAAAATAATCACTCGGCTACACATTTATTACACGCTGCTTTGCGAAAAGTTGTCGGCTCACACGTAGCACAAAAAGGTTCACTCGTTAATAATGAGCATTTGCGTTTTGACTTTTCGCATTTTGAAAAAATGACGGATGCGCAGTTAGTAGAAGTGGAACACATCGTTAATCAGAAGATCAGAGAGAATATTGCGCGTACATCACGCGTCGTGACGATTGCAGAAGCCCAAACAGCAGGTGCGATGATGCTTTTTGGTGAAAAATATGGCGACGTTGTCAGAATGGTAACGATTGACCCACAATATAGTATCGAATTGTGTGGTGGTTGCCACGTCGATGCAACTGGCGAAATTGGTTATTTTAAAATCACGTCAGAAAGTGCGGTTGCTGCGGGCGTTCGACGCATCGAAGCCGTTACATCAGATGCTGCTGAAGAATATTTTAATGCAGCACTCGGCGAATTACACGCTGTGCGTCGCGCACTGAATGTATCGGGTAGTGTGGTCGATAAAGTAGAATCACTGCAAGAAGAAAACAAGCGTTTGCAAAAACGCATTGAGCAGTTCGAGAACGAAAAGCTGCACGCTATTCAAGATATTTTAGTCAAACAGGCGGTAACCAATGCAGAAGGCACGAAAATTATTGTTGCCGAACTCGATTTTGGCGATGCGAATGCACAAAAAACTTTGTGCTATAATTTAGAAAAATCATTGAATGCGCCATCTATTATCGTTCTGGGTGCAATTACAAATGGCAAACCTATTTTAAGTGTGCGCATTACGGAAGAGTTGGCAAAATCTAAAAATCTCAACGCAGGTAATATTGTGCGCGAATTGGCGAAAGAAATGGGTGGCAGCGGTGGCGGTCAACCATTTTTTGCAACGGCGGGTGGTACGCAGCCTGAAAATTTGGGAAAGGCGTTGGCTAAAGCGCACACGTTAGTTTAGTAATACGTTGCGATTGTATTTTTACTCTGAGTTATTTGGTTTATTCGCTTGTAATAGTTATTTTTGAATAAAATTCTGCAATGAATTTGATTGATAAAAATATTTCGGATATCAACAAACTTTGTGAAACATACAAAGTCAATAAACTTTATGCCTTCGGCTCTGTATTAAAAGATAAATTTAATGATGACAGTGACGTTGACTTAATTGTTGATTTTAAACCCATTGACCTTTATTTCTACGCCGATAATTATTTTGATTTTAAATTTTCTTTAGAAGATTTGCTTAAACGTAAAATAGATTTGCTCGAAGAGAAAGCTATCAAAAATCCCTATTTCATGCAAGTTGTAAATCCTGAAAAACAACTTGTTTATGCTGCGTGATATTAAAATTTGGCTTTACGATATTCTCAATGCGATAACTGAAATTGAAAGTTTCTTAAAAGATACTCCCAATAACTTTAATTATTTTGAAAATGACACTATAACTAAAAGAGCCATTGAAAGGAATATTGAGATTATTGGTGAAGCTGTTAACCGAATTTTACATAAAGATGATTCCATTGTCCTCTCGAATGCGAAGAAAATAGTTCAAACACGAAATAAAATTATTCACGAGTATGATTCTGTTTCCGATGAAATAATTTGGAGCATCGTTATTCGGCATCTCCCTATTTTGAAAACGGAAATAGAAGAATTGCTATCAAAATAAATGGAATTTAAAACGCTTAATGTTTTTTAAAAATTGATTTGAAAATAAATTGTGACTGAATTTTACACAAATTAAAACTTAATTGTGTAAAATTCAGTCACATTCCTACAGGTTTTTTTTATTTTTTTAGAATTGAAAGCACGTTGAGGAAAATTTTCACAAAGGGACCTCAGTAATATTTCTTCTTGTACCCTTTTATTTGGCGTGCCGTTTTTTCATTTCTTCATGGTCAATCCAATTTTGAGGGTCAAAACTTTCTTTGTACGATTTAAGAATACGTTTCTGTTGTTGGATAGGAATTTCATCCCACCAACTTTCGTCGGTTACTTCATCGGATTGTAAATCATTTTCGTGCTCAACCACTTCATGGATTTTAGCATAAAGTCGATTGACAGTTTGCTCGTCAAAGGTTTGAGAAATTATCTCAACCATTTCCATTTTTAATTCTGCAATATTCATTTATTGGACAATTAATCCAAAACAAATGTACACAAATTTATTAAGAAATCAAAGTTCAACGTGAAGTCAGCGGGAAATTATCCTACGAAGTAAGCACTATCGAAATAAAATAATCGGCTAAAAGGATAGCGACATCGGAATACACAACAGCGCGCGTTGATGCTTGACCGAGTTCGATGCTCCCGCCTTTAACGTAATAACCTTGATAGCAGGAAATGGTGGTGAGGAGAAAAGCATATACAGCTGCTTTGATAAACATCATCACAACATTATACGGCACAAAAAACGAACGCAAGCCGCGCACGTAATCGCCGTGAGAGAGTAATTCGGTTGGTACAGAAGCTAAATAACCACCCATAATGCCTACCCACGCAGAAACTGCAACCAATAACGGAATCATTAAAACAGCAGCAATAATTTTGGGCAGAATTAAAAACGCGGATGTATTCACACCCATGAGTTCCATCGCATCTATGTGTTCTTTTTGGCGCATACCGCCAATTTCTGATGTCATGTTTGAACCAACTTTACCCGCTAAAACCAATGCAGAAATGGTGGGTGAAAGCTCAATGATACATAAATCGCGAATGATATAACCGATATAATAACGCGGCACTAATTGCCCGTTGAGTTGGTAACTGAATTGAACCGCCGCTACTGCACCCACAAAAACCGAAACCAATGCAATAATCAGCACAGAACCCACGCCAATGTCGTTCATTTGGCGCATAATTTCGTTCCAATACATTCTAAAACGTTCGGGGCGCGAAAACGCCTTGCGCAGCATGGTTAAGTATTGTCCGAAATGATGAAAAAAACTTAGCACTAAAATTTATTTTGAATTGAAATGCAAATGTACGGCTAAAATATTTAAACACAAATGGCGACTACGAGTCGCCATTTGTGTTTAAGCGTTTAGTGCATCGCCTCCGCTATGGGCCAAAGTGTATCTTCGTATAAACCAATGGTTGAAAGCGCCCAAAAAGCATTTTGTACCGTTTGTTTATCTTCTTGATAGGTAATACCATACCACATATCGCGCGAAGTCATCACTTCTAATTTAGCGCCTTCATCAACAATCATTTGATTGGCAATGCGCGGAATGTAAAACTCAGCTGTTGGATTATCGAAATTTTCTTCAATAAACTGCTTGAACATTTTTTCAGCTTTTTTGAAAACTGCTGGATGGAATCCCCAGAAATTCATAGAAACAATCGTTTCATCGTCGAGTTCAGTTTTTTTGTCCTCTTCGTGAAAATAAATTTTGTTATCGGCTTCGCGCGTAATTTTTGTACGCTCTGTAACAGAAGTTAAATATTTATTCTCATCAACCGTGCATACGCCACGACTGACCGAACCGTTTTCAGAAAGCGTATTCTTGAGCATATAACCCACCATACCTAAGTTTTTAGGCGTACAGCGGTTTGTTAAAAAATCTGCCATTTGTTTAAAAGCAGAAAAGCCATAAAAATCGTCGGCATTAATAACCAAAAAAGGTTCGTGAATATGCTTTTTTGCTACCAACATCGCATGACCTGTTCCAAGCGGTTTTTTACGTACAGGGTAATTTTTCACACCCTCAATCGGTGTATCAATTTCTTGAAACGCGTATTCGACTTTAATTTTTGAATCGAATTTGCCTTCAAATTTTTCTTTGAAATCAGCTTCTATCGCTTTGCGAATAACGAATACAACTTTACCGAAACCAGCACGCGCTGCATCGTAAATGGAATAATCTAGAATTGTTTCACCGTGCGGGCCAATTGAATCGGCTTGTTTTAAACCGCCATAGCGACTGCCCATTCCTGCGGCTAAAACTAAAAGTGTTGGTTTCATATTGAACTCAGTTTTAAAAAATGTAAATTAAATAAGGTTATTTTTAGCTTTCAGGAGTCAGGTATCAGGTGTCAGGTAACTAACGAAAATATAATTTGATACCTGATACCCGATACCTGACTCCTATTTTGACGTTTTTAACGCCACATAATTGTGATAAAAAAACGGAATAGTTTCAATGCCTTTATAAAAATTGAATAAACCGTAATGTTCGTTGGGTGCGTGCAAACCATCAGAATCTAAACCAAAACCCAGCAAAATAGTATTGGCTTTCAAAACTTCTTTAAATAAAGCAATCACTGGAATGGATCCACCTTCTCGATTCGGTATCGGTTTTTTGCCAAACGTTGTTTCCATTGCCTTCGATGCTGCTGCATATTCAACCGTATCGATAGGTGTAACGTACGGCTGACCGCCCGATAAATTCTTCACAGATACTTTAACGTAAGCTGGAGCAATGTGTTTAATGTGCGCTTCAAACAATTTAAAAATTTCTTCATTCGATTGGTTTGGCACCAAACGCATCGAAATTTTTGCCGTAGCTTTTGAAGGCAAAACTGTTTTAGCACCTTCGCCTGTATAACCACCCCATATTCCGTTCACATCTAAAGTTGGGCGAATGCGCGTACGCTCTTGCGGTGTGTATCCGTGTTCGCCAAATACAGCCGCAATATCTAAATGTGCTTTATATTTTTCTAAATCGAATGGCGCTTTATCCATTTCAGCACGCTCTGCGAGCGATACTTCTTCTACTTTATCGTAAAAACCTGGAATCGTAATTCTATTGGCACAATCTTGCAATGAAGCAATCATGGCACAAAGCGTATTAATTGGATTGCCAACTGTTCCGCCGTAAACACCAGAATGTAAATCGCTGTTAGCACCAATCACTTCTACTTCAGTGTAAACCATGCCGCGCAAACCCGTTGTAATACTTGGCGTATCGTTACCCAAAATAGATGTATCGGATACTAAAATGACGTCGCATTTAAGTAAATCAGCATTTTCTCTGCAAAAAGATTCCAAACTCACCGAGCTGATCTCTTCTTCACCTTCAATGCAAAACTTAACATTACAAGGCAAAGTGTTGGTGTTGAGCATAGCTTCAACGGCTTTAACGTGCATGAAGAATTGCCCTTTATCGTCACAACTACCGCGCGCAAAAATGGCGCCGTCGGGGTGAATATCGGTTACTTTTATAGTTGGTTCAAACGGCGGAGTGTGCCAGAGTTCTAAAGGCTCGGCAGGTTGAACATCGTAATGCCCGTAAACTAAAACTGTTGGTAAATGAGCATCAATTATTTTTTCACCATAAACAACAGGAAAACCATTTGTTTTTATAACAGCTACTTTATCTAAACCAATTTTCTTCAAATGCTCGGCAGTAACATCCGCAGTATGTAAAACATCGTTTTTATGTTCCGACTTTGCAGAAACAGATGGAATGCGTATAAGCGACTTTAATTCTTCGAGGAAACGATCTCTGTTTTGGTTAATATAAGTTTGAAAAGGCTGCATGCTATGTTTTATAAATTAATTAGGTTTTGTTTAATGACGCAAATTACGGACAAAATTTTGATTTGTACCGAGTTTTTTTGGAGATTTAAGTAATTACTAACTAAAACCTACAAAACGAATTAATATTTGTTAAGATACCATAAACGTTAAAAATGTGTGATTAAGTATTCAAGAATTCAGACAAAGTTTTCTGGAGCGTCACTAAATCAATATCCGTTACAAGTTCTCCCTTGTTGGCATAACCGATTTTACCTGTTTCTTCCGAGACAATTAACGCCATAGCCGATGTTGCTTCCGAAATACCCAACGCTGCTCGGTGGCGCAAACCTGCTTCGGTGGGTAAATCTTGCGAAGCACTGACTGGTAAAATACATTTAGCTGCGCGAATTATTTTCTCGTCAATAATAACGGCGCCATCGTGCAAAGGGCTATCGCGCAAAAAAATACTCGTTAAAATAGTGTGTTGAACGGCGCAATTTAAAACTATGCCTGTTTCGATGTACTGTTCTAAGTTGGTGTTTTTGGTAACGACAATTAATACGCCCGTTTGAGTAGTGCTGGCTTCGTGCATTGCGCGCACAATTTCCTGTATTTCAAAATTATTATCTTTCGAAGATGTGCTAAGTTGAAAAATTCCTGCAAACCTCCCTGATAAGGTTTGATTACCCAATACAACTAAAAATCGACGCAATTCAGGTTGAAAAACAATGGCTAATATAATAACACCCAAACTTATAAACTGGTTGAGAAGCAGCGTGAGTAAATCCATGTGCAAAGTACGCACCACCAACCACACTAAATATAGCGATGCCACACCCGCTAAAATGCGCAAAGCCAATGAGCCTCGCAACACGTTATACAGCCATTTTAAAATAAAAGCTATCGCTACAATATCGACAATATCGAAAAGGCGCAGCTTAAAAATACTCATATCGAATAACAAAATCATAGCCGTTCAGCTTAAACATTTTTTTGCTTGTAATTCTTCATCAAAAGTAAGAAAATTTTTAACAACTTCTAAGCACTGACAAATAAATTTCTGGAAGTGTTAATGCAGCATTTTCGTTACCATGCACTTTTTCTCATGTAGTAATTTTCCCGCAGATTCAGCTAATTTTCTCGCAGATCCAGCAGATTGTTTATTAAATTAACGGTAAAAATCTGCAAAATTTGCGAGAAAATCTGCTGAATCTGCGGGAAAATTAGCCTCGACAAACAATAAAAAAGGCTACTCTTCGCAGAGCAGCCTTGTGTAGTTGTGGTTGTAATAATTGTAAAAAGATATCTTGCTAATGCTTAATTATTGTTTGCCTGTCGAGTATTCATAAAATCCTTCAACAGCCTGAACTGGCGCATTTTTCTCAGATGCGGGCGAAATCATTTTTTTAACTGGAATAGACGGCGCTTTTTTTGAAAGACTTTTCGTCGCAACAGGCGATGAAGCACTTTCTTCAGAAACATATTCATAGAAACCCTCGCTTAAATTGTTGGCAACATTTGAAGGTTGCTCAGTTACAACTTCAGCTACAATTGGTTCCGAACTATACTTAAACTCTTGATCTGGGTTGAGTGCATCGGGCATATCGAATAAATACAGTTTATTCGCTTCAATAATATGCAACAGACTCTGTGCATAATCAGTTGCAGTGGCGTACCCACATTTTTGTAACCCTAAACACCAGTTTTTGTAATCGTCGCGACGGAAAGTAAAAAGCTTGTTGTAAGTCGCATTTGAGCGTAAAAAATCGCTGTGATGAGCGTATGATTCTTCAACCGTTGCATACTTAACAAAAGGCTCAGCAATTTTTTCGCCTTTTTTGTTGTAGGTGTCGTCTTTGAATTTTACGCTTTCAAAGTTCTTCATCGAATTGCGCCACTTAATACAAAAGTGGTTATTCGTTTTCTGCGTAAGTTCTGATAATCCAGAACGCGATTCTAAGATGCCTTGTGCTAAGATAACACTCGTTGGAATGCCGCTGCGCATAGACTCGTACGTAGAGAGCGCTGTATATTTTTTGATATACAATTGTGTTGCCTGATCGGCGTTAAAACTTTTACTTGCGCTCACATTAAATGCCATAAATGCCCACA
>JAYWBA010000164.1:0-13018 GCA_043781915.1 Saprospiraceae bacterium
CAGTTAAAGTAGCAGTTAAAGTAGCAGTTAAAGTAGCAGTTAAAGTAGCAGTTAAAGTAGCAGTTAAAGTAGCAGTTAAAGTAGCAGTTAAAGTTTATAAGAAACAAATTTAAAAAACGAGTTTCTAAATTAAAATTGAATTAAAAAATGTACGCACCATCGTTCAAAGAAGATCAAATTTCGCAAATACCAGCTTTGCAACTTTTAATGAAGTTGGGGTTTACGTATTTAACACCGACTGAGGCGTTAGAAGCGCGAGGTGGGCGTACATCGAATGTGATTTTAGAAACGGTGCTGAAAAAGCAATTGGCAGTTATTAATAGCATTGACTACAAAGGCAAAAGTTTTAGTTTCACCGATGCAAATATCAATGCAGCGGTTTCGGCGCTTAAAGATTTACCGATTCAGAACGGTTTTATGGCAGCAACTTCTGCGCTGTACGATCTCATCGTTCTCGGTAAGGCATTTGAGCAAACCATTTTAGGCGATAAAAAAAGTTTTTCATTTAAGTTCATTGATTGGGAACATCCTGAAAATAATGTCTTTCACGTTACGGAAGAATACAGCGTTTTGCGTGCTGAGCGCAGCGATGCGTACAGACCTGATATCATCGTTTTCATCAATGGTATTCCTGTTTTAATTATTGAGTGCAAAAGCCCGGGATTAACCACACAAAAAAAGCCCATTGAACTTGCGATTGAGCAACACGAACGCAATCAACAAATGGATGGTATTCGTTCGCTCTATTATTATTCGCAAATATTGATGGGTTTGAGTGTGAACGAAGCGCAATACGCCACAACTGCAACAACAAAGAAATTTTGGAGCGTTTGGAAAGAACAATTTAAAGGCGATGAGACTGAAAACGATTATTTAACCGCGCTTCAAAAACTCAAAAATAAACCGCTGCCCGATAATGAACGCAGTTTTTTATTCACTGAGCGGTATAAAAGCGTTTTGCGCAATTTTGAATTACTCGGAAAAGAAAACCAAACCATTACCGCGCAAGATAAACTGATTTATAGTTTTTGCCGCAAAGAAAGATTGCTCGATCTCATTCACAATTATATCGTTTTCGACGATGGCGAAAAGAAAATTGCGCGCTATCAGCAATATTTTTCGATACGTATTATTTTAGCGCGTATTGCAAACATTCAAGCCAACGGAACGCGGCGCGGCGGCGTTATTTGGCACACGCAAGGTTCGGGTAAATCGCTCACGATGGTGATGCTGGCGCAAATGATTATTCAAACAAAGTCTATCATTAACCCACGCATTATTTTAGTGACAGACCGCGTTGATTTAGACGGTCAAATTTCAGATACTTTTAGAAAATGCGGCGAGACAGTGAGCCGTGCTAAAACGGGTGAAGATTTAATCGCGCTGTTAGAATCGAACACAGATGCTATCATTACTACGGTGATTAATAAATTTCAATCGGCGGCGACTAAATCGAAAGGCACATTCGATAGCAATAATATTTTCGTCCTCGTTGATGAATCTCACCGCACACAACACGGCACGTTTAATGTAAAAATGCAAAGCGTTTTCCCAAAAGCGTGTTATATCGCTTTCACTGGTACGCCTTTAATGAAAAAGGAAAAAAATACCGCCAATAAATTCGGCGGTATTATTGAAGGCACGGTGTATTCCATCACGCAAGCTGTTGCGGATAAAGCAGTTGTACCATTGGTGTACGAAGGCAGGCACAATGTAATGAATGTGAATGAAAAACCACTCGATAATTATTTCGATAAAGTTTCTGAGAGCTTAACAGACTATGGCAAAGCAAATCTGAAAAAGAAATTTTCTTCTAAAAATAAAATCGTACAATCAGAAGGCTTTATTGAAAGTACGGCGTACGATATTATTGAACACTTCACTCAAAACATTCAAGGCACAGGTTTTAAAGCGCAATTGGTTGCACCCAACAAACTTTCAGCCATTCGGTATCGCGATATTTTTAAAGAAAATGGTAAAATATCTGTCGAATTACTGATTTCTGCACCCGATTCGCGTGAAGGAGAAGACGATGCGTTTGAAACATCGGAAGATAAAGTGAAAAGATTTTGGGCGGCGATGATGGATAAACACGGCACTGCGGAGCAATACTTAAAAAACGTCACCAATAGTTTTAAGAAGCAAGATGAACCTGAAATTATTATTGTTGTCGACAAACTACTCACGGGTTTCGATGCGCCAATTAATCAAGTTTTATATCTCACGCGTTCGCTACGCGAACACACGCTATTGCAAGCTATTGCGCGCGTTAACCGTTTATACGAAGGTAAAGATTACGGTTATATCATTGATTATTTCGGCAATCTGGAAAACTTAGACAGTGCCATCGAAACGTATTCGGGTTTAGAAAATTTTGATACTGAAGAAGTCGCAGATTCTTTCCAGCGTATCACAAAAGAAATCGAGAAATTACCCCAAGCACACTCCGATGTTTGGGATATTTTTAAAAGTATCAAAAACAAGTACGATGAACCTGCTTATGAAGAATTACTTTCTGATATAAGCATTCGGTACGAATTTTATGAAAAATTGTCGGTTTTCGTTCGACTATTAAAGCTGGCGTTTTCGAGCATAGAGTTTTCAAAAATCGAAACTGAGAAACAAATTGAGAAATATAAAAATGATGCAAAATTTTTTTTGGCATTGCGCGTGTCGGTTAAGCGCCGTTTTTTCGATGAATTAGATTATTCAGTTTACGAAGCACAAGTTCAAAAACTGATTGATAAACACATTTACAGCGAGGGTGACGTATTACGCATTACGGCGCAAGTCAATATTTTCGATAAAGAAAGTCGCGAAACGGAACTACTAAAACTACAAGGTGATGCCGCTAAAGCCGACCATATTGCGAGCAGAACAGAAAAGGCAGTGAGCGTAAAAATGAATGAAGATCCCGTATTTTATAAACGGCTTTCGGAACTAATTAAGCAAACTATTGAAGAATATAGGCAACAGCGCATCAATGAAGCGCAATATTTGGCGAAAGTCAAAGCTTTAGAGAATACTTTCTTGAACGGTGAAACGGATAATATTCCTGTTTCTCTCAAAAACAAACCAGAAGCCATTGCCTATTTTAATACGACACAGGAAATTTTAAAAGCCGCATTGAGCACCAAAAACGAACAAGAAAAAATAAGTATCGCTGCTGAATTTGCCGAGGGCATAGATGAAATTATAAAGTCAATCATTTTTAAAGATGGCAAATTGGTTATTGATTGGCAAAAAAATTTTGACATAAAAAGGCAACTTCAAATTAGTTTAGACGATTTCATTCACGATGCTAAACAGGAGTACGAAATACAAATTCCTTTCAGCGATATAGATGAACTCATCACTGAAGTGTTGGGCATAGCATACTACAAATTCAAAGATTAATGGAGCGCACACTGATTTTTGGTTCGAAAGAAATTACATTTAACTTGGATTATCGGCAGCGAAAAACCATGGGTATTCGCGTTCATATCGATGGTAGTGTTATTGTTTTAGCGCCAATTGAAACATTGGAAAGTGATATTTTAGAAAAATTAAAACGCAAAGCCCCTTGGATTCTTAAACAGATAAAATATTTCGAAACGTTCAAACCTAAAACACCTGAGCGACAATACGTTAGCGGTGAAACACATTTATATCTGGGTAAGCAATATCGTTTAAAAATTCTCGAATCAGAAATAAAAAAAGTAAAAGCCATTCGCGGTACATTAGAAGTCAGCTCACCGATAAAAAGCAGTATGGAAGTTGAAAAATTGCTGATAACTTGGTACAAACAACGCGCTGAAATTATTTTTCAGAAAGTATTAACCGAAGTATTACCACTTTTCAATAAATACAATATCCCGAAACCCATTTTACAATTACGCAAAATGGAAAAACGTTGGGGAAGTTGTACGCGTAGCGGCAAAATAATTTTAAATCCCGATTTAATTAAAGCACCTAAAGCGAGCATTGAATATGTGTTAATTCATGAACTCGCGCATTTGGTGCATTTCAATCACACTAAATCTTTTTATAACTTACAGGAACAATTGATGCCTGATTGGAAAAAATGGAAAGATAGGTTGGAGTATTCGTTGAATTAATTTATTGATTGCTTAAAACCAGAGAATTTGGGAGCATTAAAAGAAATGGTATAGATTTTTCGTAGTTTAAGGCTTCATATTCAAAGCCTAACTGGCGAATATTTTTATAATAAGTCTGATGTTCTAAATAATAGTTCTTTTCAGATTGGATAAACCAAGCATTCTCTCCTAATTTTTGAGCTAAAAACCATTTTTCAATCAACCTTGAAATTCTGCCATTACCATCATTAAAAGGGTGAATTTTTACAAACACTAAATGCAATAAACTAGCAAAGAAAAATATTTCCTTCAAAGTTAGATTTGATTCTAAAAGTGTTTTTAAATCGGAATAAAATTTTTCAATCTCAGCATTGACAATAAAAGGAGGAGCAGCTACATACTCAATTCTCCCATCGTCTGTAGTAACATACATGTTACTCGTTCTGAACTTACCTTGTTGTTTTGTTGGCAAAATATGTGTTGTGAGTAATTTATGTGCGAAGTCAATATTTTCTTTATTTAATTGCGCTGTTTTAGCAAATTGATAAGCATTGTATAAATCGTCAATTTTTTGGGTGTAATCTGGCAAAAATTCTATATTGAAGCGTTTGTGTTTTATGTATGAATCAAATTCTATAGATTCACCTTCAATTTTTGAAGAGAAAACGGCCGATACTGAAGTATAAAAACTGAAAGAATCAATTGTTAAACCGCTTTCTTTCAACTGCTCATACACTCTTAGTTCAGCATCTGAAATACTTTGACTGTAAGTTTCAAAAATAAAAATTGGTAGTATTTCTAATTTAGTTTCTTTCATTAAGTAGATAGGTGAAAAAAATCAAAAAACAAACCCAAATATACAAACCTAGAGATAATCAAACGAAAAAAGCCGTTCCAAAATATTGAAACGGCTTTTTAAAAACCTTGAGGTCACGTGCGGATTCGAACCGCAGTAGCAGCTTTTGCAGAGCTGTGCCTAACCGCTCGGCCACGTGACCTTAATTGAGCACGCAAATATACAATTAACTTCATCAGATTATAAAATCTTTTTTGAAATTTACTGCACTACTTACAGGTTTATATAACGAAGGTATCGAAAAATTGTTACTGAAAACTCACATTTGATTTTCCTGCGCGCAACATAGCGGGTAGCGATGCTGCCATTCCGATGACATACACGATGATGGCTACGTAAAAAAAGTCGAAAGTGCGCAACTCAATAGGATATCTATCAGTGGCGAAGCCAGGCGGCAACGGCACTAATCCGCCCCGTATAGTTGTGTGGATTTTATAAATCGTTACAGCTAGAGCAAATCCGATGAGAACGCTGAGTGTGCAAATCCAAAATCCTTCGGAGAGGAATATGCGCTCCAACAAACTTTTGCACGCACCCATGCTGCTCATAATGGCGAGGTCTTTTTGTTTTTCTAAAACTATCATCCATAAAGCGCCGACAACATTGAAAGCAATGAGTAAAATGGTGAAACTCAAAATGGCGAATGTCATCCATTTTTCTACGTTGACGAGTTTCATAAATGCGTCATCTTGCTGTAAGCGTGTTTTCACCATAAATTTATCTCCAACAATCTTTTGAAGGTTTTCAGTAAAACTAACTGGATTTATACCCTCTTTCAATTTAATTTCTAAAGCACTCACTTCATTTCCTTCCGATTGCAAGAGCTGCCGGACGAAATCGATATTGGTGATGACGTATTGATTGTCAATTTCTTGCTGAATTTCAAAAATGCCAGATGGAATGAGAAATTGTTTTTTAAATGGCGCTTCTAAAGCAGAAACTTCTGTGCGTTTAGGCATGTATACGACGAGCGGCGTGAATTCATCTTTCAAATAAACACTTAATTGGTTGCTTACACCACGACCTAAAACAGCATAATCTTTTTGCTCATTTCCAATAATAAAATTGCCTTCTTTAACAGATTTTGAAACCCGATTGGTTTGAGAAAAAAAACTATCTACTCCTTTAATGGTGCCGAAATTTTGGCTTTTATTGCATTCAAAAAAAGCGATTTCTTCTAAAGTTTCTGAAACGCCCTCCACTTGCGGTAGTGAGCGAATTTTATAAACAAGAGATGAATCGGAATTAAACGTTTTGCCTTTAGTGGCAGTTATTTTAATATCGGGCGCGAAATTAGAGACCATGCTCGTAAGAAGGCTTTCAAATCCGTTAAAAACAGAAAGTACCAATATTAAAACTGCTACACCCATCGAAAGCCCGAACACAGCAATACCTGTAATAATATTGATGGCGTTTGTCGATTTTTTGGCAATGAGGTAACGCCAAGCTATTTTGAGAGCTAATTTATTCAATTAAGAATTAATAATGAAGAATTAATTTTCTGAGAAAGACTTGAAGAATGGAATGTCTATATTATCAGTTTTATAAAGACTTTTAATATTAGTTACCTGAAACGCCCATTTTAGCCATTTCTTCTTTCAACTTAATAATCCGATTTTCTGGACTTGGGTGCGAACTGGCATATTCAGATTGGCGGTTATGTCCCATCGTTTGTTGCAAAATCTCCATCACGCGCACCATTTGAGATGCTCTGTATCCATTCTCAACCATATAGTGCAAACCAAATTTATCAGCTTCGAGTTCGTCATTTCTGCCATATTTTAGATTAACCATGTTAGCAACATAGCTCGCAATTTGCGATGTTGCCATGCCACTATTGGAACCATTACTTGCACCAACACTCACACCTTGCACAATACCTTGCAATAAACCTGATTTAGACATTTGCTGCGCAGAGTGGCGATTAATAACGTGTCCCATTTCGTGACCTAAAACGCCAGCGATTTGATCTTCGTTTTCTAAACGTTTAAGCAAACCAACAGTAATAAAGATTTGACCACCAGGCAGAGCAAAAGCATTAATCGTTTCAGGGTCAGCTAAAACGTGGAATTGAAATGGATAAGGCGATTGAGCTGCTTGTGTATTTTTAACCAATTTAGCACCAATAGCACTAACGGCACCTTGAACTTTCGCATCGGCGTATTCACCACCAAACTGCTGTGCCATTTGTGGTGCACTTTGTAAACCCATCGCAATTTCTTGCTCAGGCGTTAGTGAGACGTGTTGTTTTATACCTGTTACAGGATTGACTGATGATGTAGCAAAATATTTTAGAACAGAAAAACCCATTATGCCAAGCATAATGAGTAAACGGATATTGATACCTGAACGAAACATAATTAGTATTTTGTGACAATATTAATCTAAAAAATGAAAAGTGAAGAGTGAAAAGTGAAAAGTGTTTAGTTAAAAGCAGTTTTTTTTACTTTTAACTCATAAACTGTTTCCAACCAAAGCGAATTATAAAAAACAAGACAGCAAAAAGTGCTAAAACCTGCCAGAATGGAATGTAAGTGATGGCGACAATGTGCGTTCTATCAATAAACCACATGAACACAAATGTTGCCCCAATCAGTGATACCAATCCCGAAAGTTTTTTAAATCCAGGTATGGCATCAAAACTCACGTTGCGTTTAATGAGTAGTAAAGTCATTACCATTGAACAAACTGGTAAAATCTGACTTAATATATCAGTTTGATAAACACTGTGGCGTTCGAACAAAAAAGAATAAACACCGAGCATGAAAGAGAAAATACCTGGAATACACACTAAGTAAATAAGCACAGCATATAATTCGCGCCAAGGTGAAATATCTCCTTCACCATTTCCTAACACACCTGCAATGAAAGCTGTTAACGGTATTAATGAAAAATACAACAATACATACGAAGGATTTTCACCGACTAATTTAAAAAAATTTTCTAAAGTCATAATTTAGTTTTGAGCTGCGAGCTATGAGCTGTGAGCCTACGAGAAAAGCTCATAGTTCATGGCTCAAAGCTAATTAATTCTTTATAATTTTTTTCATTAAAATTGAGCCATCTTTGCGATGTGCTCGTAAAAAATATAGCCCATTAGATGTGTTCGATAAATTAAATTCAAAAACAGCATCATTACTTGGTGAAATCTTAGTTTCCGACCAAATTATTCTTCCCATCGCATTAACACACGAAAATTCTATCGTTTCGTTTATTTCAGTATTCATTCCCAAATAAAACAAACCATTAGTTGGTTGCGGGTAAATATTTATGAGCGGGGAGTGATGTGTCGTGATTGACGTGGTTTGATAGCTGAAAGCTGATGACTGAAAGCTCGATGCTGGCAATAATGTCACTTTCGAAGTATTATTGTCACTGAATAAATCTTCAGGTGTTGAACTCTTTAAAGTGGCTGTAACTTCTAATTTACCATCTGGTGCTAAAACAAAAAGAGGTTGTGCATAAACGGCTGAGTCACCCGATTTTAAAAGCGGGATGCGCCATTCGTAACACTGCATCGCGCTACAATATTCTAACCACAAACCGTTTGAAACCTTTGACGGACCTCCATCAACTGCTGCTTTGGGATAAGGAATACTGACCACAATATCTGTAAAATCAGTCAGTCCAATATTTTTGACAACTGTTGTAAAAATATTGACAGTCCAGTTTTTATAAGAATTTGGAGAAGCTGAAACACTGACACTTAAATCAGTTGGGCTGTTCGGATTTTTTTCGCCTTTGCAGGAACAATCTGTTTGTAAAATATCGTTTACAGTGGCGGGATTTCCATCGTCGCAAGCTGCACCTGTTCGCTTAATCGTATGCGTTATAATTATTGTCGAATCACAACCGCCACTCGATTTTAAATTTAAAGTATCCGACGTTCTATCTGAACTCGGATTGCAAACTATGTCCGATATTTTGTAAATATTTTTTGCATTTGAAACAATACGCTGAGTTATAACGACTGAAATACAACCATCCGATCTTTTAAATCTGGCAGTATCTGTAAATACTTGATTCTGTTGACACACATTTAAAGTGACACGCTGCGTATCTATACAAACAGGCGGCGTATATTTTCCCCAATCAAACTCAACAATCCAACCGTCTAAATCGCCGCGTTTAGGTATACCTGCTAAGTCAAAATCACGCGATTTGGAATAACCTGCAAAAATGGCACGACCATCAGAAGTATTGCACGTATTCCAAAAATAATCGTAATCAGAGCCGCCAGCAATAATTTTTTGAAGAATATTACCTGTAGAATCGCAATGCAGAATCCAAGCGTCATGTTCGTTGTGAAATCCCGAAACATCGCCATTGTTATTTGTTAAAGTGTAACCAGTTATAAAAATACCATCATCGGGCGTAGAATGCGCGAGAGAACGCGCCCAATCATCACCCGAACCACCGTAGGTTCTCGCCCATTTATATTCGCCATTGCTATTAAATTTGACGAGAAAAAAATCCATGGTAGAGGCAGAATCTTGTGCAGTAACACCCCCGAGATAAAAATCACCAGCTTGAGACGTGATGATTGAATAAGGTCTTGTTTCAATATTATTATTGACTTTACCTGCCACGTTTTGCCATAAAATTTTACCTTCTGGCGTGACTTTAACTATCCATGCTTTTCTATCGTAACCAAACTGAACACCTTTTAAATCACCTAAATTTGAATTGGTAAATCCGCCTAAAATATAATTGCCATCGGGAGCTTTATCCATGCCCGTGAAAGCATCTTTGTTTTCGCCACCAATCACGCGTTGCCACAATAAATTGCCATTTGCGTCGAGTTTAACAAGCCATGCATCGCCATAAACATCATTGAAAGGGTTATCATGATACAAATTAGCTGGCACATCACCATCATTAGAATTCGTAAACCCACATAATAAAATCCCACCATCAGGTGTAATTTGAATTTTCTCAAATTGGTCATCTCCTCCCCCACCCATTAATTTTATCCAAGCAGTTGAACCATCAGAATTTAATTTACAAACCAAAGCATCTCGAGTAGTTCCTCCATTGTGCGAAGGATGCACGCCTGAATTATCTCCACCTGATGAAGACAAATACCCTGCTACAATATAACTTCCATCCGACGTTTGTTTAATCGCTAAGCCACCATCAAAACCGTTACCACCAAATACGCGCTGCCATTGAATTTTATAATTCGCATCGAGCTTAATCACCCATAAATCGTTGTTGGCATCAACGGCAATTTGACCTAATTGCCTGCGAACAACATCGTCAATATCTCTATCGCCAATATACGAATTGGTGTTACCAGAAGCAATAAAACCACCATCCAATGTTTGTTGAATGGCATAAAGCCTTTCTGATGCACTTCCACCATAAATGTGTTGTTGGATAATTGTCGGGTTAGTTTGAGCAAAAAAGGCAAGGGGCAAAAGGCAAACGGCAAAGGGTAAAAGGTAACGGGGAAAAGGCAACGAGCAAAAGGCAAAGGGCAAAGTGAAGAAGATAAAGTTTTGTATTTTGCTTTTTGTATTTTGTATTTTGCTTTTTGTGTTATGTTTCTGCATGGGAGATACAGTTTAGTGTTTTAAGATGTTTATTTTTAAAATAGATGTAAAACTAATGCTTTTTTTTAAATTGTTTTGGCTTTTAACAATGTTTTAAGGGTAAATACTCTTATTCAATTATGGGTTGCGAATAACAAATTACGAATTATTGCACCAAGACGCAAAAAAAAAGCGCGCAAAGACGCAAAGTTGTGATTCTTTGCGGTTTTGCACGCCTTCATTGTGTCCTCCCATGAAAATTACTTCTGGCGCGAAACTGTTACAGGCAAACAAATAAACGGAGCGCAGGTATTTTGAACTGAACAACCCGCTACAGGTTTAGTTACAAACGCTTGCGATTCGCATTGCTTATTGTCGTAATCACGCACTGTTATCGTATAACTTGTTGTGCCATCCGCAACTAATATCCCCGCTGCACCAATAGTCATCGGTGTGTTGTACGCTGTTCCGCCAATGTTTACCACTGTTGTGCTATTGATGAGTACTTCGTACTTGTTTGATGCACCACCATTTAGAGATGTCGAATTAACTGTTACTGTGAAATAATCATCAATAGCAGTTGAGGTTGTACCTGAGTTATTACAAATTCCTTGACTGAATGTCGCACTGATATAGCATGGACACGTCGTTGGATTGATTGTAGCTGTTGTATCCATATAGCACGTTGAATCGGCACCAAACACTCTGATAAAGTATGTACCTGCGCTCAAACCTGTTTTCTGAATGCTATCGCTCGTCAATGCTTGTGATTGCTGAAAAGTGAGTTGCACTGGGTCTGAACTAAAACTGTAACGCGTTGCACCTATAATTTGTCTTACAACCACTTTGCCATTTATGTTAACTACCCCATTTGTACACGTCGAAGTGTCCGCTTCAACAATCGAGTTAATGAGGCTTGGTGCTGCCGAAATAGTTAATGTCACTGGTGTACGTGTCATACTTTTACAATTCGATATGGTGTCGCGTACTTCTGCATAGTAAGTTCCGCCCGCTACAGGAGTGTAACTCGCTGTCGATGTTGCCAGCAGCGTTCCGTTTATTGAGCTATCGTACCAATCTATAACAGTTGTTGTTGCTACGCCATTAGGCAGTTTTGCACTGATGGCTGGAATAGTGTTGCCATCACAAACTTTTGCATCGCCGTTGCTTAATGGTGCTGTAATGTTTGGACAAGTACATATCGGGGCTGATACTTGAATCGAATCTTTACAACCTGTAATACTGTCAGTTACATACAGCGTCACACTCTTAGAAATATCAATGCCTGTCACTGTATTTGAAGGCGCATTAACTGTCCCTAAACTACTTGTCACTGTTGTATTACTCGAAGCGGTATAAGTGACATCATAAAAATTTAAATTGGCTTGACACGTTGCTGCTGTAACCGAAACGGTTGGCTTTGGATTGACGAAAGCATTCACCGATTGTATGGCTGAACAACCTGCGGTAGTTACAGCTTTTATAAAATATGTACCTGTTGAGGTAATATTGTTCGGCGTGTTCAACGGAATAGTTGCTGTTACATTTGACCAATAACTCAATGTTGCACCATTTAATGTACTCCCTGCTGTAACCGATGCTGCTGTTAATTCAATACCAAGTGGTGCACACACTGCTGGTGGGGACACTGTCACTAAATTCGGTGTCGGATTAATAGTTATTGTAATCGGCGTACGACTGCTGCTACAATTTGTAATAGTATCGCGTGCTTCTGCATAGTATGTTCCGCCTGTTGTTGGTGTATATATCGTTGTGTTATTCGCAAGCAATGTTCCTCCCGTCGCTGCATCGTACCAATCTATCTCTGTTGAACTAATTGTTGAATTGTTAGCTACTTTAAGAGTTGGAATAGCGGAACCTGCACAAATACTCGTATCGCCACTGCCTTGAAGTGCTGTCGGTGCATTAACAATTGGACAAGTACATATCGGGGCTGTTACAGATAATGTTGTATCGCAGTACAACGCAGCCTTAAACGTAATTTTAACGTCTTGACCTTTGGGTATATCTACAACACTACTACCCAGTACTGTTCCGAAATCGGAAGTAACGCTCGTATTCGGCGTTGTTACAGTAAAGTCAACGATATACGTTTTTAAATCGGCTGAACAAGTCGATGCGTTAATAACAACTGAAATTGACGAGCATGGAGGTACTGTAATGAATACGATGGCTGTATCGCAAACTACTGTATTAACTTTATCACAAATCTGATAAATTAAAGTATCAACACCTGCAAATCCTGCCGTTGGTGTATAATCCAAAGTACCATCTGGATTAATCGTCGCCACGCCTTGCGTCGGCGGTGAGGTGATTGTCGGAAGCGTTACAATTGTTAATGTCGCTGGACTACCATCACTCGCCTTGTCATTTGTTAAAATCGGTATGGTAGTCGGACTACCACTATTCGGTGCTGTTGGCGTATCAAAGTTGGCTACTGGTGGTGGCGTTGGATTGATAGTAACAAATACGATGGCTGTATCACAAACACTGCTATTAGACTTATTGCAAATCTGGTATATCAAAGTATC
>JAYWBA010000165.1:0-32802 GCA_043781915.1 Saprospiraceae bacterium
TTCAGCGTTTCCCGATTGGCATTTTTGGAGCGCGGCGGTGTTTATGCCGTCGCTAATATTCGCGGTGGTGGTGAATTTGGTTCAAAATGGCATGAGCAAGGAACACTCGGCAAGAAGCAAAATGTTTTCGACGATTTTATCGCCGCTGCGCAATTTCTCATTAAAAAGAAATACACTTCATCTGATTTTTTAGCCATCAATGGTGGTTCAAATGGTGGATTGTTGGTTGGCGCTTGTTTAACACAGCATCCAGAATTATTTAAGGTGGCACTTCCAGCCGTCGGTGTTTTAGATATGTTGCGTTATCACCAATTTACTATTGGTCGCGCATGGGCAACCGATTATGGTTTAAGCGAAACTAAAGAAGGATTCGATTATTTATATAAATATTCGCCGTTACAAAATGTAAAAGCAGGTACAAAATATCCTGCAACGCTCATCACTACAGGCGACCACGATGACCGTGTGGTGCCAGCGCATTCGTTCAAATTTGCCGCCACCCTGCAAAATGCACAAGCTGGTGACGCGCCAATTCTCATTCGAATTGAAACATCGGCAGGGCATGGTGCGGGTAAACCCACAGCAAAAGTTATACAAGAAGCCGCAGATATTATGGCGTTTACGCTGTGGAATATGGGGGTGAAAAATTAAAAACGTAGAGCCGCGAGGCATCGCGGCTACTTAAAAAAACCTATTAGGTGCTCCCTACATGTAGGGACTATTAGGTTTGAATTACAATAGAAAAATAAACCTCGTAGCTCTCTAGAGCTATGAGGTTTGTTTTTTTACGCATTAAAGCGACCATTAAACAACAAAAAACCAATAGTCAAAACCCATGCTACTAAGCCAAATATAAATATTCGAAAACCATTTAAATCAACCAATCCAAAACCTATGCTCATTAAAACAATTGTAGCCACGCAAAATAAAATGCCAAAGTAAGCAACCCATTGAGGCAACGCCTTTGTTTTGATGATTGCCACAGACCACAATGGAATGGCAACACAAGCTGCACCAATAAAAATAAAATCGAAAGCGTGATTGAGTGCGCTATTATAATGTAACGTTAGTTTGATGGATTCGATAACTTCGGGTGTGGAACCTTGGTAATTTTTGATAAATAACGGCAGAACTAATCCATTCAAAGCTGCTGCACACATCACTGCAACCAAACCGAAAAACATAACTATAAAAGCAAGAATTGATAAACCAGAACCATCTGTTAGGCGTTTTGTCAATCCCCAAAATCCAAAAGCAATTAATGGTACTGCTGCTATTGCGATTGAGTGCGTACCAATAATTAAGGAAGTAATTTTTAGCAAATGCTCAAAACTTCCGCTAGTCGGATGTAAACCTATGGTAACAACCATCATGACTGAACCCATTAAGAGCGATAAACCAGCGTTTTTTTCTTCTTGATTTTTCATAAATTTACTTTTGAATTGTAATTGAATACCACAAAAGTAAAGGCAGTTATACCAAACACAACTTGATTCAAATCAAGAAATCATTGTCTTGCGTCGAATTCTGCTCAATGTCTCAGGGGCGATTTTCAGGTAAGAAGCAATATATTTCAAAGGAAATTTTTTTACGAGCAGTGGTTTATTGGTTAGCAATTCTAAATATTTTTCTTCTGGAGAAGCCAGTTCGCTGTAAAGATCGGTGTTTTGCAAACCCAACTCGAGCAATTTTCCCATTTGAAGAAATTTTTGAGAAATCGCAATGAGTTCATGTAAAGAGTGGATACTTATTTCAAACACTTCGCATTGCTCAAAGGCTTGAATTTTATTTTTTGTAGGTTTTTGAGTGGCAAAACTTTGGTAGTCTAAAACCCAATCGTTTTCAATGAATAAATTGAGCGTGCGTTCAGTACCATCTTTTGTGTGAGTAAAGTGCCGCTGACTACCAGAGTTTAGAAAATAAATTGCCCCGCATATCTCCCCTTCTCTTAAAAGAAAATCATTTTTGTGTAATTGTTTGACTTGAATCTTACTTGTAAAAAGCGTTAACTCTTCCTCATTGAAACGACCAAATTGTTGAAGAGCTTTTCTTATTTTATCAAACATTTTGTGCGGCATTTATTTTTCAAAACATAAAGCTAATAAAGCAGCGCCATAAAAAAAATAAAACACCATTTTTTTGAGTTTCAGCGAGCTAACGAGCTTTAACTCGCTGGAAGTGGTATAAAAATGCATTTTCAACGAGCTATACAACTATAACTCGCTGAAAATGCATTTTTTATACCACTTCCAGCGAGTTATCCTGCAAACCCATTAATCGTGGTTTTTCGGCAGCAAACTATTAATATTAATACTAAAAGAAACCTTATTCGCAAAACTCGAATATTCCATAATGCAACTCAATCCGTTCGGATCATCTTTGCAAGCGCCACCACTGTAATACAAAGGCACATAAACAGAAAAATATTTCGGAATAGACACCGAAATGCCGCCTGATACCAACAAATTCGAAGGCTCTAAATTGCTGTAATTATTATCGGTGGCAAAATAACCAAAATCTAAATAAGGTTGAATCTTAATTTCGGCGGGCAATTTAAATGGCACATCAATTTTGGTATTGAGCGATGCAATGAATTGACCACTCGAACCCAAACTGTTTAAATAACCATTCGGTAAAATAATTTTCATTCCACCCTGCGCGTTTTCATCTATTTCCTGCGACCATTTGCCAGAAAATTCATTTCTCCCCAAAAAATACGTATCAAATTTATAATCATTTACGCCGCGCTGAAAAAGCGATACAAATCTTTCTTGACCCGAAAATCTATTCTTTGCACCTATTGCAGTGCCTACATAAGCGCGAATGTAAAATTTGGCTTGTGGATTGTAGTTGTAATCGTATTTGTATTCGGCGTTCAAACGCAGCGTTGGATGAGTGGTGTAGTTATCAAAACTTCCACCCAATCCAAAAACGGGAACTGGATTAAAGAATGTACCAAAATTAGATATAACTTCTGCACCTAAAAGCCAATGCGCGTTGCTTCGCGCATTGTGTGTAACACTTGAATAACTTAGTTCACTAATAAGTGCGCTGTTATTTTCTGAATAAGCTGTCGGAACACAAATATCACAATTCAGATAACTAAAATAATTTTTTTTCTGATTGACCAATAATTCCCTAAACTGAATACTTTTTTGGGTGTTGCTTGATGAGTTATTATTAATATCCCAACGAAAATTTAAATCATAGCGGGTAAAATAGTTGGCGTTTAATTGGGCTGTTGGGCTAATAGTTTTTGTATTCGACGTTGCAAAGCTTCGCACATCGCCACCAATTATAAATCTGCTTTTTTCATTAAAAAAAGTATAATCAACTTGTGCCACACCACGCAACGCGTTTGTATTAAAACTGTACAACGGTATTGCCGACCATTCCCAATTTTTTTCAATGTGTGTAATATTACTGATGTAAGCACCCGCCATAAAACCATCGTACACATTGTATGCAGGTATAGGCGTGTAAAGTATTTTAGTTTTGTATGCTTCGAGTTTTTTATCCGTTATAAATGCCAATTTGAACGGCGAATGCTGCGTTGCATCACCATTTTCTTTCAAATTTATAGCTGTGTGTGCAAAATTTGTTTGTGGTAAAAGATTATAGGCATCAAGTATTAGCGCGCCACCAGTTTTGTAGTTCGGGAAAGAAACAGTAGAGTCAATACAAACCCTATCTTTTATTTTATCACCATAGAAAAGGCGTGCTTGTTGTGGACATTCCACCCCCGAATACCATTTTGTGGCAATAATGGAATCGTTTTTAACTAAACTTAAAGAAAATGGTATGGGTAATCCAAATTTATTTTGAACGACTACGCTATAATTTGCCCCGACATTTTTGATTGATTTTATCTTATATGCTGTTGTGTATTCCAAACCGATAACACCATCCAAAAACCAATTTGCTGAGTCGCCAAGCGTTTCTTTCAGAATTTTATTAAAATCGGATGGTTTTGGATGTTTAAATTTCCATTTAGTAAAATAGCTTTGCATTGCCGCATCAAACTTTTCTATACCGACATATCCTTCTAAAGTTTTTAATCCGAGCGCAGGTCGCGTATAATATGCTAAACCGTATTGTTGATTATTAAAATCGTCGGAACTTAATTTTGGCGCCATTGCTTGATGATTAAAGTACATCGAATGTGCTCCGCGAATTCTATCAGCATAATACGTTATCGGATGGCTTGAATTAGTCAGTTGAGCGTTTAGAGTTGATGGCTTGCTGACACCTGATACCTGACCACTGACACTTGATTCGTCTTCATAGCTCATTTCATAGTAAGTATTGATGCCCTCATCCATCCAACCATTATCGCGTTCGTTATTTCCCAAAATACCGTAAAACCAATTGTGTCCGACTTCATGCACAACAACACTTTCTAAATCGGTGGCTGAATTGGCGCCGCCAATCACTGTTACCATCGGGTACTCCATACCACCGCCTCTCCTATCGTATTGTGCCACCACACTCGCATGACTGTATGGATATTTTCCGATGCGCGTGCCGTAATATTCAACGGCGTTACGCGCGTAATGTGCGCCATTTTTCCAAAGTGCGTAATCACGCGGTGTGAAATAGACATCGCAGATGACATCTCCTTCTGTGTAAGCACATTTTTCTATTTTTTCTGAAACAACTATGAAACGTTTATCAGCGAACCAACCGAAATCGTGTACATTGCTTGCAGTATATTGAATAGTTTTAGTTTTGGCGGAAGATGATGGGAATGAATCTTCTGGTAGAGACGTTGCATGCAACGTCTTCAAATTTACAAGAGACGTTGCATCAAACGTCTTCAAATTTACAAGAGACGTTGCATGCAACGTCTCTACAGTTTGCATTTCACCCGTAGCAGCAACAATATAATTTTCTGGTAAAGTTATTTTTACATCGAAAGTCGCAAATTCGCCATAATACTCACCATTTTCTAAATACGGTTGCGCGTGCCAACCCGTTGCATCATACACCGCAGGTTTCGGATACCACTGCGTCATCAAATATTGTTGTTCGATATGACCAGGGCGCGAAAAAGCGAATGGGATTTTTTCTTCAAACGAAATATTGAGTGTTACGTTTTGATTCGGCAAAAGCGGTTGACTCAAAATTATTTTAGCAATATCGGCATTGTCTTTTTCAAGGCTAACTTCTAAAAGTTGTGAGCCATTTCTGACAGAAAATTTATTATAACCACCTAATTGATCCGGTTTTGCAAACGAAAATGTCGCATCGTTCACGCGATTGAGTTGACGCGTGTAAGCAGTGCTTGAACCATTAAACGCATTGTAATACAAATGAAAATAAAGAGTGCGAAGCGTATCGCCAGAATTATTTTGATAGGTTAAATTTTCAACGCCACTCAAAGTATGCTTCACATCGTTAAGCGTTACAGCAATATCGTAGTCGAGCTTTTGTTGGAAATAAGGCTTTTGTGCTTGAAGCGACAGTGTTAATAAAAATAGACTAAACGTAAAAAGTTTTTTCATCGATTGAGTAAGTTGTGTTAATGCCTAACGACAAAAAGCAAATCTAAGTTTGCTTTTTCGGTTTAGAAAAAGATATACCTCTGCAAACGTAAAGAGAATCGCGCAAAGGTGCAAAATAAAACGCCCAGAGGCGCAAAAGCAAGATATATTGCAATACGCCCCACGGCGACTTTGCGAACTTCTTTGCTGCTTTGCGCGAAATTTAGTTATACAAGAAAAAAGAAAAGTCGCAAAAAGAAACCTTTTTTTGGCAAAAACACTTTGTAAGTTTAATTTTTTGTAATAGTTTGTGCCTCCATTGAGTTTGGAAAAAATATGGCAGTTCAGTTAAAAATTGGCGTTGTTGGCGCAGGGCATTTGGGTAAAATACATTTAAAATGTATTCAAACCCTCAGTGAATATAATCTTCTTGGTTTCTTCGATACTGATGCTGCATCGCGCAATGAAATAGCACAACAATTTGGCATTAAAGCATTCGAGTCTATTGATACATTGATAGCGGCATGCGATGTAGTTGATATTGTAACACCAACTATTTACCATTTCGATGTAGCACAACGCGCTGTTTTAGCAGGTAAACATATTTTTATCGAAAAACCACTCACTCACACAGTAGAAGAAGGCGAGAAATTGGTAGCGTTAGTTCAACAAACAGGTATGAAAGCGCAAGTCGGTCATGTAGAGCGATTTAATCCAGCGTTTTTAGCTGTTGCTGATATGGAATTTGCGCCACTATTTATTGAAGCGCACCGATTAGCACCGTTTAATCCACGCGGTACTGATGTTTCAGTCGTTTTAGATTTAATGATACACGACATCGACTTAGTATTGCACATCATAAAATCGCCAATAAAAGAAATTCACGCCAACGGAGCAGCTGTTGTAAGTAATACACCCGATATCTGCAACGTTCGTTTAGCTTTCGAAAATGGCAGTTTTGCGAATTTAACTGCCAGCCGCATCAGTTTTAAACAAATGCGAAAAATGCGCGTGTTCCAACGCAATGCGTATATGAGTCTCGACTTTTTTGAAAAAACAGCACAAGTTATACATCTGTACGATGAAGAAACTGTTAGCACTTTGACAGATTTAGAACGCACAGCCTTGCTTTCGTTCGATAATAATGGTGTGAAAAAATGGGTGAAAATAGAAATGCCACCAGTGCCGACTGTCAATGCTATTGCTTTAGAGTTACAATCACTTGCACACAGCATTTTAGAAAATAAGCCAGAGCGCGTAACCATTGAAAGCGCTTTTGATGCGTTAAAAGTGGCGCATAGAATAATCGAGGCAATTGGAGATACTTCGTTTTCATAGCTTTGTTCAATTAGCTATGGACTGTGAGCCAATTTTAAGAGTTTAAACCCCAAAAATGCTCGAACCAAATTGCTTTATGACATTTTTTCAACTTACTCCTAAGAAATTTAATTAAACTTCAAAAGCCAAAACCAGTATTTTATTTCTCAAGCGCTATCTGAGCACTTTCTAAACTATAATTTTCAAAAGAAAATTCCTTTTTAATTTTTATTTAACATAAACGCGTAGTAGTTTTAACTTAAATTTAAAACTAAATTACTCGTTATGAAAAAATCTTTCTACTTATTTTTCCAGGTATTGTTCTTGGTTTTGTTCGTGCAGAGTTTACACGCACAACAAATTACAGGAACGGTCACAGGTGAGGATGATGGTTTGCCAATTCCTGGCACCACCGTTGCAATTAAAGGCACACAACGTGCCGTTGCCACAGATATTGATGGCAAATTTAGTATTGAAGCCAAAAGTTCTGAAACGCTTATCGTTTCGTCAATTGGTTACACCGTTCAAGAAATACCTTTAAGCGATGGTAAAACAACCCTCACAATTATTCTGAAAACAGACGACAGGCAATTGAAGGAGGTTATTATTGCAGGTGCTATGGGCGTTAACCAAAAACAGCGCGCTACCAACACGAACGTAGCCACCGTTTCGGGCCAAGAAATCGCCAATACACAACGCGGAAATTTTCTTGACGCGCTTCAGGGTCGAGTTTCTGGATTATCCGCATATAGTACAAGCGGACAATTAGGTGCTTCAACTCAGATTCAATTGCGTGGTTCATCATCTATAGGCAATAGCAATTCGCCTTTGTTTGTTGTAGACGGTTTACCGATTGACAACACAACATTAAATCAAGGCGTTTTGGTTTCAAATGGAGCCAATAGATCGAACGATTATCTCAATCGTGCTGCCGATTTAAATCCGAACGATATTGAATCTGTTACTGTTTTGAAAGGACCGGAAGCTGCTGCTTTATATGGAAGCCAAGGCTCGTCGGGTGTAATTTTAATTACTACAAAACGAGGCTCGAAAGGCGGTGGAAAAATAACTTACTCGAATTCATTCAGCACAAATTCTTATTATCGTTTACCTACTATTCAAAATACTTACGAACGTGGTGCAAACGGAGTTTTCCAGCCTGATGCATCGAGCTTTTTTGGACCAGCTCTACCTACAAACACAAAAGCTTTTGACAATGTCAATGCTTTTTTCGGTACAGGTCATGGTCAAAATCACAATTTAAGTTTTGAGGCAGGTTCCGATAAATTGAGTTATCGCCTCTCGGCTAATTACCAAAAAGCTGATGGTATTATTCCGAATTCAAACCTCCAAGTTTTGGGTTTACGTTTAGCAGGAACTGCCAAACTTTTAGATAATTTAGATTTAACTACCTCGATTGGATTTACCAACAACGATATAAACAAAGTTGGATTAGGAGACAATGGGGTTTTCAATAATTTATATCTCTGGCCCTTTTACGACGACGTCAATAATTATTTAAACACTGATGGTACGCGTCGTAAATTACAATCACTCAGTGCTGAGTACGACAATCCATTTTTCAATGTGTATAAAAACATTAATCGCGACCAAACGCGCCGCACTTTAATTAATGTAGGATTGACCTATAAAGCGACTGATTGGCTTCAACTCATTGCGCGTGTCGGCTCCGATGCTTATAATACTTATGGAAACACGTTCACACATCCTGAAACAAAATCAGGCTTGACAACAAGAGGAAATATTGAAAACTTTAATGAAGTTTCGCGACTTCTTAATGGCAATTTTTTAGCCAATATAACAAAAACATGGGGCGATTTATCCGGTGGTTTATTATTAGGTACTTCTGTTGATGATAGAGATTATCAAGTAACTTCCGTTTATGGTGAGCAATTATTCGATCCGACTTTTAACAGTATTAATAATACCCTGCCGACCACGCAGAGAAATAAATTTTCTCAAACTCGCCAGCGTTTGCTCGGCGCATTTTCGCAATTGAGTTTGAGCTATAAAAACATGTTGTACGCTACGGTTTCAGGAAGAAACGATTGGTCTTCAACGCTTCCGAAAGCCAATAATAGCTATTTTTATCCAGGAGCATCTTTAGGTTTTGTATTTTCAGAGTTGCCCGTATTTAAAAATTTTAACTGGTTGAATTATGGTAAAGTGCGTATAGCTTATGCTAAATCGGGTAAAGATGCGCCAGCGTATAAAGTAGATGCTGCATTAGCTGCTCAAACATCGACCGGTGGTGGATTTCTTTACGATTTCTTTGGTAGTAACCCGAACTTAAAACCTGAATTTGTTACCAGTAGAGAAATAGGCGCAGAGTTTAAATTATTTAGAAATCGTGTTCGTTTCGATGTTTCTTATTTCAACGCCGACCGTACTGATCAAATTGTTACACAGCGTTTGAGTTATGGTACAGGTTTTGTTTTTGGCTTACTCAATGGCGGCTCGTTTAATGTGAGTGGTTGGGAAGGGCAATTGGGTTTAACACCCGTTAGAATGAAAGATTTGGATTGGGATTTAAATCTTATATTTTCTAAATTATCCACAAAAGTTTTGAGCTTACCTGCCGATGTGCCTGAGTATTACAACTCAGATACGTGGGCGATTGGTAATGCACGTGCCAGTGCTTTTAATTCGTATTCTTTCTTACAAAATTATTACAGTCAGTATAATTTGGTCGCTAACCAAAATGGCGCAGGCTCTGCAACTGCCATTGGCGGTTATAGTTATTTAAGGAATAATACTGGTGCCATTGTAATTAGCCCGTCAACAGGTTTACCCGTTCTCAACACAAACTTTTTACCTATTGGCGATAGAAATCCAGATTTTTCAATTGGCTTACAAAATAGTATAAGCTTTAAAGGGTTAAGATTAGGCTTTTTACTCGATATTCGCAAAGGCGGTGATGTGTTTAATGGCAATGATTATTTCTTTTTCACACGTGGTTTAAGTACGCGCTTTGCAGATCGTTCTGTACCATATATATTTAAAGGTGTGTTACGCGATGGTAAAGAAAACAGTGCGAATCCAACCGTGAACGATATTCAAGTTACACCACTCACGCGTTCCGATTTTTTCACCAGTGGATTTGCTGAAGCAGATTTTGTTGAGCACAATATTAACTGGTTGCGTATTAAAGATGTAACACTTTCTTATGCCTTACCTGCTACCCTACTCACTAAAATTAAACCTATAAAAGGCATTAGCGTTTATTTGACCGCTACCGATTTGTATATGTGGACAAACTATACGGGTGGTGATCCATCTTCAAATTCAACCAATGCAACAACCGCAGGTGTTGGTTCTTGGGGCTTCGATTATGGCAAGCCTGGTTTAGCACGGTCAATAATTTTTGGTTTAAATGTAAGCCTTCAATAGGTATCAGCCATCAGGTTTCAGGTTTCAGCATCCGAGAAAAGCTGATATCTGACACCTGATACTTGACACCTTATATCTAACAACTAAAAATATTCAGATAATGAAAAAAATATCGTTTAAAATTCTAACGCTCACTTTTATAGCGTTTTTCGCGAGTAGCTGTAGCAGCTACTTGGATATTAATCGCGATCCATCCGTGCCTCAGGCTACCGATGCGGTCAATATTTTGCCACCGGTTTTATCGCAAATGGTGCGTGGCGAAACATTCGATACGCGATTTATTTGTCGATACATTCAAAATGTTTCTGCCAGCACTGCTGGTGGTGACGATTTCGAACGTCAGGGTTATGCACCGGGTTCGGATAATATGGGCGAAAAATGGCGCTCGCATTATTGGTCAATTGGCGAAAACGTTGATTTAATGATTGCTGATGCGACGGCTAAGAAAAATGCCGATATCGTTGGCGCTGCCAAAGCGATTCGCGCTTGGAGTTGGCAATCGTGCACCGATTACCACGGTGAAATGATTTTAAAACAAGCTTGGGAGCCAAACCGTTATGTTTTCGATTATGATTCGCAAGATCAAATCTATGCTGAAGTTGTCAGGTTGTGCAATGAAGCACTCACTAACCTCGATGACAAAACAGGTATTGCGCGTTTGCAATTGGGTGATTTGGTGTATAAAGGCAATACGGACAAATGGAAGCGTTTCATTTACGGTGTTTTAGCGCGCAATGCAAACCATATCAACAACAAAAAATCGCTCTACAAACCCGACGATGTTATTAAATATTGCGACTTGGCTTTACAAAGTAACGACGATAATTTTGCTGTGCCGCATGCTGCAACAAGCAGCTTAGACGCGAATTTTTTCGGCATTTTGCGCAATAATATCAGTACCTATCGCCCAACAACCACTATTATTCAATTGCTCGACGGTACAACATTTGGAAAAGTGCGCGATCCACGTTTACCAATCATGTTTGCTTCTTGCCCCGATACTGTTTGGCGCGGCGTTGTTCCTTTTTCTGCAGATCCAAATAATACAGTGGGTAATACTAAACGTATCCCGAATTTGTGGGGATTGCCACCAACTTCGCCATACCCGGGCACAGGTCGTTGGATTTATGACGACAAAGCGGCACACTATATCATGACATACGCTGAAATTCTTTTCATGAAAGCAGAAGCTGCTTTTAATAAAGGTGACAAAGCAACAGCTTTCGATACCTACAAAAAAGCGATTGCAGCGCACATGGATTTTTGTGGTGTAAGTGCTGCCAACAAAGCTACTTTTTTAGCAAGCGCGGCTATTCCTGCCACAGCTGATGCGTTAGGAATTGCCGATATCATGCAGCAAAAGTATATTGCTTTGTATTTTCACGGAGCGATTGAAACTTGGGTTGATATGCGTCGCTATCACTACAATCCATTGGTTTACACGACTTTTGTAACACCAACGGGTGCATTTCTTTATCCTGACAATGGAGGTAAATTAGCGTACCGCGTTCGACCGCGCTATAACTCCGAATACGTTTGGAATCTGGCTTCTTTATCAAAATTGTATGGAGATAAGCCCGATTATCACACTATTGAACAATGGTTTTCGCAACCGTAATTAGGAATCAGGTGTCAGGTATCAGAAGTCACTTGACACCTGATTCCTGACACCTATTTTTTCATTTTAGAAAACAAAAAATATGATACTTAATTTTAAAAATATTTTTTACTCGCTGCCTTTTACAATGGTAGCTTTAATATTTGCGTCGTGTGGTGATAAAGCCGTTTTAGATAACACACTTGCACCTGCAGGCGATGGTGCACGCATTCGTTTTCACAATGCTGTTCCAGGAGGTCCTGCTGTCGTTTTATACAACGGCGATACGAAGGTTTCTGCATCACTGACTACTGTGACTTATGGTCCAGATTCTGTGGCATCGGGTGGATTGTTTCCTGCTTTAGATTATGCTGTTGTACCAGCAGGTACTGTGAAGTATTCTATTCGTCCACCGAGCTCGAGCACCATCACTTTGCAAAGTGATTTAAATTTAACGAATGGCTCGTATTATTCGCTCATTGCTTACGACACTGTTGGAGCGCAAAAGTTTCTTTTAGTGAACGATGACAGGACGGCAGTGAAAGATACTTCAAAGGCGTATGTTAAAATTGTCAATGTTGTTAATGGTGCACCTGCTGGTTACGATTTTTACTTTAAACGCCAAGGCATTGCTGCAAATTTAGTTGCCACGGTCAAAGGTTTTGATGCCAGTAGTTATATCGAAATTGCACCTTATCCTTTAACAAATACAGCAAACGATTCGCTTTATGTTCGTCCTGCTGGCGGAACAGCGAATGTTTTTTCTTTAAGTTTAGGCGCAGGTGGTGCGGGTAGTGCTGCTATTTTACAACCTAATCGTATTCGTAATCTTATTATTCGTGGCGTTGCTGCCAGTGCAACAACAATTAAAGCAACTGGTTCGGGTGCTGTTATTTATTATATCAATTAATTTTTTGAAATACTTTAAAGTTTATAGAGGCTACATCTTTGCAGAAGTAGCCTCTTTTTATTAGTGTAAAACAAAATAATTCACTTCTCTATTTTCCTGTTTAACTTTAATCCCATAATTATTCTTACAAATTTAATTTTTAAAATTGCACAATTATCAAAACAGCACAATTATAGTTATGTTTAAGCAAATCAAATGAATCACAAAAACAGCACAATTTTGGTTATGTTTAAGCACATCAATTATTTATTTAGAAAATGGAAAAATGGTTTTTTTTCAATTACGATTGTGTAATGTGATTCAATTCTGTTTTAAAAATCAATGTGGATAATTTTCTCAGACGCGATAAATCGCGTCTTTACTTTGCCTAAAATCCATTATTCGCCAAAATCAATATTTTTTTTACAATTTTGACGAATAATCATAAATTTCAGTGAATCTAATAGGCAGAACGCGAGAAATTGAAAAGTTGGATAAATTGGTTCACTCGCCGAAGTCGGAGTTTTTAGCAGTATATAGTTGAACTTGCAATTACTGAGTAGCGGTACCAGGAGTTCCGAAAAAGCCATCGCCATTCAAATAGGGCGTATCGTCAGTGAAATGATAATGATAAATACCGTTGGGATAATCAGCAGTAGCGTGTGAATGACCGTGATATTTATCTAAATCTGCGCTGAGAAGTGTTTTGCCATTTTCTAAAGGTCCGTAAATCGGGAAACCGTCGAGTAAAAAACCTAAAAGTACCGATTTGCCATATTTTGTTGTCGTATAAGTCGGTTCAACATGGTAATGATATGCACCTTGTTGTTGTGGATGCCCGCCATATTGATCGAACGAATTGATCTCTCCTGTGAGCGGTTGCTGCATGGCAGCATACTGATTAAACACAACAACACCATTGAGCGTAATCCCGATAGCACCGCCCGGTGTACCTGATTTTGTTGCAGCTTCTTTCGGATTTACTGGAATCCTCAGTGTCATGTTTTGCGAAGTAATTCTGTTCGGATTTAAGTTAAACTTGGTATTTGTGCCATTATAAGCTTCGTATTTTGTCGCATCGCTCCAATAAGGCGATTTATGGTCGGGTAAATCGAGGGTGTTGATGACTACATAATCACCATCGAGTGTTACACTTTTGGCGCCATATATACGCTTATAAATATCAGGGAGGGTTGTTACTGTAGTAGTTGTTACAGTTGTAATGTCGGTAGTTGCCGCGGTAGATTTATTGCAAGCGTAAAAACCGCAAGAACAAAATATAACTGTAGCTAAGCACAAAGAACCAATATTAGCCAAATTTTTAAGGATGCGCATGATAATTAGTTTTTAATTTTAGAGAATACCCCTTTGACGAAAGTTTGAAAAAAAACTTGCGGAGGCAATTAGGAATTTAATTACGAGTTACGAATTACGTTTCTACGGATTGCATTCACGTGCCATCACATGGTAGGTGGAAGTAGGTGGAAGTGGAAGCTGCGATTAGGGTCGTACAGACTTATCAATTATTTCTTTTCTTTTTTCGAGGGGCTTCACCCATCGCTGTTACATGTCGCGCTTTCAGCGCTTTTACTTATCCCTTATCACTTTAATAAAAGTGCTCACTTCGTCGGTGTTTTCGCCTGCTTTTTTGCCCAAGTCGAGGGCAACATTGGCAGCTTTCAGGGCGGCAGATTTATTTTTTAATTTGCCATAAAGTTGTGCTACTAAAAATTGATGATACTGTATTTTTTCTAAGCGCACTGAACGTTTTGCCCATTTCAACGATTTTTCTAAGAGTTTTTTGTCATCAATTTGGTCTAAAAAAGTGTTAGCTGTTTCTGCTAATTCTCCAGCGTTGTTATCGTATTTATTAAAATAGTTGACAGCAGCGATGGCATAATTGTTTCTTTCGCCTTTCAACCTGTAGTACGTCATGCGGTAATTGCGCTGCGTGCTATCGAGTTTTTTTTTATCCGTATTTATCATTGCTAAAAGGGAATCGGCGTAAGTGAGCGTAGGCAAGTTATTTTTATCGAACAATTGATCTTCAATTAAATTTTTGCGTTTTAATTCAATTGCTTCGTGCGAAATGCGGCGTTCGAAAACAGCCATATTATTAGATACAATCGTAAAAAATGTATCTTTTGGATTTTCAACAAATTTAAAAATGAAATCGAGCGTTTCGTTGTTGTCTTTCCAATTGGTTTGCGACTTTAAAAATAATTTAGCGATGTCCGTACTTTTTGGATCTTGAACATCAGCCAATTTGAGCGCATAGTTTTTTAGAAAATCGGGTTCGCGTTCGCCATTAATAAATCGGCGATTCCATGCCAATAAACCTTCTTTGGCATTGAGCGCAACAGCCGCAAGTGCTAAAAATTTGTCAGCATCTTGATAACCCAAGCCTTTATGCACCAATTCACCTTCAGAATTTAAAAACAAGAATGTTGGATAGGCTAAAACTTTGTATCGTTGCGCTATAATCTGACCGTCGCCATGTTCCATATCGAGTTTAAGATTCACGAAATTATCGTTCATAAAACCCATCACTTTTTCATCTATAAAAACAGATTTTTCCATGAGTTTACACGGACCACACCAAGTTGTATAGGCATCAACAAAAACGAGTTTATTTTTTTCAGCAGATTCGGCGATAGCTGCCCGAAAATCTTCACGAATAAATTTTATACCGTTTTCGATTTCAGCACTTTGCGCACTTACAGACCGAACACAACTAACCATTATGATTAAAAGGGAAAGGAGGCTTTTGTTTTTGTTATTCAGTAAGCACATCATAAAATTTTGTCTTTAAAATGTATCAAAGGTACTTGAAACAGTCTCGAATTAGAAATTTTGGAAAATTTCTAAGAATTTAAGTTTTTGCAGCTAATTCATTATAACTTTGAATTTGCTTTTTAGTTGCTTAAACATTAGATATTATATAGAATAGGGTATAATCTCTACGATCTTTGCGATTCCTCTGCGCCACTGCGTTAAAGTTATTTTCAACGCAGAGGAATCGCAAAAGTCGCAGAGAAATAATTACAATTTTTGGCAAGTTTCTTGTAATTGACTTATTCTGTTTGATGACTATTAATAATTTCCTTTTTCAAAGATTATAAAGATACCACGTCTTATCATTATTTATAATCAAACCAAAACGTAACGAATTAAGTATATTTTAAGAAAATATTAAGAGCTTTTTTGCTGCTTTAAACATTTTTAAGTAAATTTGTTTCATAAACATACCGCCAAAGTTAAACATAGAACGGAATTTTAAGAATCTACATTTACAACCATGAATTTAGCTCTGCGAAGCGAAAAACAAAATTTTTCTAAAGAAATAATAACAGGTATAAAACTTTCAGTTGAATTAACAACGCCCGTTGATGATCCACGCCCGGTTTATATTGTCGGCAATTTTAACAATTGGCGCTTAGATGAAGAGCGTTTTAGAATGAAACGCATTGCGCATGGACGTTTTTCTTTTCATTTCCCAATTGATGTAACTCTTCCCGAAGTTTTGGAATATAAATATGTTCGTGGTGGTTGGGAAAACCAAGAGCTTGACGAATATGGTAATATGACTCAAAATCGAGTGTTGCAAACTCCATACAGCATCATGCGCGATGTTGTTGTACGTTGGAAAAATTACGGGTTAGAATTTAATCCTAAATATTTGCCAAAGAAAATGGTGCTCAATGAAGATTTTTTCAGCCCAGAATTACAAAACAAACGTCGGCTAACAGCATTGCTGCCCTATAATTACGCAACAAACACAGCGAAACGCTACCCTGTTTTGTATCTGCACGATGGTCAAAATTTGTTCAATGAAAAATCACCTTATGGCAATTGGGGCATAGATAAAAAACTCGCCGTTTTATCCGAAATTGGCAAAGGGGAAATTATTGTAGTAGCTATTGACCATACTGGAACTAACAGAGCCGAAGAATTTATGATCGAGCCAACGCGCCGTTTCCCAAATGCCAAAGGGAGAGATTATATTCATTTTGTAGTACAAAACGTTAAACCATTTGTCGATAAGCAACTGCGCACACTTGTCGGTCGCGAAAATACGTGTCTTGGAGGGAGTTCGTTGGGTGGTTTAATTTCTATTCACGCAGGTTTAATGTACCCTGATATTTTTTCTAAGATGATGGTCTTTTCACCTTCTTTATGGGTTGAACAAAAAATGGGATTTCAGAATTTACCTCCCGTTCAAAATTTGCCCACCAAAGCATATATTTATGGTGGTGGCGAAGAAGGCTCAAATATGCTGCAAAATATAAATAAATTCACCGAGCATATACAAAATAACGGCTACAATATGTCGCTGCTAAATATTAAAACACATCTCGACCCAAAAGGAAAACATACCGAAGAACGTTGGGGCAATGAATTTTCGAAAGCAGTTAATTGGCTGTTTTTTTAGTTGTTAGTTGATAGTTGTTGGTTGATAGTTTTTGACTTTTCTAACAACTATCAACCAACAACTATCAACTAACAACTATATTTGCATTAAAAAAAATATCAGTTGAATATTACAAATCGTAGATTCCATGAAACCAATCCATAACTTTCTATCAAATTATAAAATCGCGATAGCGTTTTCCCTTGTAATGGGTTTTAATCTCTCATCGTGCAGTAGCTTACTATTGAAAAATGATGTATCGAACACGCCACTGCATTGTTTCGATATGATGAGCCAAACGGTAGATACACACTATAGTTTATTCGCCGAAAAAAAAGTCAACTGGGAAAAACTCTCCAAAATTTACCGTGCGCGGGTTTTCGATTCAATGACCCAAGATTCCTTGTTTAAAGTCATGAGTGGTTTGCTCGCTGAACTCAATGACGGTCATGTTAATTTATTTTCTACGACAGATAAAAGTAGAAATTGGCATTGGAAACAAGATTTTTCCGATAATTACAACGAGTCGTTTGTGCAACGAAATTATCTAAAAAACGATTTTAAAATCACAGGACCTTTTTACCATAATTTTCTGCATGATTCGGTGGGTTATGTAACCTATCGCTCTTTTTCAGCACCGTTTACGACCGAAGAACTCGACTATATTTTACAACGTTATCGCAATTCGCCAGCTTTAATTATCGATTTACGAGACAATGGAGGTGGTGCTTTACAAAATGCGCTAACACTCATGTCGCCTTTTTGTACGAAAAATAAAATAACGCTGGGTTATGGCTACAAAAAAAATGGACCTTTGCACACCGATTTTACAAAAGGTAAAGCCTTTGAGCTTTCGCCTTCGCGCAAAAATATTATTTTTCAGAAACCAGTTTTTGTGCTAATCAACCGAGGCACTTACTCGGCAGCGAATTACTACGCAGCGTTTATGTCGGTTTTGCCCAATGTTACACTCATTGGTGATAGAACAGGTGGTGGTGGTGGTATTCCCATCTCATTCGATTTACCCAATGGTTGGCAATATCGCATGTCAGCAAGTTATACAACTTTGCCCAACGGAATGAGTATTGAAAGTGGTGTTGCGCCCGATGTAGAAGTAACGACAGGTGCGAGCGATGAACTTAAACAAAAAGACCAAATTATTGAACGCGCATTGGAATTGGCACTTCAAAAAAATAAAATTAAATAAATTCAAAATTTTTCATTTTTCCTGTTAAAAATTAATCATGTAGTACACTTAGCATATAGTAGTCAGATAAGTTTTGCCAAATAAAAAAAATTACTACCAATGCTAAGAAACATTCTCATTATCGATTCGCAGCCTTTAATGGCTGAAAGCTTAGTGCACATTTTATCAGATGCCTTTAAAGAAATTTCTTTAAATTATTGTTGGCAACCTTCCCAGATTTCCTACGCTGTCACTAAATTTAAACCCACTCTGGTTATTTTAGACAATGAGATGGGTAAACCTGATGCACTAACACTTTACAAGAAGATTAAATCACAAACGCAAGATGCTAAAATTCTTATTTTTAGCCATAATGAAGATTATGGCACAGTAAAAAATTATTTTAAACTCGGTGCAAACGGTTATTTGTTAAGGTCTTCTTCGATTGCTGAATTATTAGAAGCCATTGAACAGGTCGAAAAAGGTGAAATGTTTTTAGATAATAGCTTAAAACAAACCCTTGCGTGCCAATTGGTAACAAAAAAAGAAAAGAAAAAGCCTTTACAAAAAATCACAGCTCGTGAAAAAGAAATTCTTCAATTAGTAATCGATGAATATACCACAAAAGAAATTGCCAAATTACTCTTCATTACGCCCGAAACTGTAGAAACGCATCGCAACCATTTGATACAAAAATTTGATGTCCGAAATACGGCTGGTTTAGTGCGCGAAACCTTATTGCGCGGCGCTTTAAATGGTTTTGCTTCTCAAGGAAAACCTTGATTTTTTAAAGTCAAGGGTTTGTAGGGATGCGAAGTTGATCGGATAATATATAATTTTGCAATAAATATTTTTTTAATTTAATAGTATCAATTATGGAATCAATTAGCAAGCATGGGCCTTCTCTCGAACCAAAATTAAGAAAATTTGAGGAGAGACTCAAAAGATTGTCCCTTAACGACGAAATTTGGTTTATTATCCATCACCCTGGATATACAACTCCTGCCGAATTTGCTTTTGTTAGTGTGCAAATTGAAACAATGAATGCACTTGTAGATGTGCTTGAAAAGAATCTCACTGGTTTTTATCAAGGAAGCAAATTAATCATTTCCGAAAAAGGATAAATCGATCGATTGAGGATGCTCTGCGTTAACAATTCTGGGCATCCTTGGTTTTTTTAAAAGTGATTTTGAATTTTCAATAATATACCTTCATCTCTAAATCGTATTCTTTTCATGGAAAAAAACTCTATGGAGATTGCCGAAAATCCATTCACAGAGTATGATAAATTAAACTAAATAAAATGTCAACACACAAATTTATTGGCGAACACGAGACGCCCGCACTTTTAGCCAATGTAAGAAAAAGAAGGCCAATTTTGGGAACTGGAAAAATTCCAGATGAGTTAAAACTAATTTCTCAAAATCGGATATTCTACTCCCAAGCAACCTCAGATAAAAAGCCTGTTGTGGAAATAGATTCTCTTCATAAGGAAGGCCAAGATTTATGGCGAATTAACATACCAATTGGTGGTGAGTCAAATGGAGTTCGCCCTGGTTTAACTATGGAAAAACACCCTTCTACTAAATATTTATCGGAAATCAAAAAAGACATTTCCTTTAAATCTCATAGACCAAGCTGGATTGACGCAACGATGGTACCAAGTATTAAAATGGAGAAAACTGTCCAATCAATGCGTCGTTTTAACGGCACTCGTACTGAACCATTATGGGTTTATGATAGTGCAAGGTATCCTTTTCATGATAGTGCCTGGCCCTGGGGCTTAGTAGGTCGGATTTTCAATAGTGATGGATATAGTGGAACTGGTACTCTTGTGGGAGATAGACTTGTTATTACTGCGGGACACATGGTTCCATGGAACAGTATATCTAAAGGAAGTTGGTGGATGAGATTTGTTCCTGCGTATTTCAATGGTTCTTCATTATATGGTGGAGGTGTTGAATCTTATGTTTCCGATGTAAGGGGATACAATACAGGTGGAACTGGTTACGATTGGGCAATCTTACGTTTATATCAACCACTTGGTTCGTACCTTGGTTACATGGGTTATAATGGTTATTCTAACAGTTGGAATAATCAACCTTATTGGAGTAATATAGGTTACCCTGGAGATATTGCAAATGCCGAGCAACCCGCCTTTCAACAAGGATTTACTATTAATGATACGGATGGCGATAGCAATGGTGGAGAAGAGTTAGAGACTGAAAATTGTGATCTAAATCATGGAAATTCTGGAGGTCCAATTTTTGGGTGGTGGAACAATGTAACAGATCCAAGAATTGTGGGTGTGGTTAGTAGTCAGGAAACGGAAAATAAGTCAATACTTGATAATGTTTTTGCGAGTGGTTCGGGGTTTACGAATCTCTGTGCTTGGGGGAGATCTAACTGGCCTGCGTAATTCTTAAATTGCTCAATATATAATAAAAATCCCTCGCGAGTTTGCACTTCGAGGGATTTTTTATTCCTTTCCACTTATTTCCATTCCATTATTTCGCCATATTTGCTCTAATTTTATTCAAAGCCGAACCCGAGTGGAACCATTCGATTTGTGCATCATTGTAAGTGTGTTTAACTTCAAAACTTTCTGTAGTACCGTCAGCGTGATTTAATTTCACAACCAAATTTTTGCCCGCAGCAAAATTTTCGATGCCTTCAATGCTGATTAAATCATCTTGGCGGATTTTGTCGTAATCAGCAACATTTGCAAAAGTGAGCGCTAACATGCCTTGTTTCTTCAAGTTTGTTTCGTGAATACGCGCAAATGATTTTACAATTACAGCGCGAACACCTAAGAAACGTGGCTCCATAGCTGCATGTTCGCGGCTCGAACCTTCGCCATAGTTTTCTTCACCAAAAACTACAGTGCTGATATTATTCGCTTGATATTCTTTCGCCGATGCTGGCACTGCCATGTATTCACCCTTGATGTAATTTATAACTTTGTTTGCTTGGTCGTTATAAGCGTTGATTGCACCAATCAAACAGTTATTTGAAATGTTTGCTAAATGACCACGAAATTCTAACCACGGACCCGCCATCGAAATATGGTCGGTTGTGCATTTACCTTTCGCTTTAATCAGCAAACGCATATTTTGTAATTCTGCGGGTGTTGTTGCCACAAAAGGTTTTAACAATTGTAAGCGCTCCGATTTTGGATTAACTGTAATGGTTAAACCTTTACCCGATTTGGCGGGGGCTAAAAAACCAGCATCGTCAACCGCGAAACCGCGTTTTGGCAATTCATCGCCGTGTGGTGGATCAAGTTTGACTTGCTCACCTTTATTATTTGTGAGCGTATCAGTCATTGGGTTGAATGTTAAATCGCCCGCAATGGCTAAAGCCGTAACAATTTCTGGTGAAGCCACAAATGAGTGTGTTTTCGGATTGCCGTCGTTGCGTTTCGAGAAATTGCGATTGAACGATGTGATGATTGAGTTAGCACCCATCGTATCAGCACCGTGTCTATCCCATTGACCAATGCACGGACCGCAAGCATTGGCGAGCACTACACCACCAATTTTTTCAAACGCTTGCAAAATGCCATCGCGCTCAACCGTATAACGAATCTGCTCTGAACCTGGTGTAATTGTAAATTCAGAACCTGTTTTCAAACCTTTTTCCGATGCTTGTTTCGCCAGCGATGCTGCGCGATCTAAATCTTCGTAGCTCGAGTTTGTGCACGAACCAATGAGACCCACTGATAATTTGGCAGGATAATTATTTTTACGCACCGCTTCTGCAAATTGAGAGAGGGGCCACGCTAAATCAGGCGTGAACGGACCGTTGATGTGCGGCTCTAAGGTGCTTAAATCAATATCAATCACTTGGTCGAAATATTTTTCTGGGTGGATATACGCCTCCATATCACCCGTGAGTTCGTTCGCCACTTTGTCGGCAAGTGCGGCTACATCGGCGCGATCAGTTGATTTTAAATAGCGCGACATAGACGCATCATAACCAAAAACGGATGTTGTTGCACCAATTTCAGCACCCATATTACAAATTGTGCCTTTACCTGTGCAGCTTATTGAGCGCGCACCTTCACCAAAATATTCAACAATAGCACCTGTTCCACCTTTTACGGTTAAAATGCCTGCAACTTTTAAAATAATATCTTTTGAGCTCGTCCAACCATTCAATTTACCTGAGAGGCGTACACCAATCAATTTCGGCATTTTCAATTCCCACGGTAAACCGACCATCACATCAACCGCATCAGCACCACCCACGCCAATAGCGACCATACCCAAACCGCCGGCATTCACGGTGTGCGAATCCGTTCCAATCATCATAGCACCCGGGAAAGCGTAATTTTCTAAAACGATTTGGTGAATAATTCCTGCGCCCGGTTTCCAAAAACCAATACCATATTTATTCGACACGTCGCGTAGAAAAGAAAACACTTCACTGCTCTCGCTGAGAGCGCGTTTTAAATCAGAATCAGCACCCGTTTTTGCTTGAATGAGGTGATCGCAGTGCACCGTTGAAGGCACAGCCACTTTTTCTCTACCGCAGGTGGTGAACTGTAACAAAGCCATTTGTGCTGTTGCATCTTGCATGGCTACGCGATCAGGCGCAAAAAAGACGTAATCTTTTCCGCGTGCATAATCAGCCATAGGTGATTCGTGGTGCAAATGCGAATACAATATTTTTTCGGAAAGCGTTAATGGTTTACCCAATGCTTCGCGTGCTGCGGCTACTTTTTGGGCGTAGGTTTTGTAAAAACCTTTGATTATTTGAATATCGAATGCCATAATCTGTAATAATTTGTCTAAATATGAAACGCTTATGCGCCTAAAAGGTTATTGTTTCTGAAAACGTGTAAAGTTAAATCAGAATTTAAGAATTTTCAGATTTACAATTGAGATAATTATTTTAAAGGCAAACAAATAATAAATTCTGAACCTCCACCTTCCATGCTTTCAACTTTTAATGTGCCACCATGCCCTTTTGTAATAATATCGTAAGCCAACGATAATCCCAAACCCGTACCTTGTCCTGTAGGTTTAGTGGTGAAGAATGGTTAAAGAAAACTCTTATCAATCTGATTAAACTTTAACTTTTAAAACAACAACGTCTCTAATATTTGATTCGTTATACCCTCAGAGAATGAAACAAAACGTTATTAGCGCACATCGAGACGTTGTAAATTTTCTACAAAACTATTTTTCATTTCATTAAACTTAAATGTATGATTCAGAAAATTGCCTTAGTGGCATTGCTCTTCGTTTTTAGTGTTTTAAATTCATCGGCACAAATTGCAAAAGGTTCGATTTTATTGGGCGGGAGTGTGGGTTTTAGTAGTTCGGACAGTAACTCAAATATCCAAAGTAATAAAAATGGCGGATTTAATGTTTCAATTGGCAAGGCGTATAAAGAGAACACGATTTATGCTTTCAACTTATCTTATAATTTAAATTCAACCGATTACCCTATAAATGGAACGATTATAGGCACAGGGAATTCAAAAAATACAAATTTTAGTATCGGAGGTTTTTTAAGGCAATATCATTCATTATCCAAAGACTTATATTTTTTTACTGACGCTGGCGGAAACATTCCTTTCTATAACCAAACAACAACAAATACTTACCCTAATTCAACTGATATCACAACTGCTAAACAAATTGGCATACAGTTATACTTGACGCCGGGTATTTCGTATAATTTATTCAAGAAATTACAATTAGAACTAAGTCTTCCAAATTTTCTAAGTGCATCTTATCTTCATAAATCTTTTGACGGGCAACCCTATTCAGAAAATTTATTGATTTTTTATTCCAGTATTGGTGGAAGTGCTTTAAGTAATTTAGGTGTAGGTTTTCATTTAGTATTTTAAAATTAGCTTTGAGCTATGAACTTATCTTTAGGTAAAAAGCTCTTTTATACCATAAGATAAGTTCATAGCTCAAAGCTAATTACTTCAAGAGCAATTTCGTATTACCATAAACCGCTTTACCAACACTTACGTAATAACTGTTGCCAAAAAATGCAACATCGTAATATGTATCGGGGTCGGTAGGAAAATTAGCATTGTATTTGAGGGATTTTATTTTGGCGAGCGATGTATCGGCTACTGAATAGGGCAATCCACGCACTTCTTGCGAAAAAATTTGAGTTCCAACGTTTTGTACATAGCGCAGGGTTGAACCCGCAGGCACACGTTTCCAAGTATCGCCACCATCGGTGGAAACAAAAAAATCGGAATTACTAAATCCTGTAGCGTAAATATTACCTTTGTTTTCAAAAAAATCGAGTACCCAAGTTGGAAAAAGTTTGGTTATTGTACCATCTAAACCAATTTTATAACCACCATCTTTCGTAGCTAAGTAAAAATTTTTGCCGATATAATGACTCGATTCTATTTTAAAATCAGTTGAAAGACCTGGAATAGGAATACGCTTAGCGCGTTTCACACTAATGAAATCGTTGGCTTGGAAATTCAATTGCACATCGAGTAGAAAAGCGGTTGGAACATAATTCGGATACACCGTACCTGTAATAAAAAAAGTAGTACCATCGTAACTATAACAACCAGCGGTTCGACCTAAAACATCGTAGTTGAGGGATTCTTTTTTAGAAGTATCAATGAGTTCGTTCGTATATACTTTTCTTATCAGAGAAGGATTGCGCACCAAATTAAACTCTATAACTTGTTTACTATCTGTGTTTTGGCTGACACGCGCAAAAGTATTATCGGAAAAAACAGGGACACCATATAATTGTCTATCAGTGAGCAACAAACGTTTTTCAAGCAGCATTAATTTATCATCGAACCGAAAAAAATTGCTATTCGAAAGCGCATACATTTCATTAGGTGTTGTATGCATTACGCGAATGACTTGATCAGAAGTTGAACTAGTGAGTAATTTCCAAGATGATGAATCGGCAGTATTGGCAGTTATACTCGGATCCACACGCTCAACGGGTACACATTGAGTAAATAAAAGAGGGATAACTATAAGTAAAAATATACAAGTCTTTGTCATTAGGAATCGTTTGAATTATGAACTTGTTTTAACTTTCTGTTTTCAGGCGAGAATGATTTAAAAATAACCATTTGCAGCCAAAACAAATAAGTTAAAACAAGTTCAATAAGTAAATAGCAAATTTATTGCCTTTAGCTGTCTAAATCAAGTTAATTTGCTTTTCGATGCCTCAATGCGCTGTAATTACAATTATGCGGGTAGAAGTATTATTACTATTTTTTTGTTGTTAATGAAAAAGGATTCCCAATTTTTTAGACTATTTTAACCTAAATTATCCGAATCAAACGGCAATTTTCTTAACCTTTTACCTGTTAAATTAAAAATCGCATTCGCTAAAGCAGGTGCAACAGGTGGCAAACCAGGTTCACCGACACCTTTAATGTTTGTTCCACCTTCTGCTAAAATATGAACCTCAATTTTTGGCATTTCGTTGATACGCAAAACAGGATTATCGTGAAAATTAGATTGCTCCGTTTTGCCATCTTTAAAGGTGATGCCATTTTTTGTGGCGGCTGTAATACCCATCACGATTGCACCTTCAACTTGCGCGCGAACGGTGTCGGGATTGACAACCGTACCTAAATCAATAACAGCATAAACCTTTTCGATTTTTATACTGCCGTCTTTCTTTTTCGAAACTTCAACAACTTCAGCAGCCAAACCAGCAAAAAATTCGTATTGCGCCACACCACGACCCCAACCACTTGGCAAAGGTTTATCCCAATGAGAGACTTCTTTCAATTTCAGCAAAACCCGTTTTGTATCCGAATCTTTAGTAAGCATTTCTAACCTATATGCCATCGGGTCGCGTCCTGCTTTTGCCGCCATCTCATCAATAAAACTTTCATGCGCAAATGCCAAAGTTGTGCTGGTTACAGCGCGCCAATAAAACAATGGAATGTGTATATCGGCATAAACATAAGGGTTTTCCATGTTTGGGATCTCATACTTCTGACCACTTATAGCCTCTGTCATCGTTTCATCCACCTTAGTATTGTCAAATTTAGGATTCAATCCCGCATCGATGGCAGGTGAGATAACTTTGTGCTGAAATGCCGTTGCTTTACCATTAGTATCTAAACCTGCTTTCATGCTCGAAAACGTCATAGGTCTAAACGGACCTTGTTGAGTATCGTCTTCGCGCGTCCAAATTAATTTAACGGGTTTATTAATGGCTTTTGATATATTAACAGCTTCACCGATAAAATCAGTTGAAAGTCGGCGACCGAAACCACCACCACTGAACATGGTGTGCAGTTTTATATCTTCTTCTTTTATGCCAAATTGTTTAGGAAAATCGTTTATGACACTTCCAGGCACTTGTGTCGATGCCCAAATCTCTAATTTATTGCCTTCCTGCCAATGCGCTACACAATTCATAGGCTCCATTGGTGAGTGAGACACCATGGGCGTTTCGTAAAATGCTTCGAGTTTTGTAGGAGCTTCTGAAAAGGCTTTTTTGAAATCACCCACTCCTTTCTCTGAAACCCCATCATTTTTTGCGAGGTCGCGCAATTTTTGCGCATAATCTGCCGAATTAAAACTTTCTTTACCTTGGGTATCCCACTGAACTTTTAACGCTTTGCGACCTTTCAAAGCAGACCAATAATTATCGGCAACAACAGCAACACCAACAGTTGTATAAATGCCAAAAACTTTTTCTACTTTTAAAACAGATTGCACACCTTTTACTTTTTTCGCTTCAGTATCATCGAAACTCACGAGTTTCGCGCCAAAAACAGGGCATCTTTCTATCGAGGCGTATACCATTCCGGGAACACTGGCATCAATACCATACATCGCTTTTCCCGTCGATTTTAATGGCGTATCGGGGCGCATCATCGGTTTGCCAATCATGGTAAAATCTTTCGGATCTTTCAGTTTCGGCTCTTTAGGAATAGGTAGTTTAGAAGCCACTTCCGCTAAATCGCCATAACTTAAGCTTTTGCCCGATGGTTTGTGATACACTTTAGCCAATTCAACATAACATTCTGACGCAGGGACTTTCCATTCTTGGCTTGCTGCTGTTATCAGCATTTCGCGCGCTGTTGCACCCACTTTGCGCAGTTCGTTGTAACTTGTCCGAATAGACGCGCTTCCCCCTGCCCATTGCATCGGTCCGAATTTTTTTTCGCCACCTGTTTGTTGAATAGTGACTTGGTCGAGCGTAACGCCCAATTCTTCAGCTATAATAACTGGAATGGATTGATAAGTACCTTGCCCGATATCGGGTCTAACATTGAAAATCGTTATTTTACCCGTTTTTTCAATAATAATATTCGGTGAAAACTCAAATGAAGCAACAGTTTCACTGAGGTTTAATACCTCTGTGTTTTCAGCCACTGAACGCAACCCGAGTATCAGTGCAGTGCCCGTTAAACCGGTATATTTTAAAAAATTGCGACGATTGATATTTGTCATGAAAGTTGTTAATTGTTAGTTGTTAGTTAATAGTCAGAGGTTTATATTACCATCCCTCATAACTCATCCCTCATAACTCTGTTGCTGCTTGATGAATTGCCGCACGAATGCGCGTATAAGTTCCACAACGACATATATTTCCCGACATGGCTGTATCGATATCGTCATCGGTTGGTTTGGGTTTACTTGTCAATAAAGCTACTGCCGACATAATTTGTCCTGACTGACAGTAACCGCATTGCGGCACTTGCAAATCAATCCAAGCTTTTTGAACTGCTTTGCCTACTTTATCAGCCACCCCTTCAATGCTCGTAATTTTATCCGATTTTTTGAGCGATGAAATCGGCGTCTGGCAAGAGCGTATAGGTTTGCCGTTTAAATGCACTGTGCAAGCACCACATAGTCCCATGCCGCAACCAAACTTTGTGCCAGTTAAATTTGCCATATCGCGCACAACCCAAAGCAAAGGTGTATCAGGCTCTGCTTCGACACTTACTTTATTGGCATTGATTGTGAGGCTATATTTCGACATTTTCGAAAATTTTAAATCTGTGATGGAATAGATAAAACAAAGACCAAAGATAATATAATTCTGTACTATTTTTAGACTTATGTATTTTTTTAGTTTGGAAAATCTTTAGACAATTTTATTTAGAAGCTGTTTGAGTTATTTGTTTTGAGTTGAAAGTACTGTATTTTTGAATAAAAGGTTTTAAAATTTTCTCCATGTATCAGCGCTACATGGAGAAAATTTTGGAATGTGTAATTTAAAAAGACTTAGTTTCAGACAAAAAAGATAACTCAAACAGCTTATTAATCAATAATCTGCTTAATTTGCAAGAAAATCTCTGTATTCTGAGGGAAACTGATTAACACCTTAATTGGTACAAATCTTCTTAGTTATGAAAGATAATTTTTCGACTCAAGCCGCGACTTACGCGCAATTTAGACCGCGCTACACTGAAAACATTTTTACGCCCATTATTGATTTATGTACCCAAAAAGAAAATGTTTGGGATTGCGGCACAGGTAACGGGCAAGCTGCCATTTTTTTAGCGAAGCATTTTCAAAAAGTTATAGCAACCGATATCAGCCAAAAGCAAATTGACAATGCTGTGCGCGCTGATAATATTTTTTATAGCATTGCCAGTGACGAAAATGCAAACTTTGAACCGCACACATTCGATTTAATAATGGTAGCGCAAGCAGCGCATTGGTTTAATTTTGATAAATTTTATAGCAACGTTAATCAGTTTTTAAAAGACGATGGTATTATTGCATTAGTTGGCTATGGAATACATTCCATCAATCCAGAAATTGACGACATAGTGAATCAATTTTATTCTGAAACAATTGGTGCTTATTGGGACGCTGAACGCAAGCTCATAGAGCAACATTACACAACTATTCCATTCCCATTCAAAGAAATAATTATTTCTGAAACTGATTTGCAATTTGAAATAAGTTTTGAGGCGTTCATTGGGTATATAAATTCTTGGTCTGCGGTGCAGCATTTCAAAAATAAAAACAATTATAATCCCGTTGAATTAATCGAAACATCTTTAAAAAATGTTTGGGGCAAGAGTTTGCATCAAATAAGTTTCCCAGTATTTTACCGCGTCGGAAAAAAGATGTAATTTTGTGACGCTGTTTTTTTAACCGCAAAGGATACAAAGGTTTTCGCAAAGTTCGCTCGCTTAAAAGTTTCTGTTATTAAGTAAAATAGTTTATATGAAAAAGTTTATTGCCGAAATTGATGTTATGCCGCGTCGCGAATTGTTAGACCCACAAGGAAAAGCTGTGACGACTAACATAAAAAATTTACACATTCACGGTGTGGATGATGTGCGCATTGGCAAACACATAAGCATAGAAATTTCTGCCACTGATGCAGCGCAAGCCAACACTCTCATACAATCGGCATGCGAAAAATTGCTCGCTAATCAGATTATGGAAACGTTTACGTTTAAGTTGTCTGAACAATGATTTTCAGGATTTAATGATTTACAAGATGACTACGGATTAATGTAACACTTTGTGAAACTTTGTTCCTTTGAATCTTTGCGATTTAAAAATTCGCAAAGTTTCACTAAAATAGTATTATAAACCAAATTACGAATACTCAAACCGTAATTCGTAATTCGTAATTCGGATTTGAATGAACGAAACCATAGTTGCTCTTTCAACCGCGCCAGGCGTTGGCGCCATTGCCGTTGTTCGATTAAGCGGCAGCGATGCTATTCTCATTGCCGATAAATTTTTTGTTGGAAAAAAGCAGCTTGCCGCGCAAAAATCGCACACAGCCCATTTCGGCACCATCAAATCGCCCGCAGGTAAGGTCATTGATGAAGTTGTTGCAACAGTTTTTATAGCACCGCATTCTTACACCGCAGAAAACATCGTAGAAATCAGTTGCCATGGTGCGCCCTATATTGCGCAACGCATTCTCGAATTGGCTTTTCATTTCGGTGCACGATTAGCTAAACCAGGTGAATTCACCCTGCGCGCTTTTTTAAACGGCAAAATAGATTTATCACAAGCAGAAGCGGTTGCTGATTTGATTTCAGCACAAAGTGAAGCAAGTCACACTTTGGCGTTGCAACAAATGCGCGGTGGATATTCAAACAATTTAAAAAACCTGCGCGAACAACTCATCCGATTTGCATCGCTTTTAGAACTCGAACTCGATTTCAGCGAAGAAGACGTAGAATTTGCCAATCGCGGTGAATTGCGCGAACTATTGCTCAAAACACAGCGCGAAGTATTGCAACTCGAAGCGAGTTTTAAACTCGGAAACGTTTTGAAGCAAGGTGTAGTAACAGTTATTGCAGGCAGACCCAATGCGGGAAAATCTACATTGCTTAATGCACTTCTGAATGAAGAGCGCGCTATTGTTAGCGAAATACCTGGCACCACACGCGATACAATCGAAGAAGAACTTGTCATCAACGGAGTTATTTTCCGACTGATTGATACCGCTGGAATTCGGGAAGCTACAGACCAAATTGAAGCACTCGGCATTAAAAAAACGTTTGAAAAAGCTGAAGCCGCCTCTATTATTGTGTATGTTGCGGATGTCTCGACAATGACACTTGAAGAAATTGAATCTGATTTAAAAGCATTAGGCGTTTTGAAGGGTTCTAAAATTCAAGCACACGTAGTGCTGAATAAATCCGATTTAGTAATAACTTCTGCAATGCAAAAACAATTAGAAACAATCTCCACCGCACTTGATGCAAAACACATTGCGTACAGCATCCTTTCCGCCAAAAATAATACACACCAAACTAAGGCACTCACCAATTTTAAAAACGCACTGTACAATCAAACCATTCATCAAAAACACAGTGCCGAACATATCGTCGTCTCTAATGCGCGACATTACCAAGCATTGCACAACACCAACACCGCGCTCAACGCCGCGCTCAAAGGTTTAAGCAATAATACCGCCACTGATTTCATCGCTTTAGATATTCGTCAAGCCTTATTTCACCTCGGCGAAATCACTGGTACTGTTAATACGGATGATTTATTGGACAGTATTTTTAGGAATTTTTGTATCGGGAAGTAGCTTTATGGTAAATGTTTGGTAAATTTACTTGTTAAATTATTTTGACATCAACGATTTCAATACTTTCAAACGCCAAGTAATGAACGCCATCAATAAATTTGAAAAAGGCGGCTTAATTGCGCGCAAAACACAAGGCAAATCGAACTATATAATTAATCAAGGGTTTGAAAAACAGGCAAGGTGTGAGTAAGTGTAATGAATTAAAATTATACTTTTTACTAAATTGCCGACCAACTTTATAGCCAATCGTGCAAAATATAATTATATTTGTTGCACTTTAAACACTCTGCGCTCAAGTCGTAATATTTAAGACAACTTTAAAATGCAAGGAAATCAACTCCGAAAATTAGAAGCCGAACTTTGGCGCGCCGCCGACCAATTGAGAGCAAATAGTAAGCTAACTGCCTCAGAGTATTCTATGCCCGTTTTAGGTTTAATATTTTTAAGGCATGCTTATAACCGCTTTCGAAAGGTAAAAATTGAACTCGAAAAATCTTTACCCAATCACCCACAACGCGGTATAAGACCTTTAACTAAAAGAGATTTTGAAGAACAAAATGCCATGTTTCTTCCCGATAGCGCGCATTTCGACTATTTAGTAACATTGCCAGAAAGTGCTGATATTGGTGAAGCGATTGATAAGGCGATGAAAAGCATTGAAGAGGAGTACGATAACCTCAAAGGCGTTTTGCCTAAAAATTTCTCGATTTTCAGTAAAGATTTATTGCGTGAACTGCTGCGCATTTTTAATAAAGAAGTTTTGCAAAAAGCTGAGGGAGATTTGTTTGGGAAAATTTACGAGTATTTCCTCAATAAATTTGCTATGACGGGTGCTCAAGAAGGTGGCGAATTTTTTACGCCCATGAGTTTAGTGCAAACCATTGTCAATGTCATTGAACCTGATCACGGCATTGTGTTCGACCCAGCCTGTGGTAGTGCAGGTATGTTTGTTCAAACGGGTTATTTTATTGAAAGCGAAGGATTAAAACCCGCCGAAAAAGTAACTTTTTACGGACAAGAAAAAGCGGAACTCAATACCAAATTAGCCAAAATGAATCTCACAGTTCATGGTTTGGAGGGAAATATTCAAGAGGGAAATACTTTTTACGAAGATAAACATAATTTGGTAGGCGGTGCAGATTTTGTTATGGCGAATCCGCCATTTAATGTCGATGGCGTTGATAAAGGTAAAGATGCCGTAAAGCGCGATCCGCGTTTGATGTTCGATGGCATTGTAAATTTACCCAAAAACGACAACGCAAACTATTTATGGATTCAGTATTTCTATAACTATTTAAAACCAACGGGCAGAGCAGGTTTTGTAATGGCTTCATCGGCGAGTGATGCGGGTTACAGCGAAAAAGATATTCGAGAAAAATTGGTAAAAACAGGTGCGGTTGATGTAATGATAGCCATTGGTAACAACTTTTTCTATACACGTTCTTTGCCATGCACATTGTGGTTTTTTGATAGAGCGAAAGAGAATCTTATTCCCAACTTTTCAGC